>CAZORS010000124.1:0-16674 GCA_964582025.1 uncultured Pirellulaceae bacterium | reverse complement strand
CACCAACAGAAACAGTGGCTGGGAGACTTCTGTTTTGAATGTCGAAAGTGCAATCGCTGAAATCTTCGGCAATGCGCTTGCCAGCATCAGCGGGATCAAATAGGCGAGCAGAACCAGCCCGGCAATTATTGGGATGATGTTGACTTCATTGTAAAAAGGCCCGACGCCCCAAGAAAATTCGACGACCGCCGGTTCATTACCCAAATTGTTGATAAACACTTCTGAATAAGCTTCATGTTTGAACATTCCCTTGCCGTCAGTTCGAGGTCGGTACATCTTGAAGTCTTCCGATGGATTGACCCTAAGCAGGTAGGCGGAGTCGCCTTGAATCGGCTCGGATCCGATTTCGATTGGCTCAGTCGTTGTGACTTGGATACGTTTTAGTTCGCGTCCGTTGAAGCTGACCGCGGCGGAATCCCCCGAGTGATCACTGTCGCTTGGTTCGATCGTGAACGTCTTGGTGCTCACTCCAGCGAACGGCAATCGGGCCAAAGACTTCATTAATTCGACCGGCTCTTCAACCGGTTCAATGATCCCGAAGCCATTGAACTTCGCCAATGGGAAACCGACGACGAAGAAAATCACAAACGCAATGCAAATCCGGTTCAACCAACGAAGCAACCCTTCGTTGAACTGAGTCGAAAACTCGCCTGCAAACTTTTTGGAAATCAGTGTCCAAGCCCCAAACCCAAAAATTGCACACACCGGCAGCATGTAAATCATCGGTTGCAGTTCCCTTTCCAAAGAGAACGTGAAACCTTGCATCCACGACAGGAAAGCTGCATAAAGCCCCAGATACACCAACGTCAGAACGATGCCGCCAATGATGAACGAGTTCCGATTCGAGGCGACCGAGTTGAGTACGGGAATACGTTGAAGGATCGCGATCTTGACGTAGCTCAATAGCACCAGCAGGAATCCGAGCGTGATTCCCGCGGACAAGATCCAGACTGGAGTCAGCCAGTACGTGACGCGGATGTCCTGAGCCAAAATGAGGGGGAATGAGAGGTTCTCGATCATGGAGATGAGCCCGCTGGATCGCTTTACGAGCGGGAAAATGCGTGAGTGGATTGGCCAAAACTTCTGGTACGCACATTATGCTCGCAAAGTTCGATTCTTCAAAGTAGCCCGTGGAAAAAGCTCACATTCTCCAGTTTGCGACGTCACGTAACCTCAGAATTCAGCTAATCGTTCGTTCCCAGCGTTAAGATCTCTACTTTTGGATCGCGGGATCCGTTTGAGGCCAGTAGTCATCTTCGCGATCGGGATGACTGTACTCGTAAGGGCCACGATAGACCAACGGCTGCGATTCAAAATTCCCATGTTGCGGCGGACTGGGAGCTGTCCACTCGAGCGTATTGGATCGCCACGGATTGCGTCCAGAATTCTCACCGAAAAACAGGCTGCCGAAAAAGTTAATGGCGAAAATCAGCTGAGCCGCCCCCATCAGCATCGCCGAATAAGTGATGAAAACGTTGATGTCGTGCAGACTTTCCAGACTTTCGTTGACATAGGGAGCCGCATATCGCCGCGGCATTCGGCCAAGGAAGTGCATTGGAAAGAACGTGCAGTTTAAGAAAATAAACGTCAACAGAAAGTGCATCTTACCCAAAGTCTCGTTCATCATCCGGCCGAACATTTTCGGAAACCAGAAATAAATCGCCCCGAACACGCCCAGGATACTGCTACCGAAGAGCACGTAATGCAGATGAGCCACGATGTAATACGTGTCGTGAATGACGATGTCGACCGGTGGTGCCGACATCACGATCCCGGAAAGTCCACCAATGACGAACATTGAAACGAAGCCGATGCTAAACAACATCGGTGTCGTCAAATGCAGTCGTCCGCCCCACATCGTTCCGATCCAGTTGAAGACTTTGATTCCGCTGGGCAGTGCGATCAGCATCGTGGAAACCATAAACGATACCGCCAGAATTCGGTTCATACCCGAGATGAACATGTGGTGTCCCCAAACGACAAACCCAAGTCCGGCGATGGCGGTGATCGAGTAAACCATTGGTCGATAACCGAAAAGTGGCTTACGGGAAAAGCACGAAAGCATATCGGAGACCATGCCCATCGCAGGCAGGATCATGATGTAAACCGCAGGATGCGAATAGAACCAAAACAGGTGCTGCCAAAGGAGCACTTGTCCGCCGCCGCTGGCCGCGGTCGAGTTGTTGGCTGCGGCTTGTTCGGGAATAAAGAAACCGGTTTGGAAAGTTTGATCCGAAAGTTGCATCAACAGTGCGGCGGTAAGGACTGGTAACGCGAAGGCTTGCATGATGGCGGTAATGAACAGTGCCCAAACGGTCATTGGCATGCGGAACATCTTCATGCCGGGAGCACGCATCTGGAGGATTGTTGTCATGTAGTTGATCGATCCCATCATCGACGAAACTCCGACAAACAGCAGCGACAGAACCCACAGCTGTTGTGCTCCTCCGCTGCTCGGTGCGGAACTGGACAGCACGCTTAGCGGTGGATACGAAGTCCAACCCGCTGCCGGCCCGTAGCCGGGCATGAAAAAGCTCAGGACCATGCAGCCAAACGCGGGCCACATAAACCAATAGCTACACATGTTGAGCCGCGGAAACGCCATGTCTTCGGCACCGATCATTAGCGGAATCAGATAGTTTCCAAAGGCTCCAGAAAGGATTGGAATGACCACGAAGAAGATCATGATCGTGGCATGCATCGTGAAGAGCATATTGTAAAACTCGGGCGGCATCTGTCCGCCGGATTCCGCGAATAGAGCGGGACCAACGATCGGCATGTCGCTCCACGGCCACGCTAGTTGCCAGCGAACAGCAAGAGCAAAGAAGCCTCCGATCGCAAACCAGATCAGTGACGAAAACAGAAACTGCAGGCCGATGATTTTGTGGTCGGTCGCAAAAACGTAAGTCGTCCAAAACCGTACCAGCGCATTTTGGCGTGGCGGTTCAGCGGTTAACAGATTGTCGGAAGTTTCGGCCATGATTTTCGTTTTGGTTTCCGTAGCCGATGTCGCAAAGCTTCGGGGCATTCGATTGGTTTCCCGGGCTGTTGCCAGCCTGACTACGGATAGTACTCATTCTGAAGTTCCGCGAGCCATTGTTCGTATTCGGCTTGGGGAACGATCCGCAGTTTGGCGTTCATTTTGTAATGGCCGAAGCCGCAGAGTTCAGTGCATAGGATTTGCAAGTCTCCTGTTCGATTTGCATTGAACCAAGCGAACTGAACCATGCCGGGTACCACATCCTGTTTTAGTCTCAGGTCGGAAACGAAAAAGCTGTGGATTACGTCACGGCTTTCAAGCTGCATCACGATGTCGGTCCGTTCAGGAACCACCATCAGGTTTTCAATGTAGAGATCGTCTTCGGTTTCCAAAATTCCGTCGGCACCAGGATAATAGAACTCCCAGCCGAACTGTTTGGCTTTGACCAAAACCGTTGGAGGTGCTTCGACCATCGTTCCGTTGACACTGGTCATTGGTCGTTCCATTTTGTTTTCAGACCAAGCGTTCATTTGAACGAATGCCAACGCGATCAGAATCACGGCTGGGATCGCTGTCCAGATCAGCTCCAGCGTGGTGTTGTGCGAGAAGTAGGCAGCTTTTGAATTCGACTGGTATCGGCGATGGTCGAACTTCCAAATGATCCATCCGATCGTCATTACGGTGCCCAGTAGGATCGCTGCGCAAAGCAAATGGATGCCATTGAAGATTCCGTCAATCGTTTTGCCGGCGTCGGAAAAAGATTCGCCAAACCAAACCTGTTCAAACGGCCAAATCGCGAACTGCGTCAACAGAAACGTGACGATCGCGAGGATAGGCACTGAGAAAAAAAGGATACTCCAGAAACGATTCATATTGTTTACGCTGCGGCGAAAGCTACCTTGCGATTGCCTTATTGTTAACCATTTTCGGCTTGACTTTATCAGCGTGCTCATAAGGCAACCATTTTACGTACGCGACCAACGCCCAAATCTCATCTTCGGTCAACGTTGCTCCAGCGGGCATGGGTGTGCCTTCGATGCCATTGAGGATTCGTAAATACAGATTTTGAGGCAGACCGCCGCCGCGATAGATGGGTAATCGTAAGTTTCGCGGACGGATCACACGTGGCTTGAGGGCGCCTGCATCAGTGAAGTCTTTGTAAGTTTTCCTGTTGGTTGGATCGACGCCGGCAGATTTGATCCAGTCATTAGTCCAATCGTCGTAGCTTGCCGTTTGTCCATCGCCCATCGCGGTGTCCCCATGACACTGGGCACAGTTTCCTTTCGCGTAAAAGACTTCACGTCCTTTGTCGACCAAAGCCGCATGATCGGGGTGACTGGCGGCGATTGAATCTGGAACGGGGGGAACTTCGGTGACTGAATCTTCGGTTTCGCTCCAACGTGGAAGCACGAATTCCAGCAGCAACTCGTTCAGGATGTAGTCGAGTTGTTCTTCGAATGCTTCCTGATCTTCTGACGGTTCCTCTTGTTCATCATCTGAATCTTCATCCGATTCGAGCTTCCCCAGCGCGGCGACCAAATCGCCATCGGGAGCGAAACTCATGTCCATCAGCGGCTCGCCTTCAAGCGAACTCAATTCCGAAATCAACAGTCGCTCCAATTGGCCTCGCATCGTCAAGTACTTGACGTAGTGAATCAGAGCTTTGATTTCGTCATCCGGCAACGTCCGAAACGATGGCATTGCAGTACCCGGAATTCCGTTTCTGAGAATCAGTTCCAGATCGTGATCGGTAGGTGATCGCCGCAGCGGAGTCGATTTGAATTTGAATTTTGAAAGTCGAAAATCACGCGGATACGGATTCAAGAACGCTGCGGTTGGTCCGGCTCCGTCACCTGTGATGCCGTGACAGTGCGAACAGTGTTCTCGATACAATCCGCTGATCGGTCGGCCGTCTCGGTCGCTGTGAACTCGTCCCGCCGCCCACTTCAGATCGTCGAAGTTTACGAATTCGTGAGCTTCATCTTCGTCGCCGTCGAGGTACGGGAACTTGGGCTCTTCCGGCGTACCGAAGAGCGAAGTGAGAACGGCGTTGATTTCTTCGCCATAGGAAGCCGCAAAATGTTCGCCTTGAGGCAGCGACCCTTTCTCCTGTTTCAATATTTCGACATCGTTGAGTCGAAACGCTGGCGCAGGAGATTTGTCGCATCCGGTAAAAGCCAAACAGAAAGCCAGAACGAGAACAGATTTGCTTAGATTGACCAATTGAATCACGTTCGGGAAAGAAAGCCTGACGCATCTATTTTCGGCCAACATTGGTAATCGTCGAGGTTCAAATTGTCGCGGATCGGTGGCACGGATTTCCAGCCTGTATTCATGCAGGAGGTTCACAAGCTGGAAGCCTATGCCATCGAAATGCAAGTTATTTGATCGCCTTCGCTGGCAGCTTCATCGTACCCAAGTCAGCGGTTTCACCAGCAGCGATCGTGACGGTGGTGACGCCTTTCTTGGTGACTTCTTGGTTTTCGATGCTGAGCTTCTTCAAGTAGCCAACTTTCTTGTGCCAGAATTGGAAATCCCATTCGCCAGCAGGAAGGTTCTCGATCGTGAACTTCCCGTCGGCATCGGTGATCGCGACGTAAGGATTGTCGCGAATGAAGATCACGCTATCCATCCACTTGTGAAGATCGCAAGTAACGTTTCCGGGACGGGAGTCTTCGGTATCGAAGGTGACTTCTGTTTCCGAGTTCGCGGGAATGTTCGGATTGTGCTCGTTGTTGAACGTTGTGATGTGGCAGTTGTGACCGACCGCGTCTGAATTCTTCAAGATCAGCTTTTGCCCTGTTCGCACGAACGTGGCGTGCGGCACGAAACGGCAATTCACATTGTCCAAAACAACTGGCTCGGCTTTCTTCGTCTCGTAAGACGGATGGATCGCCGGATCCTTTTTCTTTTTCAGGTACATGATGACATAGACGTTAGCGAGACCTTTGTTTTCGGCGTTAACGAGGACGTTGTCGTCCATCGGAACCTTGCCATCGACCAAGCAGGCCGCTTTGTCAGCGTGATCACCGACAGCTTCTTCCTTGGGTGCAGCGACGTCGCCGTCGACCGTAACGGTTCCTGTCAGATGTCCCCATTCGCCGTCTGCGTTAGCGGCCGTAGTTTTTGATGCAGTCGCAGTCTCTTGAGCGGTCAAAGTTTGTGGCAACAGGATGGCTGAGGCCAGCAAAAGGGCCAATGTGAAATTTGATTTCATGTTCGTTCTCTCGTAAGTGTGTCCAGCGTCAACAGTATAGCACACGCGGCCAGTTTAAGGCCGTGACTTTCGATGCCGATGACCTTAGAATTCGCGGCGTTTGATGTCTAAATTTAAACCCCGAACCGTCAAGGTCGGACCTCAGCAAATGAACATATTAATCGTTGGTAACGGTGGACGTGAGCACGCCCTTGCATGGAAAGTTGCTCAAAGCCCCAAGGTCGACCGAGTTTTCGTGGCCCCGGGTAACGCTGGTACGCTTCAGGATGCTGAAAATGTGGATATTTTGGCGACGGATATTCCGGCCTTGGTCAAATTTGCCAAGCAAAACGAAATCGCGTTCACGATTGCCGGACCAGAAGTTCCATTGTGCGATGGACTCACCGACGCGTTCAAGAAAGAGGGGTTACTGGTCTTCGGCCCGTCGAAAGAAGCGGCGGCTCTTGAAGGCAGTAAATCCTTTTGTAAAAAAGTGATGCGAAACGCAGACGTGCCGACCGCTGACTATCACGAGTTCCGTGACGCCGAGGGTGCTGAGCGATTCATCAATGAACGCTATTTTGAAACGCCAGAAGATGTACCTCTGGTCGTCAAAGCAGATGGACTTGCTGCCGGAAAAGGAGCCATCGTTTGCTCGACTCGCGATGAAGCGTTGATGGCGATCGACGTCATTGCCAGACAGAAACAATTTGGCAGCGCCGGCGACAAGCTGATCATCGAAGATCGACTCGAAGGTTTCGAGGCCAGCATCCTCGCGATCACCGATGGCAAAACAATTTTGACGTTGCCGCCGGCCGAAGATCACAAACGAGCCCACGATGGCGATGAAGGTCCAAACACCGGCGGCATGGGTGCTTATTGCCCGACGCCGTCGATTGATGACGAAACATTGCGGTGGGTTGAGTCCAACGTTCTCGTCCCCACCGTTCATGCAATGAAGCGTCAGCGAACGCCTTTCCTTGGCATCCTGTATGCGGGCTTAATGATGACGCCGCATGGCCCCAAGGTGCTCGAATACAACGTTCGCTTCGGCGATCCGGAATGCCAGCCGTTGCTGTTTCGCCTCAAGACAGACCTTGTTGACATCATCGAAGCAACTTGCGAACGTCGGCTTTCTTCGATCGGTCCACTGGAATGGGACGACCGGCCCAGTGTCTGTGTCGTGATGGCTTCCGGCGGATATCCCGATAAATATGAAACGGGAAAAGTGATTCGCGGCCTTGAGGAAGCTGCAAAGATTCCCGATGTGAAAGTCTTTCACGCAGGAACAAAAATGGACGACCAAGGCAATGTCGTCACCACCGGCGGACGTGTTCTTGGCGTTACTGCGATGGGTGATACGGTCGCTCAGGCGAAGCTTCAGGCGTACAAGGCAGTCAAATGTATTCGCTGGGATGGTGCTTGGTGTCGCAAAGACATTGCAGATAAAGCAATGATCGCTCGATAGCTCCCTAGAAAAAGCGCACAAAAAAAGCACGGTCGCAATGCCGTGCCTTTTCATGTTCGTCCGTTGTTGATCGCTTACTTGCGACGTCGCGTCATCAAACCAGCACAAGCAAAGACTGCTAGGATTGCAGCACTTCCTGGTTCAGGAACAGCGCTGACAATGATCTGGCCGCTGCCGAATGCGACATCAGGAGTCGATCCGTCCGCAAAGAAGATCGGAGGATTGGTGATCGGCGATTGACCATTTCCAATTTGAAGCGTCGTAATTGAGGCTGCATCGCCAGCGGTGAAAGTTAGCGTCGCAAGGTCAAGTTCAAAAAGGTTGGCAGACAGTGATGTGCCGTTAATCCCGGCTCCCGAAGTTTCGGAAGTTTCAAATGAGACAATGCTATTGACAGTATCATCTTCGATTTTCGTGAAATCCGGATCGTTTTGAAGGAACTCAGCATTGAAAATCAATGAGTCAAAAGCTGAACCTCTTGCAGCACCTGTGAATGCCGAATAGTCAACACCCAAGCCAAAAGCAAATAAGCCACTACCAGCAGTATCTAGGCGAGAAGTTTCACCTCCGGTGATTTCTTCCGTCAAAACAAGCGTGACATCGATTGTGGCGCCGGGGTCGACATTGTATTCGGCTTGGTCGAAACCGAGCGTGTAAGTTTGAGCGTTGACGTGCGAAGTGCCGATCGCGACAAGTGCAAACAAAAGAAGCGAAAATGAGGATCGAATGTTCATGATGTAGTCTTGGGGGGGTTAGTCAAAAGGATCACGGGCTCTCTCCAGCGTAGTTGCCAGATCGGACGTATCAACAAAATTTAACGTAGGAGTAGGGTCTGCACCCTTCAAACTTTGTAAATTCTACAATTTCATTGACCATTGAGCCGGTTATTCGGATTACGGCGATTACTCACCCTCACAATTGTCGCGAGCTACATTCCGAAAACGATATTTTGCTTGAATTCGATCGCTATCGAGAAAAATCGCTTGAAATGATACCGTTTACGTAATCAAACCACCGATCACCCACCCATTTTCGGCCCCATGCCAGACACCATGAAATTCCAGTTTTACAACTCGCTGACCAATACGACCGAAAAATTCAAGTCACTTGAGCCAAATCATGTCCGAATGTACTCCTGCGGCCCAACTGTCTACGACTTCGCGCACATCGGAAACTTTCGTTCCTTCTTGTTTGGGGATTTGTTGCGGCGTTCCCTCGAACTCGGTGGCTACACCGTTGATCACGTGATGAACATCACCGATGTCGGTCACATGGTCGAAGGCGAAGAGGACAAAATGAAGAAGGCCGGAGACCGGGTCAAAGAAAACAAGAAGTCTGGCCGTGTTGCCGAAGGAGAAATCGACGACCCAAATGATCCGTGGCAGATCGCGGACTATTACACCAACGCGTTCATGCACGACAGCCGAAAGTTGGGCTACAAGATCGCGTTTGAGTATCCGGAGAAAGTTCCGCGAGCGACTCAGCACATCGACGGCATGATCGAAATGATCCAGCGATTGCTCGAGCGAGGGCACGCTTACATTGCCGGCGATGCGGTGTACTTTAGTACCGAAAGTTTTCCAGAATACGGCAAACTAAGCGGAAACTCGATGAGCGAGTTGCAAAGTGGTGCCGGTGGTCGTGTTTCAGATGCGAATCAATCGACGAAGAAGCATCCGGCTGACTTTCTACTTTGGAAAGCTGATGAGACCCACCTAATGAAATGGGATTCTCCTTGGGGCACCGGCTATCCGGGTTGGCACATTGAGTGCAGCGTGATGGCGTCGAAAGTTCTCGGCAGTGATGTGATCGACATTCACACTGGCGGCGAAGATTTGATCTTCCCGCACCATGAGTGCGAGATCGCGCAGAGCTGCGGATGCAGCGGCAATGATTCGTTTGCGAGTTTCTGGATCCATGCGAGGTTCCTGTTCGTCGAAGGTGAAAAAATGTCCAAGTCGTTGGGCAACTTTTACACCGCTCGCGATGTCTTCGAAGGAAAAGTCAAAGATAGCGATGGCAATCCGATGGGCAAGCCAGTGCACCCAGCCGTGCTTCGTTTTGAGTTGATCAAATCGCACTATCGAACCAACATGAATTTTACTTCCAAGGGTTTGGTTGATTCCGCGAGTACGATTCAGCGGCTAATGAAATTCCGTGCGGAATTGGAATCGAAAACCGGTGGTGAAACTGCGGAAGTCGATCTAAACCATCCCGTGTTGGGGGCTTTTGGCAATGCGTTGGCGGATGACCTGAACATTGCTGAGGCTCTTGGCGTGATGCATCCGTGGGTTCGCGGGGACCATCCTGATCCGCAAGAATCGTTGGCGGTTTGGAAAGCGATGAACAGCGTTTTGCAATTGGCTCCGCTGAACGAGGGTATGGATTGCGAGGCAGAAGCTTCATCCGAATCGGGAGGCGGCGATGATCAAGCTGAGCAATTGCGACAGTCCATGGTGACGGCTCGCCAAGACAAAGACTACGGGGCCTCGGACGAGTGTCGTGCGAAGTTGATCGATATGGGTTATGAAGTCGAAATCAGCAAGGACGACGTGACGATCCGCAAAAAGTTGGTGTAAAGTAGCAACTGCTATTTCATTGTCAGTTTAGTGCACGACCATGCTTGCGAATCGTTCCTGTCGATTTCTGTCGCTGATCCTTTTGCTCAGTTTGATTCCGTTTGTTCAAACTGCATCTGCTCAATCACAAAACCTTGAACCGATGATCCGCAGGTTTGAAGCGGACTACGAAAGCCTTCGGTTCAAATACGCGATTCCGATGTCGCAATCTCAATCAGATCGCTTCGTAGGCTTCTACAAGAGGAAGCTTGATGAACTGGCCGAGGTCAACTTCGAAGAACTTTCGATCGACGGAAAAGTCGACTATCTGCTGCTCAAGAACAAGGTGAGGCACGAACTTGACCAAATCGAAACTGATCGTAAGAAGGATCAGCAGATTGGCGAGCTGATTCCGTTTGCAGACACAATCGTTGGGCTTTTGGAAGCCAAAGAAAATGGCGACGAAGTCGAAGGACGAAAGTCTGCAGAATCGCTCGAGCAGCTGGCTGTTGAAATTGAAGAACTGAAGTCGTGGGTCAACGAAGGGACCCTCTCGGCTGCAGATTCCACAAATGCGATCCGAGCTTCACGCCGTGTCTACCGACTGCAGCGGTCGTTGGGCGATTGGTATCGATTTTACAACGGCTACGATCCGATGTTTACGTGGTGGTGTAAGACTCCGTATAGGAAAGCCAATGATGTCCTTGGCCAATACGCGGCTCTCCTAAAACGTAAGCTGGGCAAAGTTGATGATGGCGACAAATCAAAAATCGTTGGCGAACCGATTGGCAACGAAGCGTTGATCAAAGCGCTCAAGTTCGAACATATTCCGTACTCGCCTACGGAGCTGATCGAAATCGCAAATCGCGAGTTTGAATGGTGTGAAAAGGAAATGCTCAGGGCGTCTCAAGAGCTGGGATTCAAAGGCGATTGGCGAGCAGCTCAAGATTCGGTGAAACGAAAATTTGTTGAGCCCGGACAGCAGCCGAAGCTGATCCGCGAAATGGCGATCGAAGCTGTCGAATTCATCGAAAAACGTGACCTTGTGACCGTTCCAAAGCTCTGCAAGGAAACTTGGCGGATGCGAATGATGTCTCCAGAGCGACAACGCGTCAGCCCGTATTTTCTTGGCGGCGACACGATTCTGGTTTCCTATCCAACAGACGACATGGAACACTCAGACAAGTTGATGAGCTTGCGCGGAAACAATCCACATTTTTCTCGTGCCGTTGTGCATCATGAATTGATTCCGGGGCATCATCTGCAAGGTTTCATGAGAGATCGACATCGTTCTTATCGGCGAATTTTCAACACACCATTTTGGGTCGAAGGTTGGGCGCTCTACTGGGAGATGCGTTTGTGGGATCTTGATTTTGCACGGTCGGCAGAAGATCGCGTTGGGATGTTGTTTTGGCGTAAACATCGATGTGCCCGAATCATCTTTTCGCTCAGCTATCATCTGAACAAGATGTCGCCGGAGGAATGTGTCGATTTCCTTGTCGAGCGCGTTGGTCATGAACGAAACAATGCAACTGGTGAAGTTCGTCGCTCTGTTCAGGGCGGTTATGGGCCGCTCTATCAGGCAGCCTACATGTTGGGCGGATTGCAAATTCGGGCGATGTACAAAGAACTGGTTGAATCGGGCACGATCGTCGAAAAAGATTTTCATGATGCCATTTTGCAACAGAATTCGATTCCGATCGAATTGATTCGAGCTCGGTTTAAGAAGCAGGAGTTGACGCCAGACTTCGAAACGTCGTGGCGATTTGCAGATTAAAACCCTTTGCGACTGTCGAGCAGGATCGTGACCGGCCCGTCGTTGACGAGTTGAACCTTCATGTCGGCACCAAACACGCCTGTCGCGACCTTCAAGTCTTTGTCGCGAATCGCTTCCACGAACCTGAGGTACGTTGGCTCAGCAATTGCCGGGTCTTCAGCGGCAGTGAACGCCGGTCGTTTGCCGCGTCTGACATCTCCCAATAGCGTAAATTGACTTACGACAAGGATTTCTGCGCTAACTTGAACGGGCGACAAGTTCATTTTTCCGTTTTCGTCTTCAAAGATCCGAAGGCCCAGCGTTTTGCTTAGCACATAGTCGAAGTCGCTCTGCTGATCACCCTTCTCAACACCCAGCAGTACCAGCAAGCCTGCAGAGATCGATCCTACTGTTTCTCCTTCGACATCGACTCGCGATTCAATGACTCGTTGAATAACCGCTCGCATTTGTTGCCGATATTGAGGATGATTGGTGAATCCTTATCTGACCAAAACCTCAATTGACTCGAAAGCCATGCTGCAAAAATTTGATCCGCGAAATGAAAACTTGAAAGTAAACATCGATGGCGAACTCTTTCACCGCGACGAGGCCAAAGTCAGTGTTTTCGATTCGGTCGTGCAAGGCGGTGACGCCGTTTGGGAAGGTCTGCGACTGTATCAAGGTAAAATCTTTTGCTTGACGGAGCATCTCGATCGGTTGCGAGATTCGGCCCGAGCGATGGCGTTTGTCGACATTCCAAGTCACGAAAAGCTGACCGAAGAAATCAAAAAGGCGCTCGCTGCGAATCAGATGACCGACGAGGTCCACATTCGGTTGACGCTATCGCGTGGCCGGAAAATTACTTCCGGGATGGATCCGCGGCTGAATCATTCGGTTCGACGCTGATTATTCTGGCCGAATTTAAGAAACCTGTTTACGACAAATCCGGACTAAAGTTGTTTACCTCTTCGATCCGCCGACCTGATTCTGATGTCGTTGATCAAAAGATTCACAACAACAACTTGATTAACTCAATCCTTGCAAAAATTCAGGCGACCGCAGCCGGCGCCGACGATGCGATCATGCTTGACTCACGCGGTTTTGTTGCCGAGGTCAATGCGACGCACCTGTTCGTCGTCAAGAACGGCGTTGTGAACACTCCCCGAGCCGTTGCGTGTCCGGAAGGGATTACGCGGCTGAATGTTTTGCGGCTCTGTGAGGATCACCAAATTCCATACGACGAACGGGATATTTCTTTGGCGGAACTCTATATGGCCGATGAAATTTTCTGCACTGGAACCATGGGAGAGCTTGCACCGGTCGTCGAAATTGATGGGCGAATGATCGGAGAGGTCGGTGCGGTTTACGAAAAGCTGGGAGATCTTTTTCGAGACCTGACAAACATCGAAGGCACGGTCGTTGTTTGATTGACGGAAGCAACCTGCACGTTGTTTGTAGTAACCGCCTTTAGGTGGTTTTGCATTGGGAACTGCTCCGTCGCGAGACATCCCTAAAGGGATTAACTACGAACAGCGTACACGGAGGCTTGATGATTTTACTACCGATCGTAGCTTTCCGGATAGATCACCAGTTCGATTCTGCGATTAGGGCTCACGCCGCCAACACTCTGCTGTCGGTGCCGAGGTCGATTGCTGGCCATCGCCATTGTGAACAACTGTTTTGACGGCAGACCGAGTCGAACGAGTTCATCGAATACTGCCAGCGACTGCGTAGCTGTTAGCTGATGGTCAGTGGTGCCTGGAGGATTCAATGGCGTGCCGTCCCAGTGTGCTTCGATGCCGACGATTTGTCTGGGGAATGATTCGCGAATCGTTGACGCAATATTCTGTAGCACAGGAAGCTGAGCCGATTGAACTCGATAGCTGCCGCTGGTGAAAAGTCGGTCTGTCGGAAACTCAACACGAATGATGTCGCCATCCATACGAGCGTCGCCACCTGGGATGTTGATCGAATTAAGTTTTTGCATCAAGCCATTGTTGGCTCGAATCGTGGCCGATCCGCTAGGCGTACTGAAGCCGGTGTTGCTAAACGTGCCGGCTCCTCTTTGAAACGTGCTGTTTAGGAAATTGCCGTTGTTCGTCGAACCGTTTCCTTGCCAATTATTTGGCTGTGAATTATTCGTCGTACGTTGAGCCAACAGGCGATCCTGATCCGCGATCCGGCGCCGATATTGGTCAATCTGCTGCTGCATACTAGCGAATTGTTGCTGAGAAATCTTTTGTTGATTGCCCGATTGCGTGATCCGGTCGGAGGTGTCGGTCAGTTGTTGTTTCAATGTCTGATTGTATTGGTTCGCCAGTTCGAGCTTTTGCTTGAGTGTCGCGACTTCGGTGTTCAAGAGCTGGTTGTCGGCGTCGTAGGCACCGAGCTGCTGATTGATTCGACTGAATTCTTGCGAAATTCCTGGTTGCGGAAGCTGTCCCAGTTGTTGGCGAAATTGTCCTGTTGCATCGCTTTCCGCGAACTGACCGAAAGGAGAGCTCGGACTGAACGTTCCAGATTGATTCGACGGCGATGAATTGTTGCCAGCGAATCCGCCAAATGGATTGTTGAATGAAGAACTGTTGAAAGCGGAATTGTTATTCAGGTTTGTGCGGTTCGGGAATCCAAAAAGTCCGCCGCCGGTTCTCGTCTGCGGTTGGCAACCGGTTGACGCGAGCAGTAGAAGAACGCAAAACGCTGTTAGCGGTATGGAGATTCGAGTTGATACGGTTCTGTTTGTCATTCCGTCGTCCATGATCGGCATCGTTCACGGTCTGCAAATATCACGACCTGCAAACCGAGCGCTTGTGCATTTTGGGCGGCGAAGAGTAGCAAGCCACGAGTGGCACGTAAACAGCACTGCTTTAGCGAATTCTTGAATTTCGTCGACAATAGAATCCGCTAGCGGAATGCGTCAACGGAGCCTATCCATCACCTGTGACGTCAGATTCCCAATGTTGAATCACGTGGGCTTCCTGATTTAGTAACACAAGAAGAGGGTCCAATTTGATGCCCTCCTTCGATATTCCGTCACATACTTCTGTGGAGTTCAGCCAGACGAATTTGGGCGATTCACCAATCTTTTCGATGACCGCTCGGCGATAGAGTTCGACATTGTAAAATGCAGCGGCAACCTGAGTCGTATCAGAATTGCCAGGTAGAGTCGTGATGAAGTTGATGTTCAGTTGAGCCATACTTGAGACGACGAAGTCACGTCGCCGATCGATTTCCAATTCCCAAGCGACTTCGCGAGTAATGGCTTCTCGAAAGGTCTCTTTTTCCAATCTTTTTGCGGTCACGAAATCGATCTGCTCTTTGGCATCGTTGAATTTGCCAAGCCACAGCACTTGCTGCTCGAGCTTCCGAATCAGTGCTAGGCCGAGTTCAATTTTTTCCATCAGTCGAGACCTCGTTAAAGTGGCGACGAACCTGCTCTAATTATTGTGCCGCTGTACTGGCAAGGGGTGTGTCGCTTCGGCTTTCAGCTCGACACTTGAGCTGTGATTTCAGCTCTGCTAACAATTTGTAAAAATCAGAATCATTGTTAATCGTTTCTTACTAACTGTTGTACTAACGCATAATCCACATCTTAAATGGCGAAAACGTCGCTTTCCCACGGTCAAATAGGCAGTGGGCCGTGTATTTGGATATTTGTCCCGCGAAGGTTAAATTTCAAACGCATCAGCGGTTGCTCCAACGTGTCGAATTTGACCCTTGAATTACAACATGCCAAGTTTAATTAGAAACCGAGTTACCGAACGTGATGTACGCGAATGGTTGGATTTAAACGGCTACGAGGGTAAATCTGCGATTCTTGAGTCGGTCGAGTTGCACGCGATCAAGCGTCCCGGTTGGCAGCAGCTTTTTCGCTTTCGCGGAGAGGTCCGGTTGCGTTCTAGTGATTCGCACGAAAGGCGCACTTCGGTTTGGGGGGTCGTATTTGATGACGAAAGACGCCCGCGAGGCCAGCAAACAGAAGTTTCTCTCTTCGAAACAGAAGCGGATCAGTTGGAAGAGCTTGAGATTCTTTCGGTCGATATGCTGACCGCGAATCGAAACCGCGACGGGGCTGGGGCTTGGACGTTGCTGCTGCTGGGGCTATTGTTTGTCACAATTCTGTTCGTGATCGCAATGGCGAAAAAGTATCTACTATGAACGAAACCGCTGGTGAGAGTTTGGTAACTAAACATTCGAGGTCAAGAAGTTTTCTTGGTCGAGTCATTCGCAAGTTCATTGTGCTCTCATTGATTTTTCTGGCGGGTCTAGTCGTGATGTCGCTGACTGCTTCTCGCCCTGCCCATCTTGGACATCAGGGAGGAAAGTTGGCTCCTGTTCCTGATTCACCCAATTGCGTTTCTTCGATGACGGATAAGGAATCTTTTAGAGTCGATCCGATTGACGTCAATGGCGTTGATAAACCGCTGGAGAAACTTAAGGCTGCGATCGAATCGGCGATTCCACGTTCTACGTTGGTGACCGAAGACGGCAACTATTTACACTACGAATTCACGAGTCTACTTTTCCGTTTCGTAGACGATGGTGAGTTTTTGCTCAACGAACAGGGAACCAAAATTGATTTTAGAAGTAGTTCCCGCGTCGGACATTCCGACATGGGGGCGAACCGAAAACGGATAGAGAAGATCCGGGCTGCGATGCAGTAACAAACTGAGGCCCTCAGTTTGAGGAATCGTTTCTGGCGTAAGAAACTGAGGC
>CAZORS010000123.1:0-16808 GCA_964582025.1 uncultured Pirellulaceae bacterium | reverse complement strand
ACATGGGCGACATGGCGCAGAACGGTTGGTTTCTGGTTTGGGGAGAGCCGCGTCAATTCATGCAGAATTGCGTTTTCGTCAACTCCGGCACCGGCAAGTTCATGGAGCACGGAGCGATCACCGGAATGGCGAAAACGGACTGGACGTGGAGCATCCGTATGGTCGATCTGGACAACGATGGGTTGCTGGACGTGCACTTCACCAACGGTCACTCTCGCGACAGCATGAATGGCGACCTGTTCGGGAAGATGGAGGAACTCCGCAACGACCCCGACTTGACGCCTGAAAAATGGGGCGCATTTTTTGCCAACATCCCTGCTCGAAAAGGCGTCAATCTGGCATTTCGAAATAAAGGCGACCTAGAGTTCGAATCCATTGGCCCTCAATGGGGACTGGACCACAACGGCGTCAGTCACGCTGCTGCGTTCGCCGACTTGGACAACGATGGCGATCTCGACGCGATCGTCAACAACCTCTACGAACAGGCCAGTATCTATCGCAACGATTCAAGTGATGGTGCGAGGATCATCGTCCAATTCCGCAGTGGCACGAACAACTACTTTGGTGTTGGCTGCAAAGTAGAACTGTTACAGGACGGGAAGTACTACCGCAGAGACCTGACTCCCAACCGCGGTTACCTTTCTTCCGACCCAATGGCAGTCCATTTTGGTTTGCCTTCCAACGATAACATTGAGCAAATGCGAGTCACGTGGCCAGACGGTACAGCGCATGAGTTTCGTGACATTGCGGTCAATCACATTTACCGCGCGATCGACGATGGCAAGGGAACCAAAGGCATGAGCCCCGTTGTCCCCAAGCCCGCACCGGTGTTTGCAGACGTCACCGATGAAGTGAATGTTGAATTCGCTCACCAAGAGAATGACTTCGACGATTTTTCCCGCGAGCCGCTACTGCCGTATCAACTATCGCGGCTTGGTGGTTCGCTGGCTTGGTCCGATGTCAACAATGACGGTTTTCAAGATGTGTTCTGCGGTGGCGCCGCTGGCCAATCCGGTCAATTGCTGATCAACAATGACGGCAAAACATTCGCGCCCACGAAAGGCCCTTGGTCGGACCACGCAGCAAGCGAAGATATGGGAATTCTATTTTTCGACGCGGATCAAGATGGCGATTCGGACTTGTTGGTTGCCAGCGGGAGCAACGAATTCGATGCCGATTCCGAACTTTACCGTGACCGACTTTACCTCAACGACGGAATGGGCGGTTTCACGCACGCAAAAGATGCCCTTCCGCCGCTGACCGACAGCAGCAGCATCGTCGCTGCGGCGGACTTTGATCGTGATGGCGACTTGGACGTGTTCATCGGATCGCGATCGGTCGCCGGCCGATATCCCATCGTCCCCACTAGCCGACTGTTGATCAATGACTCTGGCTCGTTCACCGAAGCTTCTGGCGAATCAGCCAAAACAATTTCACAGTGCGGCCTAGTGAATTCAGCCGTCTGGTCCGACTACAACAACGATGGTTGGATCGACTTGCTGATCGCTCCCGAGTGGGGCCCCATACGAGTCTTTCAGAATGAACAAGGTCAATTCAAAGATGCCACGGTAGACGCCGGCCTCGACAGAAAGCTAGGTTGGTGGCACGGCATTACATCTGGCGATATCGATTCCGATGGCGACATCGACTACGTCGTCACCAATCAAGGCCTCAACACGAAGTACCATACCTCTGTCGAACATCCTCATCGCTTGTACTACGACGATTTCGATCAAAGTGGAACGCTAGACCTTGTCGAAGCTGAATTCGAGGGCGACACCGAGTATCCGGTTCGCGGTCGCAGTTGCAGTTCACGTTGCATGCCTTTCATCGCAGACAAGTTCGCCACCTTTCACGATTTCTCCAAAGCGTCATTGAGCGATATCTACGAAACCGACACCAAAGAAAGGCCATTCCACGAGGTCAACATTTTGGAATCCGTCGTGCTGCGTAACGACGGCGACGGTTTCTTCGAAATCGAGATCCTCGATCGTCTCTCACAGTCCAGCCCTGCGTATGGCGTCGCGATCGAAGACTTTGATCTAGATGGAAGCCCTGACGTGCTGATCGCCAACAACTTCTTCGGCTCGCAACCAGAAACCGGCTACATGGACGGCGGCTTGAGCTTGCTAATGAAAGGCGACGGCAACGGACAGTTAAACTCAGTCTGGCCATCGGCCAGCGGAATCTCAGTTAGTGGCGATGCAAACGGATTGGCTTTGGCTGACTTCGACAATGACGGCGATACTGACGCCATGTTTGCGGTCAACGATGAGCCCTTTCGACTGTTCCGTAACGAGAGTTCCGCGAAGCCCGCGTTAACGATTCGCGTCGAAGGATCTGACGGGAATGCGCAAGCCATCGGTGCCCGGATCCTGCTGAAAGGCAAATCTCAATCGCGAGCCATCGAACTTACTGCTGGCGGAAGCTACCTCTCGCAGTCTGCGGTTGACGGCATCCGAGTCACTCGCGGCGAACTTGAGCAGCTCGAAGGCATCGAAGTGCAATGGCCCGATGGCACGCGATCCGAAACCGATCCTGCCGACGCCAAGGATGGAGAATTAATCCTTCGTTCGGCGCCGTAGCCCGCCAGGCTATCCTGAAACCTCAGCTCCGCAGAGAACGAATTGAAGCCGACAACCGTTTCTTTTTAGAATGGGTTGGATTGTAAAAATTATTCCCAAGAGTTCCGCTATGAAGTTTCTTATTCCAATTGTCCTTTTGTTGGGCATTTTGACTATCTGGATGTGCTGGGAACCTGCTGCAGAAGTAACTCCAGTTAAAACAGCGGAAGCAACGCCGACAGAGACGCTGCTGAACCCAGTAGGAAAGACAGCAGCAATCGGCTTTGATGCAATGCCTGAAGGCTATTCTGAACTGACTGAATCAGCGGGAGTATTTGCGCGTCCGCTTAACTCCAGCGTCCCCGCAGAAGGATCGAAGCTTTTCGAGATCGTTGCAGAAAGCGGAGTCACATTTTCGAATGATGCTTTAACAGAAGGTAAGAACATCTACAACGAATCTGGTTCTGGTCTTGCGATAGGAGACTTCGACAACGATGGGCTCAACGACATTTATTTTTCAGGAGCTGATGTAAGCAATCGGCTATACCGCAACCTTGGAGACATGAAATTCGAGGATGTCACCGAAGTTGCCGGCGTCAATGGACAGGTCGACGGAAATCATTTCAACGGTTCGGGGGCAACGTTTGCTGATGTCGACAATGATGGATTCCTTGATTTGTTCGTATGCAACATGTTTGGCCCGACATTGCTGTACATGAACCAAGGTGACGGCACGTTTGTGGAGCAAGCGAAGCGGCGGGGTGTTGACTATTTTGGCGCCGGCAAGGTGGGTGCTTTTTGTGACTATGATCGTGACGGAGACCTAGATCTCTACCTACTGACCTACCAAGACGAAAATGTGGAAGACAAACCAAAAGTAACTCCCTCGGAGTACTATGCTCTGTTGCACGGTAAAGTTGTCCGCGCTGGCGAGCGGGATGTTTTTTACCGCAACAATGGCGACGGGACATTTGAGAACTTTACCAGTCAAGCTGGCATCGAGGGTTTCGATCCTGGACTCGCGGTTCAATGGCTGGACTACGATGGTGACGGCTGGCAGGACATCTACGTCACCAGCGACTTTCAAATTTCTGACCGTCTTTACAGGAACCTTGGCAATGGACGATTCGAAGATGTTCTGCCAAAGACGGTGACTCGAACACCATGGTTTTCCATGGGAGCTGATTCGGGAGACCTTAATGGCGACGGGATGCCGGATTTGATTGTTGGCGACATGGCAGGAAGCTCCCACTTCAGGCAGAAAGTCGACATGGGAGAAATGCAGGGCGCCAATTGGTTTCTTTCTGCGGGCAAACCACGTCAAGCAATGAAGAACTGCGTGTTTGTAAATTCAGGCACGAAATCATTCTTCGAAGTTGCGGCCCAAGCGGGTCTGGCATCCACCGACTGGACTTGGGCCGTGCGGATCGTGGACATGGACAATGACGGGAAGCAGGATCTGTTCATGACCACCGGGCACGCGAGGGACTCCATGAACAGTGATCTATTGGCGGCCAACAAAGGACTTAGCCCGGACGATCCCAACTACAAACAATTGCCACCTCGCAAAGAGAAAAACCGCGCGTTTCAGAATCTTGGCGGGCTGAATTTTGAGGATGTTGCAGCGAAGTGGGGTTTGGACAACCTTGGCATTAGCCACGGCGCCGCTTTTTCTGACCTCGACAATGACGGTGATCAAGATCTGGTTGTTAACAACTATTACGAGCAGGCATTAGTCTACCGAAACAACGCCTCTGAAAATGCGTGTGTCACATTTGAGTTCCGTTGTAACGACAATAATTTTTATGGCGTCGGCACCAAAATCGAAATCCTGCAAGGTGACCAGCGGCAGTCCGCGACTTTGCAGCCGACTCGTGGTTACATTTCATCGGATGCGCCGCAGCTTCACTTTGGTGTAAAAGATACGACAATCGATGCGGTTGACGTTTATTGGCCGGATGGAACCCGCCAACAGTTCACCAACTTTCAGCCGAACCAACTCTACCGGATCGTTGAATCGACTGAGCGTGAGAAAACCTCCCCAAGCGCCACGCCCGGACCTCAGTTTGTGGAGAACTCAATCAAGCGAGCAGCCAACTTCGTCCATAAGGAGCGACCGTTTGATGATTATCGTCGAGAAGAACTATTGCCATTTCAGCTTTCACAACTTGGCGGTGGCGTCGCTTGGGGTGACGTCAATGGAGACCAGTTGCCGGATCTGTTTTGCGGTGGTGCGGCTGGGCAACCGGGAACCTTGTTCGTGAACTCAGAAAGCGGGCGTTTCAAAAAAGCCAAAGGTCCGTGGGAGCAGCACGGCGTCTTTGAAGATATGGGCGTGCTATTTTTTGATGCCGACGGAGACGGAGACGACGACCTTTACATCGCCAGCGGATCCAACGAGTGCAATCCAGGTGACAAACTGTTAATCGACAGGCTTTACATCAACAACGGCCAATTAAAGTTTTCAGTGGCACCAGTGGGTACGCTTCCTCAGCTTTTCAATAGCGGCAGCACCGTTACGGCAGGCGACTATGATCGCGATGGAGATCTTGATTTATTCGTCGGCTCGCGGTCAGTTCCCGGATCGTACCCAATCACCCCCAAAAGTACTTTGCTTGAGAATCGCGACGGAAAATTCGTAGATGTCACCGATGAAGTTGCCGAAGGCTTGGGGAAAGCCGGCCTCATCAATTCGGCAATTTGGTCGGACTTTGACAGCGATGGTTGGCCCGACCTGATCGTCGCAGCGGAATGGGCACCGGTGACCGTTTTCCAAAACGAGAGCGGAACTCTGGTCAATCGCACCAAAGAACTTGGGCTAGATGGCGTCACGGGTTGGTGGCGAGGCATTGAACGAGGCGACTTTGATGATGATGGAGACCTTGACTACATCGTTACTAACCAAGGAACCAACACGAAATACCACACATCCCCAGAGCATCCCCATCGATTGTATTACGGTGACTTTGACTCAAATGGGACATTGGATTTGGTCGAAGCCGAGTACGAAGGTGAAACCGAGTACCCGGTTCGTGGTCGCAGTTGTAGTTCGCATTGCATGCCATTCATTGCCAAGAAGTTTGAGAACTTTGAAGGTTTTGCGATGGCCTCTCTGACCGACATCTATGAACCGTCGATTCACGAAAAGGACTTCCGCGAAGTTACCGAACTTCGGACTTCAATTCTGTGGAACGAAGGATCGAAGTTCCGTATCGAACCGATGGAAGCGGAGGTCCAGCTGAGCCCGACGTTTTCGGCAGCAGCTGCGGACTTTGATTTGGATGGTTTCGAAGACATCTTTCTCGCCAACAACTTTTTCGCCTCTCAGCCAGAGACTGGCTACATGGATGGCGGTATGAGCTTGCTTGTTCAAGGTCGAGCCAAAGGCAAGTTCCAGCCGATTTGGCCAAAAAAGAGTGGCGTGAGCATCAACAATGCTTCGTATGCTGCCGCCGTTGCTGACTTTGATCGCGACGGCGATGTCGATATTGCCGTCGGCGTCAACAACGGCAAAATGAAACTCTTGGAAAATCAAAATTCAGATGGCAAGTCGGTTCGCTTGGAACTGCCCGCCAATAGCGTTGGCATTCAATTAATCCTGAGAGGCCCCAATTTTCAGCGACGGATCGAAGTCGGAAGCAACAACGGTTACCTTGCTCAGTCATGGCCTCGCGAAGTACTGATTTCGAAGGCGTTGGTTGAAAAGATCCAAGAAGTGGTGGTTCTGCGACCCGGGAAAGAGTCAGCTACGGTCAAGTTTCAGCCAGAAGATGATCGATTTGCAATCGCGCCGTAGATTCAGCGCGACGGAAACGAAGAGTCATTACTTTTGATCAAAGGAAGCAAGTTGTTGTTTGGCGTGGCGGTGGTCAATAAGCCTAAGGGGCTAACGTCACGAGATATCGTGAATCGGATTGTACGTCGCTGCCCTCGAAAGACCAAAGTTGGCCACGCAGGTACGCTGGACCCAATGGCAACAGGCGTTCTGCTGGTCGCCGTTGGACCAGCCACAAAGCTAATTCAATATCCACAGCGGCAGCGGAAAACTTATGTTGGTAGCTTTCGACTGGGACTTACAAGTGACACCGAAGACATCACTGGCGAAGTCATTGCGCACGATGAACCAGTCCTCATCACCAAAAGCCAGCTTGAAGAGAACCTTCCTCAATTCATTGGAGAAATAGAGCAAACACCGCCACAGTACTCGGCCGTGAAAGTCGATGGACAGCGGGCGTACAAAGCTGCTCGGGCTGGCAGATCGGTCGACATCAAAGCCCGGCCTGTGCAGATTGAGTCATTGCGATTGCTTCATTTCGACTACCCAGACTTTCGGATCGAAATCACATGTGGAAAAGGCACTTATGTTCGAACGCTGGGCCGCGATATCGCGAAAGCCTTTGGCTCTGATGCCGTGATGACCGCGCTTCAGCGAACTGCGATTGGAGAGTTCTCAATTTCTTCGGCCGTCACTCTGGAACAGATCCAGCAAATCGACATCCAAAAATGTCTGCTCGATGCAAAGTCATTGGTGGCCGGTTTAGCAACGATCACTCTAAACGAATCGGAAATCGAACGACTCCGCCACGGAAAACGGCTCTGCTGTTCAGCGTGGGAAATTGCGGAATCGGACTCAGAACTCGCGGCGCTGAATCAGGAAGGCAAACTCTTGGCAATCTTGGAAAGAAAGTCCGATGCAGAGTTCGGGACGAAAATCAATTACGTCCCGCATCTGTTTTGAATGAAGAGTCATCAGCTTTTTGATCAGACGGGCAAGGTGCCCATCTACAGGATAAAGCAACGATCTATTCAAGATTTGGAAACGTACTCAGCACGGCAATCAACTGCTCACTCTTCTCACTTCCGCTAACCACTTCGTATTTCAATATCCGCAATTTCTGCATTCCAGAAAGTTGTTCCAACTGAGCAATCGCCAGCTCTCCTTTGCGTAAATAGAGCTCTTCGACGTTTGGAATCTGGCGAATGAATCCGCAAGCCTCTAACGAAAGGTGCTGAGGAGCATCAATACCAAGAGACTTCAAACGCGGATTGTCGACAAACGCCTTCAGACCGTCTCCGTTCATTCCCTTGTGCGCCGTCAAGGACAGACTATTGAGTTTCTTCATCTTGCTGGCGAACAGAAACGCGGCATTGGTTAGCTTAGGCAGTCCTGTTGCCGTCAATTTGCTCATGGAAGAGTTCTGCAATTTTTCGAACGCCGCGTCTTCAAGCCAATGGTTACCGGAAACATCCAGCGTCTGCAGTTTTTTCAATTCGCAAAGCTTCGCGATTCCGTTGTTACGAATTCTTGTATTGGCAATATAAAGTTCCTCAAGATTCTTGAATTTTGCCAACACCTCCAAATCAGGAGAATCAATTTTCCGACACTTGTTCAGTTTAATGCGGACCACGCCTTGCGACTGTGTCAAAAAATCGATGCCTCGTCCAGAAATATTCGGACAATCTGGAAGCCAAATTGCCTTCAACGAACGGATACCATCCATCGCCTGAAGATGTTCATCTCGAATATTGGTCTCGGGGCAACTAAGCAATTTCAGTTTCTTCATCGAATTGAGGCAACGAAAACCATCTCGCTTAACTGCAACGTTTTGGTACAGCAACAAGTTTTCGAGGTCTTCAAACTTCGCAAGCTCCGCCAAACCGGCATCGTTGAGCTTCCTAACGCCTCGCAGGTTCAACTCTTTCAGCCCATGGGGCGAAGCAAATTCCTCGAACCCTTCGCCGGTAATGTTTTCGCAATCTTCCAATTTGAGTTCTTCGAGATTCGGCAGCTTGGCCAATTCGGCAAGCCCTTCGTCCGTCACCGCCGTTTTTGAAAGGTCAATGGACTTCAGCGTGCGAACTTGCCCCAGCACTTTCATCGAACTGTCATCGATCGAGGAATTATTCCCGAGCTTAACCGATTCGAGATTCCGACATTCTCTCAACGGAGTCAGTGAGAGGACATCGTCCGCAACCAGTGTCAAATGCTTCAACCGTCGGATTCTTGAAAGCTCATGCAATCGAGTGATTTCGTTGCAATCTCTCAACTCAAGTGTTTCCAACAAAGGAGCCTCGGCAAGTAGTTCTAGGCACGTGCCGGTCGCATAACGCGATCTCTTGAGAACAAACTTCTTGAGATTCTTGAGTTTGCGGATGCCGCCCATTTTGGAGTCTTCGAAGTAATATCGCGAATCGATCGTAACGGACTCGAGTTCAGAAAACACTTCCAGCTGCCCCATCATGAAGCCACTGGGAAAGTCTTTGATCACGACTCCGGTCACGAATCCTTCATCGTTGTACGTTAATGTATTGCGTTGATTCTTCGTTAGTTCCTGAGCCGCTTTCCAAGGAACGTTTGGCAACTGGGCGACGGTGCTGGCACAATACAGGGCTGCGATGAAAAACAACAAACTGGAAAGGCATTTTCGAGAAATTTTCATGGTCGATTTCAGTGCCGAAAAATCTTGGCATCATGAGTTGTCGCAGTTGGTTGAGGCAGTCAGTAAAGTATAATGCATCGGTTCAAGCATTTTCTTCAGGAATCCAGTTCTGTGTTTTTTAGAGACCTTCTTGTTGCTTCCGTGGCTTGTGGTTTAGGCCTGTCGATGATCCAGGTGGCCTTGCTAAATCAAGGCTGGTGGTTCGAAAACTTTCTCATTCGCCAGATCGAAACGAATCGTGGACGTACTGCTGCCCGAAAGACGCTTGGATTTGGCGGATCCATCATGATTCTGATTGGTGCTTGGACCATGCTTGCTCCTTGGCTAAAAAATGGGGAAAGTGAATCATCGATTCGATTCGCTCGCCCGCTAAAATGTGAGAACCGCTTAGGTTAATTTTGTTGCGTCCCTAGATAAGTGGCACGATTGCGGTATCGTGCATAAGATGAGCATAGACTTCCTGTCACACAATTTCACACGATGGGTACATTGATGGCCGTCCTGTCATCTTCCGATGATTCGGTAATCAAAAAGAACTTTCGGCTTTCCGAAGATCCGGTCATCATTGGTCGGCATCCCGAATGTTCCATTCAAATTGATGATGGCTCGGTGAGCCGTCACCATGCTCGCGTGACCAATGCCGATGGCGTCTGGTTTATTGAGGATCTTGAAAGCCGCAACGGCACTTATTTGAATGGGCAAACCATTCAGAAGCAGACCCGCCTGTTTGACGGTGCCATCATCAAAATTTGCGACATTTCGTTCAACTTTCATGTTGGAGACAGCGTCGTCGACGGTGAACGCAAAACGCTCGAAGAGTGGAACTACGAAAAGAAGCTGCTCCCTCGGCGAAGTTCCGTCATCCTTGCTGACGATTCCGAATCACATGTTATGTCGGCACTGGCACCGCCTTCTCACCAGACAGTGAACACCACCAAGGTCGACGCCGAGGACAAACTAAATGCCATTACCAAAATCACGCATGCTCTCAGTGAAGCCATTGGACGCGATGAGATGCTCTCTAAGATTTTGGACTTTTTGTTTGAGCTCTTTAGTGAAGCCGATCGCGGTTTCATCATGCTCAAGGATGCCAACGGAGCATTAAAACCGCTCGGATTCAAAACGCGTTACGAACAGGACGATGAAGAGATTCGCATCAGCCGTACGATTTGCCACCAAGTGATGGAATCGAAACAGCCGATCCTTTCTCGCGATGCAGGAAAGGATGATCGTTTTGACACCAGCCAAAGCGTTTTTGACTTTCGCATCCGATCGATCATGTGTGCTCCGCTGATCAACAGTAAGGACGAATCGATTGGTGTCGTACAACTCGATTCATTGCGCCGTTCGATTGTGTTCAAGGAAGAAGATGTCGAAACGCTGGTCACGATCGCGATGCAAGCTTCTTTGGCGATACAAAAAGCAGATCTATTCGAGCAGGCACAGCAAAACAATGCTCTCAAAGCCGACCTTGAACTCGCCCACGAGTTGCAACAGCGATTTTTGCCGCAGCGTGCTCCGGAGCTGGAGAGCTATGATTTTTATTCGTGGTATCGTCCCATGCAGCAAGTCGGAGGTGACTATTTCGACTATCTACCACTGGACGAAAATCGACTGGGCATTGTCATCGCGGACGTGGTCGGTCATGGCATCGCGGCCGCCATGCTGATGGCCAAGGTTTCCGCAGAAGCTCGTTTCGCACTGGCGACTTCGGGTTCGGCAGTAGAAGCTGTCAATCTGATGAACCAGAGTCTTTCCAACATGCACCTCGACCGGTTCGTTACCTTGGCGTTATGTCTGCTGGACAAACGTACCGATTCGCTTTCAATCGTCAACGCAGGTCACATGCCTCCGATCATTCGGCGTAATGATGGCTCCGTCGAAACCGTTGCTACCGAAGAGTCCGGTGTGCCCCTAGGAATTCTGAACGGCTATCAGTACGAATGTTTCACAACGACTCTGATGCCGGGAGACGTTGCGGTCATGTACACCGACGGCATCAATGAAGCTATGAATGAGCAAGATGAACAGTTGTCATCAGAGGCCATCATTGATGAACTGAAGCAGTGCCAGATCAAAACGCCGAAAGGCATTGGCGCCAACATTTGCAAATTGGTGAACGAACACATGGGCTTTCGCCAACCGATTGACGACATTTGCATGGTCTGCGTTGGCAAAGAAGCCAGTTAAGTGCAATTACCGTTCTGCTTGGTAGGATAAAATCCTACCCCACACTACGACGCACTGATGCCTTGGGTCACGCTTTTGAGCAAATCCATCACGGGCTTCTCTTGGCCAGATTCGGTCACCAGTCCGGCTCCCGGAAAACGAGGATCGTCGGAGTCACTCCACTGTCGCCAAATGAATCCATGAACTCCTGGTCTGGCAACCATCATCGGCAGCAGCGTTTCCAGCATCGACAAACGCTGTTCATCAGAAAGCGCGCTACGAACTTCATTGAACAATTGCCCCGAACGTGGAATTTGCTCCTTGGCCATCGTTGGCATGCGAAAACACAAGATCAATGGAAGTCCCAGTTGCGACCAAACATCGATCATGTCAATCCATTGAAGCGGATCCCGCACGACGCTTCCGCAGGGCCAATAATCCAAATTGATGTCCAAACCAATAAAGTTTATTGAGACGCCTTGCCGCAAGAGTGAATCCGCGATCTGCAAAGGATGAGCGCCACCAACTGCCGAAGCCAGCCGCTCGGCCCACGGGTAGTCAAAACTGACCATCATCGGCACATCAATTTGGCTCTCATCGATCAAGTTCAGCATGTCGCTGGTGATCTGAGTTTGCTGAGGATAGCTCAAGTGTCGGTGGCCCATACCGTTAAGCCCACTGACCACGTGCAGCAGCGAACTCGTTGGGCTCAAATTCCGAACAGCTTTTCGACATCGATTCAGGATGAAATCTCGCCTCGCGAAAAAGTCATCCAACTCGACGATCTCGTCTTTCATTCCTCCCGGGCTGGCATCCAAAAATGGGCCCACAATCATTCGCTTATTCCCAGCCGCCGCCGCAGCTTCAGCCTGCTCCGGAAGCGCTTGGACTAAGTGGAATGGATCCGCGGCACACTGGTCAGCGGCGACTTCTTTGGCTCCTACAGAATTGGCGAACCAGAAACGTGGCATGTCAGGCTGAGTGGCCCGAAATTGCGAAACTTTATGGCCGAACAACCGGCTCACACCGACGTTGGCTTCCATCGCGATTCGCAACGCATCGTTGGCACCTTCATCGGAAAGCACCGGATCCGTTCGCATAATCGCTTCGCTCAACAAGCGAGTTGCTTCATTGACTTGCTGGCCGACCTCCTCTGAAATCTCTAAACCACCTTCTTGCCAGATCGAAATTTGATTCCGCAATCGGTTCAAAGTTCCTCGAGCGAGCTCGATCACAAGCTGATAGGGCACTGACGATTCAGGTAGCGTTCCGGTGCCAACGGTGAGCTCACCAAATTTCTCGAATGGAAAAGCGACGAATACTTTGCCAGATTCGTCTCGATTCCGCGCGATCGTCAGAAAACCATCATCGGCAGTGACGCGACATGGGGACGGAACCCCATCAAGACCGATGACGTGGATTGACTTTGCCTGGCTGGTCGTCGGCTTCCAATCAGCAGGAAGCCGGAATCTGAATTCGCCCATTATTCGTCAGTCGCTGCGGCAATATCGGGAAGTAGGAAAGCACATCGATGCTACAAGCCGAATTCTACCACACCGGCTTTTGATTTGCAGGTGATGCCGTTATCGTGTTACTGGTACTTTCTTACCCAGATTTGCATAGATTCTGATGACGCTTATTCGACAGGGCAAAGTTCGAGACGTTTACGACGTCGGTGATTATTACTTGATGGTCGCCAGTGACCGGATAAGTGCGTTCGATTGGGTATTCCCGACACCGATTCCTGACAAAGGTCGAGTCCTGACGCAAATCAGCAAGTTTTGGTTTGAGCTACTGGGAATCGAAAACCACTTCATCACTGAAGACCTCACGGACATCGAAATTCCAGCTGGATTGAGCTCAGACGATTTGGCCGGTCGGTCCATGGTGGTCAAAAAATGCAAAGTCGTTCCCATCGAATGCGTCATTCGGGGATACCTCGTTGGATCTGGCTGGCGAGACTATCAAGCAACCGGAGAGGTCTGCGGCATCCAGCTTTCACCTGGGCTGCCTAATTGTGCGGCGTTTGATGAACCGCTATTCACTCCCGCCACCAAAGCAGACGCTGGGCATGACGAAAACATTTCGTTTGAAGTCATGGAAAAGTCGGTCGGGCCTGACGTCGCAAATGAGCTCAAAGACAAAAGCGTCCAAGTCTATCAAAAGGGTCTGGCCCATGCGAAAAGCTGCGGCATTATCCTTGCCGACACGAAACTGGAGTGGGGCTGGTTCGAGGAAAAGCTAATCCTAATCGATGAAGTGCTTACTCCAGACAGCTCGCGATTCTGGCCAGCGGATCAATATCGCCCTGGAGAAAATCAACCGTCTTTCGATAAGCAATTCGTTCGCGAGTATCTGGAAACGACGTCTTGGGACAAAAACAGTTCGGCCCCCGAACTTCCCGCCGAGATCGTTGATAAAACTCGAGCCAAATATGTCGACGCCTTCGAGCGTTTGACGGGCAGTGAGTTTGCGTGGAAGTGATGGTTCACACTCAACACTTCAGCCGACGCCCACCTCACCCCAAAACGCGCATTTGACCTACCTGCCGCATTCAGTCTGACTGCAATTGACACTGCTTGCAGACAAATCTAATGTCCGCCATCTCCGAGTTCCGACTCCACCCGGCAGACGTAGAACCAAAGTGCAAACTCCTGAAAATCTAACTCCCGTCAGCGAAGACGACGCGCCCGAGCCAGTCGATGAAAGATTCCTAGGCGTTTCTGTCATTCTGTTTGAAGATGCTGCCCATCAGGGAAAACTAATCGGAGATGCTAGATCGTATTTTCAGAGTCAGAACACTCCAACCGAGTTTATTGTTGTTTCTGCGGAAGGCCCTCGCCTTACTCCGTTGTCCGAAGCGCAGCAAACGCATTCCGTGCAGAGTCTGGACATTGCCGTCCGTACCGCAAAATTTGAACGGGTCGCGATCATCGATGCGGTCTATGAATTCGATGAAGCCCACTGGAATATTGGGAATCCATCCTGCAACACGGAAGCCTTTCGGTCGTGGAGCTTTCGACCCACACGTGCCCCGGGATCCAGAAGAATTCTTGCGTGGTTTTACTGTCTGGTAGTCCGAGCTTTGCTCGGCGTGCGAAAGAATCGACTTGCGCCAGGGTTTGTCACGTGCCCGAAGTCGCAACTTTCCAAAATCAATCTCCATCGGCTCGATCACCAATTCGCCGACTCAGTATCGCAACTGCTTTCCGTCGCAAGACTTAAGGGCTTTCGAGTCGAACAATACACTTGCCAGTCTCGCCAACCGAAGACTCAATGGACGAAAACAAACTCGGCTGAACCGCATTTCCCAAAATCGAAATCCATCAAACGTTCAATTGGAAGGAACCTTCAGTTCTGGTTCAGCGACCTCGCATTTCCAGCTCGCCCGTCCAAGTCCAGCCATTCGATATCGCCCTGGAAACACACTGCCGCGACGGCTGTAATTCTATTGCTGGCCGCGCTCATCCTGTTTGCGAACAGTAACTATCCGCTATTCGAACCGGACGAAACTCGCAACGCACAGCTGGCAATGAACATTGTGGAATCAGGCAACTGGATTTCACTTTCGCTCGAAGGTGAACCGTACTGGGACAAACCTCCACTACTCGCTTGGATGACCGCAGTTAGCTACCGCTGCCTTGGCGTCAGCGAGTTTACTACGCGGCTACCATCTATTTTGAGCAGCCTAGTCTTGTTGGGATTCATGATCGCAGCAGGATCGAAGCTAGTTGGTTTTCGAGCGGCAGCGTTTGCAGCCGTCGCGATGCTTTTGGCTTGGGGATTCACATTCCAAGCTCGCTACGTCACCATGGATGCATTGCTGACACTCTTTACGACGGTCGTGACACTGGGCGTCGCGGTCGGAGTTTCGACGCAGGGCAATCGAAAGTTTAGCCACCGATGGCTAGTTACTTCGGGCATCGCATTGGCGCTGGGCATCCTTGCCAAAGGTCCAATTTGTTTGGTACTGACGGTGCCTCCGCTGTTTGTTTGGATGTTTCTCAACCGTCAGGTGTCGAGGCGGTCGGTTACGGCCGCGGCGAAATTTGTTCTCATCCCAGCCGTAATCATTGCCGCTCCTTGGTTCATCGCTACATCCGTTCGCAGTCCGGAATTCGTGTCCTACTTCCTTTGGAAACATCACGTACTCAGATTCTCAGATGCCTTCAACCATCAGGAACCTTTTTGGTACTACCTGCCGATACTATGGTTGTTCATGTTTCCGGCGTCCATCCTGCTGCCGCGAGCGATTCAATTCATCCTGTCCAGCAAGCAAAAATATCGCATGCGCCGTTTGCCGGCCCATGGGCTTTTGGCAATTTCCGCATTTTGGATCGTCGGTTTTTTCTCTCTGTCACATTGCAAACTCCCAGCCTACATATTGCCGGCCTTCCCCTTTGTTGCACTGTTGACGGGTGTTGTTTTCAACCTCGAATTAAGACACGCCACATCATTGCGAAGCCGCTTTGATCGCCTACCAAAGCGAATCGCGATCGGAGTATCCATCCTGTCGATGATCGTTTCCGCGCTGATCATGTATCAATTCCAAAACGATCAAGCCTCCGTGGTGCTGTCCGGCGTCGTCATTGTCAGCGTCGCATTGGCGGTTCGCTACTCGATCAAGCGTTCTACGAAACGAAACACATCGTGGATCGCAACTGCCGCGATCGGCCTGCTATTTGTATTCCTTGGAGTAAATTATCTGGTGCCAACGATCGCCAAGGATCGCTCCATCTTGAGCTCATTGAGTCGACATGGGCAGAACCGACAATCCATTCCCATCATCTACTTCGGGCGAGACGCGTTTGGTTCAGATCTCTACTTGCCCGGCAAAAGCATTGTCAAGATCGACGAAGAATCCTTGTCAGACATGGAAACCACACTCTTGCAACAACCTCAGGCGACGATCGTTGCTTCGGATTCGAACATCGATCGAATCAAGGAATCGTTTGGCAAGGACATTACGATTGAGCCGGCTCCTGGGCGTCACACTTTCTTCGCTTCTTTATCACCGGAACGAATCGCGGCCGCTCGACGACCAAATCGAACGCAAAAGTAACTGTTGCTTTCGAACGCCCCAACATCACCCTCCCTTTGGGAGCATTGGTGTCTACACAATTTTGAACGACGAAAAATTGGCTCCCCTCGCCCCGTGAATTCGGACCTAAAAGCCAAGCTTCAAGATCAAATGTTGACCGAATTCGCGGGGAGGGGAGCCAATTAATTACTTGTGTAGACACCAATGCTTTGGGAGGGTCGGAGCCTAAGCGACGGGGAGGGTGAAATGCCCTAAGGCAGGACCCTAAAACAGGACAGGCTGCGCCCCTTTCTGCGTCGATGAATTAATCACCTTTTTCCGTGAGTCTCGCTGCGCTCAACCCACGGCTACAAGCTTCAAGCCCCTATCGGGGTAAGCTCTACGGCATGAAGAAATTCCTAGACGCTGATTGGCCATTGAGTTCCGTGAGGAGCCCCTAAACCCGTTTTCCCGCTCTCATCTGCCCAAATCGATAACGCAATCGTCATCAGCCGAACAAACGGACTTCTTTCCTCACCGGTTTCCTTTATCCAGGACGATTTTTCAGATTTGCCCCGTCATCTTCACCTAAGCGTGTATTTTTGCTGGTCGACA
>CAZORS010000122.1:0-16909 GCA_964582025.1 uncultured Pirellulaceae bacterium | reverse complement strand
CGATCGCGTTGGTCATCGCACCCGCACCAAACATAGTCACCAGACCGGCGACGGTGGGAGCATGTCAGGTGGCGGCACACTGATGAATGTTGTTCGTCCCGAAAACGGCCCGGGAGAGTTTTTGCATCAAGTAGTTTTCTTCGCCCGTACAGCGTGATGAAGAAATAAAGCCTAAAGAATCAGCTCCGTGTCTTTCCTTGACCTTCAACAACCCTTTTGCAGTGGCCTCAATCGCTTCTTCCCAAGTCGCTGGTTGAAGTTCACCGTTTGCGTCACGAATTAACGGTTCGGTAATGCGATCCTGGTGATGAATGAAATCGTATGCAAAACGTCCTTTGACGCACAGATTTCCATCGTTGAGCGTTTCACCCGGGGCAGGGCTGGTAACTTTGACAACACGTTCGTTACTAATATGCAAATCGAGCTGACAACCAACACCACAGAAGTTGCAAGTTGAGCGAATCTTATCACTACCAAGCTGTACAAGATTTTTCGGAGCTTTCTTTTCGATCAGTGCGCCTGTAGGGCAAGTATCAATACATCCGCCGCACAATTCGCAGCTGGTGTCGATCAAGCTTCGTTGGCCAGCGGTTGCGATCGTTGTTTCGCTGCCGCGACCAGAAAGGGTGATCGCGTTGACAGCTTCAACTTCATCGCAATATCGCGTGCAGCGAGCGCACAAAATGCAGAGGTCCGGATTAAATTCGATGTATGGATTGTCATCCGCCGGTCGGGCCGCACGCGGTGCATCCACTGCTTCAAGCGGAAGCGTTGTTACCGTTTCACAAAGCTGTTTCAGTTCATTAACGTTCGCAGTTTCGATCGGCTTGCCGTTGGAATCAACTTCATGGTCAGCAGCGTACAAACTGTACAGCACGGTGCGATGTTTCTCGATGCGATCGCTTTCAGTCGTCACGACCATTCCCGGATGGACTTTCCAAGCGCAACCGGGCTGCATCCGACGCTGACCTTCGACTTCCACCAAACACACGCGACACGCACCAACGGGTTCAAGCCGCGGATCGTGGCAGAGCGTGGGGATGTTGATGCCAGCGCGATTCGCGACTTCGACAACTGTCTCGCCGGTGAACGCGATGCACTCGCTACCATTGATTCGAATCGTGAATTTTTCGTTGTTCGTTGCGTTCATATTTCGCGTCGTGATGGTGGATGTGCCGTCATCGTCTTAAACAAATGCCAGTGTATCCTGATAGTTTTTGCGAAATTGCAAAAGGTCAAACACGTTGATGGTTCCGTCATCGTTGTAATCCAGAGCCGGGTCAAATTCTGCCGCGCCAGCCGAAGTCTGCCATGCCCGTCTGAAATCCAACAAATCAAAGACATTGACGCTTCGATCTCCAGTCGTATCACCGTAGAGCGAAAAGAATCCGTCGCCTTCGGTGTCGCCAAAAACGACATCGGTTCCCAGAGCCAAGTCAGTTCCCGAGCGGAAGACTTTAGATCCATCGACATGCAACTGATAGTTCCCGTCTTCGAGGGCACCGGAGTTATTGCGAACGTGACTATCGAAAGTAATATTGACCACGGTGCTATCGTCGACTACCGAGCAAGTAAAGCTGGCCATGACTGGGACAGCAGTTACATTTCCATCACCGTCGCTGCGTTGAACAATACTAAAGGCATCGGGTTCGAAATCAACCGAACCATCAAACGTCAGAGAAAGTTCACTAACGATCGAGTTCTGTGCTTCGCCCGCATTCAAATCAATGCTTCCGACCGAAGGGCGAGGCTCAACGGTGCCTCCATTGCAACCAAAATTTGACTGCTTAAACGGCCCGTTCTCACCGTCCCCTTTCTGAATTAGTCGGTGCCAAGACTCATCCGACAAGCACTCACTAAAAAAGTGCGAGGAACCGTCGGCAAGGACACCAACCGTTCCCAACCCAAAGTAACTATCACCAATTCCATCGCTAGGGTCAGCATTGGGCGCATCGGGATCGTAGTACAAATCGTCCGGTGCGGTCCAAGGCACGGCGCGATCCAAATTAGCTTGGACGAACAACAATGTGTTGGATGAGCCATCAGTAATTTGGCCAAATCTGGTTCCGCGATCTTCAAGCGGAAAAATCGTTCCCGGTCCAGTGACGGCTTGCACCAACGTCATGCCGTCCTCGATCAGAGGATGGGCATAAAAGTCGGGCATCAACGGAAGCAACGAAAGGTTGTGCGGACTATCCCACGGCTCATCGAAATGAAACTGGCTGTAAAGGTTGCCCTGTTCCAAAAACGGCAGAATCCGAACTCGCCAACTCAACAGCGGCGAATTCCCATCAACGTCATAGATGGCATGCGGAGGAAACTCCATGTGGGCCGATTCGTAGTTTAGAGATCCTAGTGCAATCAATCGAAAATTGTTTAATAGGTTGGTGCGACCGGCAGCGTAGAGACCTGCATTGGCTCGAAAAGACGGATCCACAACCATTCCATCGTTCCGCTGTGCCAAGTTAGCAATCGTTTCGTCGTCAAGAGCACTGTGCAGCACGTGAGTCGAACCGTCTGCAAACACCGCATGAAATCCACTGGCCATTGCGTTGTCCAACCCGTCCCAAGGGTTAGCTGGATCAAAAGAAATATCGGCAGGACGCGTCCATTCAACAGCTCGATCATCATTCGCTTTGACAAACAAAATCGTGTTCGAACTCCCGTCAACGGTCGCCCCGAAAGACGTCCCGCGGTCATCGGTGGGGAACATCGTATTTTCGCCGTTGAGTGCGAGGATGTTAGTCAAGCCCGCGGCATTATTCACTCCCGAATCCGCAAAAACTTGAGGCATCAGCGGCAGCAGCGACAGATTGTGAGGGCTATTCCAAGGCTCATCGAGGCGAAACATACTGTAGAGTTGGTTCTGGTCAATAAATGGCAAAATAGCGACTCGCCAACTCAACAGCGGTGTCGTTTCAGCGTCGTCATAAATTGCGTGAGCCGGGAAACGCATGTGAGCGGATTCGTAGTTGAGGGCACCCAACGCCAGCTGACGCAGGTTGTTTTGCGCAAGCACTGAACTTTCGCTGGCAGGCTTGATCTCGCTCAAGTCAACGAATTGCCCATCGTTCCTCTGCAACATGTTGGCAATGTTGGAATCGGGTTCGGTATCAGGAACAAAGTGCACCGAACCATCGGCAAAGGCTCCCCAAAACCCACCGTCGTCAGTACCTTTCAATCCAGCCGACGGGTTTGCAGGATCAAATTCTAGGTCGAGCGGCCGCGTCCATTCAACAGCCTGCGATGGATCCCCTTCGACAAACATCAGCGTGTTGCTCGAACCGTCAGTGATCGAGCCGAATCCAATGTTCCCTTGACTTGTGATTTCAAAAATGGTGTTTTCGCCAGACACGCCAAGCAGGTTCGTCATCCCATCCGTCGACACATCCGAATGCGCGAAAAATTGCGGCATCAATGGCAACAGTGAAAGATTGTGAGGACTGTCCCACGGTTCGTCCAAGTTGAACATTTGGTAGAGATTGTTCTGCTCGATAAAGGGCAAAATCTGGACTCGCCAACTCAGCAGCGGTGTCGTTCCAGTTTCATCATAAATCGCATGCCGGGGAAATCGCATATAGGCACTTTCGAAATTAAGTGCCGCCAACGCCACATTCCGCAGCGAAGTACTAACGTGGTCCTCATCCTCCGCGAATTGAGGATCAAACTCAAAAAGATCCACAACATTACCGTCGGCAATCATCACGAAGTTCGTGAAATTTTCCGGATCAACGTCAGCGCTAACCGTATAAGCATTCCCACTCGCCGTGACTCCCGCGAAACCCTCCTGAGATATCTCGCCCAGCCCAGCCAGCGGATCATTTTCATTGAAGTACCAATCAACCGGCCTAGTCCACTCCACAGCCAGTTCCGCATTCGTTTCGACCAACTGCAGCGTGTTCGCACTGCCGTCGAGTATTTGTCCAAAACCGATTCTCTCGCTGGTCAAAGGGAACACAGTGCCCTCACCGCCGACGGCTTGAAAGACGGTCTTCGTGGGCGAATCAAAGTTAGGGCTTTTGAATACATCCGGCATTTGATCCAGCAAACTCAGATTGTGTGGACTGTCCCACGCTTCCTCCAAATTAAACTGAGCATGCAATTCATGCAGACCAAGATGCGGCAACATTTGAACTCGCCAACTAAGCAGCGGTGAACCTGTATCATCGAAAATTGCGAGGTCGGGGAACTGCATCGTCATCGACTCGTAATGCAGGGTGGCTAATTGAACGTATTGCAATTTGGTTTCGGCTGAAATCTCGAAGTCGATGGGCGACGGATAAGCTCCGATACAAGATCCAAAAATCTCGTACTCGCCTTCGTCCTCAGATCCGCCAAATCGATCGCCAACAAAAACGAGATCGTCCGAGCCCGCCTGCGAGATGCCTTCAACATTTATCGGACCGTAAGTGACGGTGTTTGCGACCCGGTCAGACTCAAAGAAAACTTCAGCCGCAAGTCGGTCGTTGTGATGGGGCGAGAAGTCAACCCAACCGACGTCGTTGTTGTATTGCCACTGAACCCCATCGAGCCGTACTGCGATAAAGTGATCGGCATTGTCGGCTGCGATTCCGGCGAACCGTTCCTGAACACGCTCCTCGGAATACAACATGTATCCGATGCCTGTGGCGTCATCGGAAACGGCGACACCGTGATTGAGATTCACTAGCGGCGTATCACAGGTGGCCAGCAATTGCCTAGGCTCAAGAGTTTCGTAGCGCGAGTTCGCGAAGGAAAGACTGTTACGTTTTTTGCGGCTCATAGATCGTGACTCGAAGTGGTGGGAAGTCGAACGAAGTACCGGTTTGTTATATTGTACGGCTGAAGGCTGGCAATTGCCAAGCGAATTTGAAATCACCTTGATCAGCACAGGGCATTTCGACAATCGTCATCACTACATTTTTTAAAAGGCCTCTGGAAAATACTTCCTTGCTGACTCAAGTGGCTTCGCAGCCACCATTCCGAGCCCACAAATTGAACCTTCTTCCATCTCCCAGCCGACATCCTCAGCGTGTTCTAACGCCGAAGCATCTCCGATCTGAATGAACTTGTCCGTCTGTCGCCGCAAGTATCGCGTTCCAATACGACACGGAGCACATTGGCCACAGCTTTCGCGTTCGAAAAATTCAAGCTGCCACTTGGCTGCCATTCTCATGTCCACCGTGTCGTTGATCACAACCACGCCAGCACTACCCATCATCGAACCAACGTCTGCAAGGTTCTTATAGTCCAAAGGAAGAGTACGTTGTTCGATCGGCAAAAATCCGCTCGATGCACCGCCGGGTGAAAATGCGATTGGATTCCCAAGGTATCCACCGGCCGCTTCAACAAGTTCGTCCAGCGTCACGCCCAACGGCAATTCGAAAACGCCCGGCTGGTTCACGTGACCGGAGATGCAATACAGTTTCGAACCAGCTTCGGTTCGGCCGAGCGACTTGAACCACTCACCGCCGCGGTGCACAATCGAAGGAACACAGGCGATCGTTTCCACGTTGTGAATCAATGACGGTTTCCCGCGGAAGCCAGCTTCGGTCGGGTAGGGCGGTTTCAAACGAGGCATTCCTCGTCGGCCTTCCATTGACTCAAGCATCGCGGTTTCTTCACCGCAGATATAGGCTCCGTGGCCTTTGATGATTTCGATTTCAAATTCAGAAAGCTGATCATCCTTTGCTTCGGAAATCGCTTTTTCCAAAGCACGATACTCGTTCGTGTACTCGCCACGGATGTATAGGTAGATTGACTTGGTCTCGATGGTCGCCGCTGCGATCGCAAGCCCTTCCAAAATCTTGTGCGGCTGCCGCAAGATTGTTTCACGATCCTTGAACGTGCCGGGTTCAGCTTCGTCAGCATTACATATGACGTAGCGTTCCGTTTCAGCCTGACTATTCACAGAGGTCCACTTGAAGTGAGCCGGAAACCCAGCACCGCCTCGACCTTGCAAGCCAGCTTCCTTGATCTGCTCAATGACTGCTTCTGATCCCATCTTGCGAGCTTTCGCCAAAGCGGAATAGCTCAAGTCAACCGGACCGGCGAGGTTCAGGGCCAATTCATCGTTCGCCGGTGTGACCGAAGTTTTGACTTCAGCGTAGGTCACCAGCTCCATTTCTTCGTCGAGCGACGCCGGAGCCAGATCGCACTGCCCAAGGCAGCTGACTCGTTCACATTCGCGGCCGGCTGATTCGATCTGTTTGGCGATGTCATCCGCTCCGGCCATTTGACACGACAACCCGTCACAAACTCGAACCCGTTTCCCGGGCCGGTCAATCAAGGTATAAAACATGCCGGCGCCCCAAATGTCGGCCTCTGGAACGCCAGTTTCTGCTGCGACTTTGCGAACCGATTCCTCCGTCACGCCTCCTTCATGTTCAAGGAGTTCGAGAATTTTTTCGCGTTGTGCGTGTGGGACTTGCACTTGAGTTCTCCGCATCTGAAGTGACGACTCTTCAACTATAACAACTATTGGCTCGACCTCCTTTATCAGTTCGACACAAAAACGACGAATGAAAGATCACGTTTCCAAATTTGACCGCATCGTCATCAAGATAGGCTCGTCGTTGCTTGTCGATCCTGAGTCCGGACTGCGAAATTCTTGGCTAGACAGCTTACTAAACGATGTGGCAAATCTGGCAAGTCAGGGCAAAGAAGTCCTGATCGTCTCCTCCGGTGCGATTGCTTTGGGGCGTCGCGAGTTGCTGGACAAGCAAATCGAAATCCGTGAGGGCTTCCTGAAGCTAGAAGAAAACCAAGCCGCCGCCGCGATTGGTCAAATTGCACTTTCTCAAATCTTCAGCCAAACCTTGAAAGCTCACTCACTTGTTGCGGCTCAAATCCTGCTGACGATTGGTGACACGGAACAACGTCGTCGATATTTGAACGCTCGTAACACGATCGCGACGGCTCTTCAGTGGAAAGCGATTCCGATCATCAATGAAAATGACTCCGTGGCGACGTCAGAGATTCGATACGGCGATAACGATCGACTTGCAGCGCGTGTCGCGACCATGTGCAGTGCGGACTTACTGATACTTTTTTCTGACATTGACGGACTCTACGATGCTCCGCCGGTCGACAATCCGAATGCAAAATTAATTCCGCGAGTCAAAACAATCGATTCCGAAATAGAATCGATGGCCGGCGATGCGGCCTCAATTCACTCGCGCGGTGGAATGAAAACGAAGATCGACGCGGCACGGATCGCGACCTCTTCAGGGACCGCGATGGTGATTGCATCGGGCAAACATCTACATCCGGTTCAGCGGCTCGCCGAAACGGGAGTCGGCACTTGGTTCGACCCGAATCCGAATTCAATTAACGAACGTAAAAAGTGGATTGCGGGCGGACTGGAAGTCAACGGACAGATCACGATCGACGCGGGTGCTTTAATCGCGCTCGAAGGCGGCAAGAGCTTGCTTCCGGCCGGCGTCACGAAAATTGAAGGAGAGTTTCAACGCGGCGACACGGTAGAAATCCTTGGCCCCAACGGACATGCCGTTGGCAGAGGCTTGGTCGAATACGATAGCAGCGATGCCACCTCGATCATCGGATGCAAGAGTGCTGAAATTTCAAGACGGCTCGGTCCAAGCGCCAGAAGTTCACTAATCCATCGCGACAACTTGGTGCTTGAATCGTAACACTTGGTGCACAACGAAGTACACAAAAGCGAAAGCCTCTCGAACCAAATGGTTGAGAGACTTTTCCACTTAACAAAATTCACAACGACTACGTTCGTCTTCTCGGAACAAACACAAGTCCAGCGAGGGAAGCCAGTAGCAAACCTGAGCTAGGTTCAGGTACTGCGGCGACGGCGTTGGCCGCGATATCAACATGCCATCGGTCGCCTGTTCGCACGGTTCCTCCACTGGCAGACGCGTACGAAAATTCCAATCGGGAAATATCCAAATCCGACAAGTTGATAATCGTACTCAATCCAGAACTGCCGCCACCGGGAGTACTCAGAGAGCCACCAGTTGCGGTCGGGTTCCACGTTGCAACTCCGCCACCGCCAAGTGTTTCCCACTCGCCGACAAGCTGAGTGCCTACCAGAGATAACGCGCCGCCAACGGAATTAAATGCCGAGATTGTGAGTACGTTATCGTCTTCGAGTGCTCCTGCCGCAAGATACAGACTGCCATCTCCAGATGAGATGTTGTCGAAGAAGACTGAGTAGGCAGAATCTCCAAACCCAATCAACGAAGTAGCACCGCTGTCGTCCCACGAATACGCATCGTTGGTTGTCCCGCCGGATGCAAAATAGTTTGAAGTGTCACCAGCGGTATCCCACTGGCTGAACGTGACGTCGAACGTCATCGTACCACCGCCTACAGCGTTATCTACCTGAAAAGGCCCGGCCGATCCACCGGCAGGGTTGGTGATCCCGGAGAAATCACCCCACGCAATTTGCTGTTGGGCCGTGGCGATACCGCAGAAGCAAAGCAGTAAAATAGCCGCTATCGATGAAACGGGAATTAACTTGAGTCGCATAAAAAAATCCTTTAAACAAGAAATACGCTTGCCGCGATCGCTGCAAGCAATGTTGGTCCATAACACGCCAATCAACCCAATGGACCATTCAGAATGGGTCAATTGTTGGTCGGGCACTTCAAAGACGTGGGCTGCTACCGATCAACCGTAAGAGATCGACAATTGGTTCGGTGAAACGTGCAGAACAGGCGCAGATTAAGCGCAGAGAAAACATCCATGAGCATTGCTGTGGGTCTAAGAGTAGTGGATTGGGGAGGTGAGAAATTGGCGAGGGAGGGGATACAGCGACCGTGATCGGACTGCATCTATAAAGCAGATTTCTCCGTCGCTTCTTCCTCGTAATCCAAACTTTTGCTAAACATTTCGTAAATTAGCAACGCTGGCATTTTGATTGGTGACCAATATCAAACGCGTTAACTCGACTACTGCCCAAACTTCGCAATGATCCGATTCGCGATTCCCGGAATCATTCGATCGAGCCAAACAAGAGTCCGTCCACCAAATGTCAATATGATTTCGTGGCGACGCTTTTTGATCGCGCGAATGGTGCGTGAAGCAACCACCTCAGGAGACATCGCACCGCCTTTTTTCCAATCGCGTTTGGTTGGATCATCGATCGCAGCATCAAAAAATTCGCTATCCGTCGTGCTTGGACTAACCAGAAGCAAATCGATTCCATCCCGAGACAGTTCCGCGCGAATCGCGTCGCTAAGTCCATGAATGGCGAACTTACTAGCACAGTATTCACTTTTTAGAGGAACAGCGCGGTGGCCAAGCACACTGCTGAGGTTCACGATGACGGGCTCGTTCCCAGCTTTCAGCGTCGGCAAACTTTCGCGAATAAATTCCGCAACCGCGAAAAAGTTGACTTCAAAGATCTGGCGAAGTCGATCCTCCGACGCTTCATCGAAACGGCCCATTGCACCGATGCCAGCGTTGTTGATCAGAATATCCAAGCCAGCAAAATGTTCCTGTGCGGCCGACAACATTTTGGCTCGAACTTTGGAGTCCGTCACATCGCCTTCGACGGCAATACAAAGTCCTCCGTCGGAAGTGATTTCAGCAGCAAGCTCTTCCAATCGATCTTTGCGACGAGCATTGATAATCAAACGACATCCCTCGGCAGCCAACTGTTTCGCCAGTTCGAAGCCAATGCCGCTCGACGCACCGGTGATGATGACTCGTTTGTCTTTAAGAGTTCGCATCAATCGCGAGGCGCCTCTACCGGAGAAATCGCCGTTTCGTCAACCGGTGGAGGGACGACCGCTTCTCTTTCAGATTCAACCGCAACCTCAGGCTCGACTTCATCTCGATCGCCACTTTCCTCAATCCAGCCAGCCGCATTGTGCGGCGTCACGATTGCGTCGTCGTAGTTGATTCGTCCGAGGTACTTTTGCGGGATGCGACAATGAACTAGGACGACGTCTTCCCGATATTGAGTCGAGACGATTTCGCCTTTGGCGGCCAGATAAGCCAACAGTTTTCCGTTGCCGACCGACATTTCGATATCGACATCCTGAAACGATCGGCTTAGTGCATCACCAACGACCGTGTGCAATCGATCGAAACCTTCTTTTGTTTTGGCACTGACCGCAACGGCGTTCGGATAACGATTCAGCAATGCATTGAAGTGCGGCATCTCTCGCGCGGCGTCGCTCTTATTCAGAACCAGCAACGCATCCTTTTCCTCGATACCGATTTCCTTGAGCACATCGTAGACTGACATGATCTGATCAATGACTCTTGGGTTGCTCGCATCGGCAACGTGAAGCAAAAGATCCGCCTGCCGTGTTTCTTCAAGCGTGGCCTTGAAGCTGGCGATCAAAGCGTGAGGTAAGTCACGAATGAAGCCAACGGTGTCGCTCAATAGGATCGGCCCCCACTGCGGCAAGTGCCAGCGACGAGTCCGCGTGTCCAATGTCGCGAACAGTTTATCCTGGGCGAGGACGTCCGCGTCGGTCAGCGAATTCATCAACGTACTTTTTCCGGCGTTCGTATAGCCGACCAACGAAGCAGTCATCGTTCCTTTACGAGATCGAACTTGCCGTTCTTTTCTCTGTTCTACTTTCTTGAGTTCAGCTTTGAGGTCGTGGATTCGTTTTTCAACCAGCCGACGGTCGGTCTCCAACTGCTTTTCACCGGGACCGCGCATACCAACGCCCATTTTCAAACGGGACAAGTGAGTCCACATTCGCTTCAGTCGAGGCAACGCGTATTCCAATTGAGCCAGCTCGACAGCCAGCCGAGCTTCTTGCGTTCTGGCGTGCGTCGCGAAAATGTCGAGGATGACTTCGGTTCGATCGAGAACTTTTACTTTCAGGGCAACTTCAAGGTTGCGATTTTGAGCCGGCGAAAGATTATTGTCGAACAGCACGACATCGGCGGCGTGAAAGTCCACCAACTCTTTTAGCTCAGCGACTTTCCCTTTTCCGATGTAAGTCGTCGCATCCGGTTTCTCACGTCGCTGAACAATGCCCGCCATTACGATCGCGCCGGCAGTTTCCGCAAGGCCCTGAATCTCATCGAGCGGTTCCAGCTCCACCGGATCGTCCGGAAACTGAACACGGACGATCAGCGCAATTTCTTGGTTGACCTGATCTTTTTTCTTTCGATCTTGCACGTTTTCGCTGTCAGTTCTTGGAGGTTAATTTGCCGATTCGATTCGGTGAATCTTAGCTCGAAGCATGAGCGAGGAACCTGTGTGCACTTCGCTTAAGCTTCGGGTTGTGTTTGGCAGTGGAAGTTGTCGGACAGCAAGAGTCCAAAAAGGTTCAGAGCCGATAATTCCAACACATTTATAGTCAAAGGCACCTTTAATGAACAGTTCATACAACGACACTGGGATGTGAAGATAGTAAAGACTGTCCCAGCCAATGCGATTGCCCTATAATCTTCTGTCTCTTATTCGACACGGCCATCAGGCCCATAAAACCAAAGAAAGTAGTTCATGTCTTTCAAATCGACCGTAGCCTCTTCCATGGCATGCATCGTCGCCTTGGCAACGCCATTCGCAGCAGTCATTGCTCAAGACGGAGCAGCTGTGCCCGGGATAAAACCTGCTGTCGTCGCGACGGAAATGAGCGAAGAAGACTTGATCAAAAAGGCCAGCATCGTGCTCGTCTACAATCAACTTGGAAGAATGCTCGTTCAGCTGAAGTCTGATGGAATCGAACTCGATCAAGAACAAGCACTTGAAGGCGCTCGCCGCGCAATCGCTGGCGAACCACTCGGCGTTTCTCTCGACGAAGCTCGTGCGGTCATGATGCAGCTGCAAAAACAGGCTCAAGCAACCCAAGCCAAACGCCAAAAAGAAATGATGGCGAAGATGAAGGAGCTTGCCGCGACCAATAAAGCCGAGGGCGAAGCGTACTTGGCCAAAAACGCAACCAAGGAAGGCGTCCAAACACTCGAGGGCGGCGTTCAGTACGAAGTCATGGTCGCAGGAACCGGCCCGAAGCCGAAGCCGACGGACAAGGTCAAAATCAACTACCACGGAACATTTATCGATGGCAAGGTTTTCGATTCAACCATCGATCCTCCGCAGGGCAAAAAAGCCGAGCCAATTATCAATTCAGCGAGTGGATTTGTTGAAGGATTCAACGCGGCGGTACAAGCGATGCCCGTTGGCAGCAAGTGGAAGATCAGCATTCCAGGAGAGCAGGGCTATGGAGCGAGTGGCCGAGGACCAATTGGCCCAAATCAAACAATCGTTTTTGAAGTCGAGATGCTCGAAATTTTGCCTCCAGTTGTTGCACCTGATGATGTGACACCTGCCGCAGGCCAATAAAGTTTGACAAACAAATGATGGAGAGTTAGATGCTTCTTCCAAAAAATCATTCTCGGTGGCTAGTTGCGTTTGCAGTGGCCGCCGTTTTTCTTTTTGATCCTGCCTCATCGTTTGCTCAGAAGCCAAACGGCTTCAGCAAGTCCAGTCGCGGAAATGGCAGACCTGCGGCTTCGAATCCTCAGCGGCCTCAATCATCGCCGCCTCGAAATCAGAATCGTGGCAACCAGAGCGGCCGTAAAAACAATCGCAACCAAGGCTTCAACCATCATTCGTTTCAGTCGTCACGATATGGAACGGGTCATCGAAATTCGCCTAGTCATTTCCATGGGCATTACGTTCCGATCGTGCCTTATGGCGTTGCTGCCTATCCCTACGGTTATGGTGGACCGATTTATCGCGATCCTTATCTCTATGGCTACAATCCCGGATTCAATAACTACAACAATTTCAACTCGGGTTTCAACAACTACAACCCCGCGTATTCAACTTACGGATCCTACCTCAACAACAGCGGCGTGATTGGCTCGAATGCGATCGGAAGCAGCGTTGCAGCTCAAGCATTTCAGCGACTTCAAAATCAACAGCCGATCGCACCAAACCAAAACGCAAACAGCGCTCAAGATGTTGAAATCTTGCGTCTGCAATTAGAGCTCGAGAAAGCAAAGCAACAGTTGGCGCAGCAGCAGTTGGCGAATCAAAATCAGCCGCAGCAACAAGTCACCATGAAACCAGCCGTTCAGGATCCAACGGACGATGCGAAAAGGAAGCAGGCGATCGAACAACTTGGCCTCGCTCCGATCATCGAAACGAATCAGCTTGCCGCAACGTCGCACTTGAAAGCAGAACGCGCTTTCCGATCGGGCGACTATGGTCAAGCTGCACGTTTTGCTGGACTCGCCAAATCATTAGACGAATCCAATGGGAAGCTACTGCTGTTCGCAACACAGGCCCACTTCGCCAACGGCGAATACGGTGAGTCTGTGGATGCACTTTCAAAAGCAAACTCGATTTTACCGCCGGCAGAGATGGCTTGGGTCGTGAACAATTTCAAACTGTTTTACGGTCAGAATGATTTCGTGACGCAGATGAAATCGTTATCGGCTCACTTGAAACAATCACCGAACGACGCGTCGGCTTGGCTTCTTCGCGGCTATCAGTACGGAGCACTCGGCTATCCCGATGCGGCGACAAAAGATTTCGACCGGGCGAAGGAACTTGGTGGAGATTCAGCATTGATCGATTCGTTGATGGAACGTTTCGCGAACGCAGTGCCGGAGTAGGCGGCTTTTTGAAACACAGAAGCACGGAGATCACAGAGGCCAATGCAATCAGGAAAAGCCATTTGCGATGCGGCTAACTCCATTGGCTAGTTTGACTTCATGGAAGTTGACCAAAAGTCCCAATCGCAGATTCATTAATCTGAGATGCGATAGAACTTGTGCTTTGTCGATTGGATGAATAGCGGATTTTGCTTTTAACTCAACGACCACTCTGCCGTTGACAATCAAGTCCGCGCGAAAACCGCATTCCAACTTTACGTCATCGTAGACGACTGGAATCGCTTGTTCTTCAGTCACTTCAAACCCGCGTTTCCGAAGTTCATAAGCCAAGCATGCGCGATATGCCGACTCAAGCAATCCCGGACCTAAGCGTCGGTGAACTTCGATCGCTGCTCCAATAATTCCATGTGTCAATTCGTTCTCTTGCATCGTGTCCTCACTCATACAAACTAAAGGACACCAGAGAATTCGACCGCAGGACTCTGTGTCCTCTGTGCCTCTGTGTTTCAAAAAAACTGCATCCGAACCGATGACGCGAGTTACGTTCCGAACTCGGATTCCATCTGCTTTACCTTCTCAACGCGCCGTTCATGCCGGCCGCCTTCGAACTCCGTCTCCAGCCAAACAGAAACCATTTCGCGAACAGCACTCTCCTCAAACGAATCGCCAGGAATGCACAACACATTCGCATCGTTATGCTGTCGGCTCAATCGAGCCTGATTCGCGTTGTTACATACCGCGGCTCGAATGCCTTTGACTTTGTTGGCCGCAATCGACATGCCGATCCCCGTCCCACAAATCAGAATCCCACGATCCGTATCGCCCGCGGCAACGGAGTGACCCAACACTTTCGCGATGTCAGGATAGTCACAAGAATCAGTAGAATTTGTGCCCAGATCAACGACAGAATGGCCGCATTGCTCAGCAATGTTCAAGACCATTCGCTTTTGTTCGAGACCACGATGGTCGGTTCCAACGGAGATTTTCATTCGAGAGAAACCAGTCTTGCGAAGCCGGCTATGATTCGGTGCGGAATTGTTGAAAGTCAATCTTATCAACCCAATGCTGAAGACAAGATTCTATTTGTTCAGCACAAGCTTGATAGACAGGAATTGGGCTGCCAATTGGATCTGCGATGTCGCCGCCGTCGGAACGCATCGTTCGAACGCGAGACTCCAACGTCGGCCATTGGGACACGATCGCCCGTCGATGGCCGTTGGTCATCGTCAGAACCAAGTCTGCGAAATTCGCCAATCTCGCGGTAACTGGGCGGCTTTGATGATCGGAAATATCCATACCAAATCCCTCCATCACCGATATCGACTGCATCGCAGCAGGAGCACCCGGACCAGCGGCGATTCCACCAGAAACGATCGTGATACCACGATTCTCCAATTCGCTGATCTCGCAACCAACTTTTCCGGCAACCAGTTTCTTGAAGATCGCTTCGCCCATCGGACTGCGACACGTGTTGCCTGTGCAGACAACCACGCCAATGAAACCGCCAAGTTGATCAATCGTGGCCCGGTCGACGACTCCCTCGCGAAGGATACGAACCGTTTCACCGTCGACTTTGGCTACCGTAGAAGGAGCACCAAAATGAGTCTTGCCTGCCTTCACGATCAAATCAACGTGTCCGTCAAGTTGCTCTAACGCAGAATCATCTGTTGCAGGTGGCTGCCCAGCGAAGTTAGCACTCGTCAGGGCAAGCGGCCCTGCGATTAAACTTAAGACTTGCTCCAACAATTCATCCGGCGATACACGAATCCCGACCGTTCCAGCCGGAGACACTGCCTTCTGAACTTCTGGATCCAATTGGAAAACAGCACTATCTTGGTGGCTGTTGGGCAGCACCAATGTAACAGGACCAGGCCAGACCCGACGAGAAAGCCTCAACGCCAACGGTGACATGTCCGGCACGTAATCTTTGCATTCATCACCGCTACGAATCGCCAACGCGAACGGCTTGTCGCCATCGCGAGCCTTCAACTCACGGAGACGCTCAATGGCCGCGGGCTGCAGAGCGCTTGCTGCGATTCCGTAAACGGTTTCCGTTGGCAACGCCACCAGTTTTCCATTGCAGAGAAATTCCACAATTCGATGCACGGCATCGCGAGGATCTTCTACCTTTTGTAGATCAATGACCTCAGTTGCCATGAAGCACTCGCAGATATCGGAAAGAATTTGTGTTATGGTGGTAGAAACTGCTATGTGACGGCATTGTTGGCGTCACCACAAAGACAGGATCAAAGCAAAACATGATTTGCAGCCCGTCAATAATATCTGCTGCAATGGACGATGGTCAAGCCTTTGGCGGCAATCAGCATCCTTGCCTTCCCAACCGGAAAACTTTGTGGCTTTTCGTTTTGACACTTGCGTTCACGTTCTCGCTTGGTTGCACACCACCACCTGTCGACTCAGTCGCCGAAGTCTGGGGACGCAAAGGCCTCGACGACGGACGTTTCATTAAGCCGCGTGCGATTGCCATCGACGATTCCGACCAGCTTCACATCATCGACATGACCAGTCGCATACAGGTGTTTGATCGGCTTGGACAGTTAAAGAAGTTTTGGAAAACGCCCGAATGCGTCAACGGCAAGCCATGCGGAATCAGCATTCTGCAAGACGGACGCATCGCGATTCCGGACACGCATTACTTTCGCGTTTTGTTTTACACTCCCGAAGGCGAACTGCTTTCTGACCAGACGATCGGCGGCAAGAACGGACGCGGCGAAGGCGAATTTGGTTTCCTGACTGACGTCGTCGAAGACTCGAAGAAAAATCTTTACGTTTCGGAGTACGGCGACTTTGATCGGATTCAAAAGTTTTCCCCAGACGGAAAGTACATCTGTTCTTTGGGCGCTCATGGAACTGAAGATGGCGAATTCTTGCGTCCGCAAGGTATGGCGATCGATGAACAGGATCAGCTATGGGTGGCCGATGCGTGCAACCATCGCATTCAAGTATTCGATGCGACGACCGAACCGCCTACTTTCAAGTTCAGTTTCGGATCATCAGGTTCAGGCATCGGCGAATTGAGTTATCCGTACAATCTTCAATTTGGCGGCGACGGATTTCTTTACGTTTGCGAGTTCGGCAATCATCGTTTGCAAAAGTTTGACTTGACCGGAAAGTCACACGGAATCTGGGGTGGGCCGGGGCGAGATCCGGGACAGCTGCATCAGCCTTGGGGAATGACACTGGACTCTCAGGGATTCTTTCACGTGATCGATTCTTACAATCATCGAGTCCAACGATTTAAAGGCGTCGCTATGCCGGGGGAACCGGCTCCCGATTGCTGGACAACGGAACTGTAGCGTCCCCATTGATTTCATCAGCTCCCGTTGCCAAATGCGACATC
>CAZORS010000121.1:3087-16981 GCA_964582025.1 uncultured Pirellulaceae bacterium | reverse complement strand
GCGAGTATATCCTTCAGCACGTTGCCATGCACGTCCGTCAAGCGAAAGTCACGACCAGCGTATCGATACGTTAGCTGCGTGTGATCGAGACCCAGCAAATGCAAAATCGTGGCGTGCCAATCGTGAATGTGGCACTTGCCTTCGACCGCTTCGTAGCCATTTTCATCGGTGGCTCCGTAGCTGAAACCTCCTTTGACGCCACCGCCAGCCATCCAGGTCGTGAAGCCTTTGTTGTTGTGGTCACGGCCGTTGCCGTTCTGGGCGTATGGCGTTCGCCCGAATTCGCCGGCCCAAATGACAAGCGTATCTTCCAGCAATCCACGCTGCTTCAAATCCGTTAGCAGTCCTGCGATTGGTTTGTCAATCTGCTGGCAAAGCTCCGGAATTTTTGAATCCATCGAGAAGTGCGTATCCCAACCGTTATGGCTAACCTCCACGAACCGAACACCTGATTCCGACATGCGACGCGCGAGCAAACACTGACGACCGAAAGAACCGGTTGCATTGTCGTTGATACCGTAGAGGTCCAGCGTTGCTTCATCTTCGTCAGAGATATCCATCAAGTCCGGCATCGCACTCTGCATTCGAAACGCCAATTCATAGCTTTCGATCACGCCCTCAACGCCGGGCTGATGTTTGTCGCGCTGCATTTTTTCATTGTTGAGCCGTTGAATGAAATCCAGCTGCGTTCTCTGTTGTTGCTTCGTGATGCCGGAATTCTTGATGTCGGGAACAGACTCCAGACTTCCGCCGCGACGACGACCACGTGACAGCCTGCCTCCACCTAGACCGCCAACTTTGGTTCCGCCAAACACAGAAGGCAAAAACGAATTACCGATATCCTGTGACGATCCAGCCGGCGTGTTGACCGAAACGAATCCAGGCATACTTTCGTTTTCAGTACCAAGCCCATAAAGCGCCCACGAACCTAGCGACGGGCGAACGAATTGGGTCGCTCCGGTGTGCAGCTGCGTCATCGCTCGCGGGTGAACAGGCAAGTCGGTGTTCATGCCGCGAAGCAAACAAAGCTCATCAGCCATCGAACCAATCTCAGGAAGTAAACTCGAAATCCAGAGTCCACTTTCGCCGCGTTGCTTGAAGTCCCACGGTGATTTCAGCAATGAACCGCGAAAAGAACCTGTCTTACCGTGGTTCTTAATTAGCTCGGGCTTGTAGTCGAACGTATCGAGGTGCGATGGCCCACCGCGCATGCACAGAAAGATCACTCGCTTCGCTTTGGCAGCGAAGTGCGGATCCTTGGGAGCAAGCGGATTGGTTGGCTTGTCGTCACGTTCCTTTGCCGCGGCTGCGGTGGCCAGCGACGAAAACGCAAGGTAACCAAATCCGGACGACAAAGTTTGCAACATCTGTCGGCGTGAAAATAGTGAATGATTCATATTTTTAGCCCTTTTCTTGCTGCGGCTGGAAGCCGCAACCACGTGAACTCAATTCAAAAACCGGAATTCAGCAGAAGCCAAGATCCCCTGACAAAGCGCGGTTAACTTTTTGATTGCCGCACTCCTGTCACGTCGTGATCCACGGTCCGAGACTTCGAATTGCTCGTAAAACTCTTTGGCCGCTGAAATTTCTCCATTGGTCGCCTCACGACCGTAAGCCCATACGAACGCACTTCGAACCTGAGCTTCAACTTCCGAATGTTCGTTCATCAATCGACGGGCAAACAGTTCGCTTTGCTCGATCACAAATTTATTGTTGAGAAAATACAAACCTTGATCCGGCGTGTTGGAAGTTTCACGAGTGCCGATGACCATGCTCGATTCTGCAAAGTCAAACACTTCCAACGATCGAGCAATGTTGTCACGAACGATTGGGAGATAGACGCTGCGATATTTGACCGGTTGATCCAGCGTCGTAACGGCGCCGCCAGAACGATTGGCCATCATCCCCGCCATGCCACCCTGATTTCTGCGACCACGACGACTGCTGGTTTGCATTGAACCGCCAGAATTCGATTTATCAGCAACGGAGAAAACGGTTCCGCCGCGAACAAGGCCTTCTCCAGCGATGCCTGCGATCGAGGCGTAGGGTCTTTCTGTTTCCAATTGGCCGCTAATCGAAAGCAGCGAATCGCGGATGGCTTCGGCGTCGAGCCGTCGTGGTTCGTATCGCCACAACATTTCGTTCAGCGGATCGGCATTGAACGCTGCCGAATCGTATTGGCTTCCGGTTCGGTAGATGTGCGAAATTGCGATCTCTCGAATGATGGCTTTGACGCTCCAGTTCTCTTTGGCGAACTTGATGGCCAGATAGTCCAACAACTCAGGATGAGTTGGAGCTTGTCCTGTGGCGCCAAAGTTCTCGGGCGTCCGAACGATCGCTTGACCCATCATGTGTTGCCAAATTCGGTTCACCATCACGCGAGCAGTCAGCGGATTTTCATCGCTTCCCATCCAGCGAGCCAACTCCAAACGGCCGCTGGACTTTGAATTAAGTTCAACGGGCTCTTCACACATCACTTGCGGAAAACCACGTTCGACGACTTGGCCCGGCCGATCGAATTCACCGCGATCAAGCAATCGAGTCTGAATCAGTTTGTTAACTTTTTGAACGCCCATTGCGTAGGTATGTGGATTTCCATTGGAGTCGTAAGAGTTGATCTTCGATTCCAAAGCCGCCCTTTGAGTAGAAGCTCGCGCGACTGAGATAAACGCCTGTTGGGGATCCTTTGAAGATTCACCGGCACGTCGCATCTGCAAGCGCGCTCGGGTCGCTTCCCGATATTGCTCCTGCACTTCCTCTAACTGATCCTTCAAATCCTGAAGCTCTTTACGGCTGAGCTTTTTCTCATTCAACATTGGATCTTTGATCGGCAACATGATCAGGTTACTGGGCCGGCGATTCTGCAATGTGTCGATCGTTCCGTAATGCGTCGAAGTGTTCTCAAAGATGCCCGACATCGCGTAGTAGTCGGACTGAGGAATCGGATCGAATTTGTGATCATGGCAGCGAGCACACGCAACGGAGACTCCAAGAATCGCACGTGACGTCACGTCAACTTGTTCGTCGATCAAGTCCAAGCGAAACTGGCGTCCGTTTTGTTCGGCCAGAGCTTTCGATCCCATCGCCAAAAAACCCGTGGCAACCAAATTCTCTGCCCAGTCTTCATCTGACTTGATTGGCAACAAATCACCCGCGATTTGTTCCTGTACAAATTCGTCGTACGGTTTGTCAGCGTTGAAAGAATCGATCACGTAGTCACGATATCGCCACGCATTGGAATACGTCACGTTGACTTCACGGCCTGTCGATTCGCCGTAGCGAGCAATGTCCAGCCAGTGACGGCCCCAACGTTCACCAAACTGTTCCTGTTCGAGTAACTCGTCGACAATTTTTGCGATCGAGGCTTTCGGATCACGGCGAAAGTTCTTGTTCATCCAAGCAACTTGATTTGGAGTCGGCGGCAATCCGACCAGTCCGTACGTCAAACGACGGAGCACCGTTTCCGCATCAGCGTCGTCGGCAGGTTGCAGTTCGTTTTCCTCCAGCTTTGCCAGAACGAATTGATCGATCGGAGTCTCGGCCCATGATTCATCGGTAACTTTCGGGAGCGAGGGCAGGGCAGGGGACTTGAACGCCCAGAAATCGCGACCCTTTTCGACGTCTTCGGCAGTGATCTCTGATTTGATTTCAGTGATTTTCATGACCCGCGGATCGGGAGCACCCATTTCGATCCACTTCTTGAAGTCATCAAGCACTTTGTCGGACAGCATTTTGCCCGGAGGCATGTTGTAGTCTTCGTGATTGATCGCACCCCACAGCAAACTTTCGTCCAGCTCACCCGGCACGATCGCCGGACCACTGTCGCCGCCCAACAGCAGAGCTTCCTTGGTGTCGACCATCAAACCACCTTTGGTCGCGCCAGTTTTTGCGCTGTGGCAGCCGTAGCATTCCTTGATCAGAACCGGACGGATTTTCGCTTCGAAGAAGTTGAGCTCCTCACGCGAAAGTTCTTCCTGCGCAAGAGCCGTGTGCGATAGAGCTGCGAGAAAAGTAATCGTCAGCAGTGAAGGGAAGATGTTCATGTTTCCATTCGTGTAATACAACGAATCGTTTAACGTCTAGCCGCAGGCGTCGGCGACTTAGAAGTGCGAATCGCCGACGCCTGCGGCTAGACGTTAAACGAAAAATAAAATGGCCGCCCGCCCGCGAGGAAGGCAGGACGACCCAAAAACAATTCTGGCCGGCTAGCTTACGCCCCATCCTCTGCCATCGGAGGACGCTTTGGCTTAACCGGTTTGGTGGCATTCGGGTCGGCAGACTTGTCACGTCCAGCCTGACCATTCTTGCCACCCTTTTTCATTTTTTCAAAAGAGGATTTGAGTTCTGCCGCCGTGATGGTGCCGCTTGAGTCGGCGTCAATTCGATCGAATCGCTTCTTCATTCTGTCGGGAGCTTCATCGGGAGAAAGAACTCCGTCATCGTTCTTGTCCATCTGTTTCATCATTTTGGCAGGATCAAACATCTGGCCTTGGCCGTTTCTGCCTTTGCCATTTTTCCCTTTACCGGCACCTTCCTTTCCTGCTTTTCCTTTTCCGCCTTTGCCTTTGCCTTTGCCTTGACCATTGCGACCTTGGCCCATCTTTGCGAACGCGGCAGTGAGCTCTTCTTTGGAAACAGAGTTATTTCCGTCAGCATCTAATGAGCTGAAGCGTTGCTTCATGCGATCAGGAGCTTCGTCGAGCGAAATCGAACCGTTGGTGTCCTTGTCAAAACGATTGAGCAGCCCATCAATAAACTGAGCGCCGCCTCGTTGCCCGCGTCGCTGGCCTTGTTGGGCTCCGTCGCCTTGTTGCTGGCCTTGGCCCTTGCTTCCACGACGGCGGTTGCCTCGACGTCCTTGACCTCGCTGGCCTTTGCCATCCTTTTGGCCTTCGACTTGTTGCTGGCCGGGAAAGCCGTCAACTTGAGCATTCTCCTGCTGTTGTGCGTAAGCTTGATCCGCGATCCACATGGACATGGTTGCGATTGCGATAAAGGTGATTGCTTTCATGGCTTATCCAGTGATGTGATTTTCGTCTGTTCTTTTGGCTAGTGTTTGACTCATTCACCTACACGTGGCATTTGGAAACTGGGGACAGGTTTTTTGAAAAACTGATTGGGGGCCAGCATCCAAATGGGCTGAGAACCAACGCTTTTTCTTCATCCTCAGGCTTAATTATGGATTTTGTTCAAAAAAACACGCCTAGCTCAAGATAAATATCGACTCTGAGGAATCGTAGAAAAAGAAGAAATTTGGTAATCCATATAACCGCGGATCCGAGAAACAGAGGTAAATCATTAGCCCTATCTGGAAGGCTGTGATTGCCCCGGTTACCAAATGGCCGTACCGGTAACCGGTCTTTAACAGCAGGCCCAAAACAGATAGCGTCGTGGCTGCCCCGAGTACTTTGGCCATCACGAAATAGCTTCGACTTTCCGAATCCAGTTCCAAAAGAACGACGCATATCGGATTCTTTTCGACCGTGAGAATTTCCGAGTTTGCGGCGGCCGACCATGTGTCAAAAGCAGCCACTGAGGCGATCGTCAGAAAACAAACCACTACAAACACTCGCGATTGCGCGACCTTCGACCAAGAACGAACATCAAACATGACTCAAGCCCCATTCCTTCAAACATCAACAGTTTTCTACAAGATCCCTCACCTATCTATTTGTTAACACGAGAAGGAAATCACACCGAGACAGGAATCTTGGGCCGCTTTTAAAAAAATCTGTCCGCAGCTTTATTGCGCGACGTGACGTATGATTGGAAGAAAAGGAAACGAAAGCATGGCGCATGAATTGCCAGAACAATCCGAAATCATCGAACAGCTTCGAGCCGGTCAAGAAGAAGCCCTGGCGGAGCTGTATCTTTTGGTTCGTGAAAGGCTCCGGCGAGTCATCGACTTTCGTTTGGACTATCGGCTTGGCGGACGCGTTTCGCATTCCGACGTTTTGCAGGAAACTTATGTTCGAGCTTCTCAGCGAATTGAAAGTTACCTGCAAAAGCCAGACATGCCTTTCTTCGTTTGGCTGCGACTTGAAGCCAATCAGCGGATGCTGGAAATTCATCGATTCCACTTCGGCGCCGAAAAGCGAGACATTCGCCGCGAAGTAAAACTCAAAGGAAAGCAAGATCAGGGCAATACTTCCGTTCAACTTGCGGCTCACATCGTCGGACAAATGACTTCTGCCAGCGGCGTGTTTCAAAAAGCACGTCAGATCGAAGCCCTAGAAAAGACGCTTTCGGAAATGAACGATACGGATCGTGAGGTCATCGCACTGCGTCATTTCGAAGAACTATCCAACATCGAAGCTGCGAAGGTTCTCGGCATCGCTCCAGAAGCCGCCAGCAAGCGATACATTCGTGCGCTCAAACGTCTGAAAGAAATCATGCAACAACATGCGGCGTTCTAAATCACCATGGGAAAGAACATCAACAAAGACGAACTGCTGGACAAAATCGTTGAAGACTACACGCGCCGGACGCGCGACGGAGACGCTCCAGAAATCGCGGCTTACAAACGCAAATATCCGTCCATTGCAGACGAAATCGAAGACGTCCTTTCATCCGTTGCCATGATTGAAGGTCTCAAAGCTGAAACCAGAGATCCACACAGCGACGCCAGTTCCATAAAGATTGCCGACCTTTCGGGCATGAAGCAGCTTGGGGATTACGTTCTGATTCGCGAAGTCGGACGAGGCGGAATGGGCGTGGTCTTCGAAGCGGTTCACCAGTCGCTCGGCCGTCGTGTCGCGTTGAAAGTGATGCTGGAACACGAACTCGAAAGCGAAAAACAAATCGCACGTTTTCGCCGTGAAGCACAAGCCGCTGCAAGGTTGCACCATACGAACATTGTCAGCGTTTTCGGAGTCGGTGAGTCGAACGGCTATCACTACTACGTCATGGAATACATTGATGGAATCAGCCTGAAGTCAGCCGTTCAGTCGTTGACAGGAGTCGATGATGTCGAGTTCCAAAATCAGACTGCCGTCGACCACGACCATTCAACGGTTAGCAACAGCGAACTTTCCCTGTCGACGGATCTGGAGACCACGGAGACTCCCGGCGACCAAACTCAGGAGATGGTCGTACCGACATCAAATTCAACATCTGGAATCCACGCGGGTCAAGATCGATACCGATGGGTTGGAAAAATCGGCGCCCAAGTCGCTGATGCACTCGGGTACTCTCATCAACTGGGAATTTTGCACCGAGACATCAAGCCAGCCAACCTGATGCTGGACGACAAAGGCCAGGTATGGATCACAGACTTTGGGTTGGTGAAAATTTCTGACGAAGAGCAAATTACAAAGACTGGAGCAGTGCTTGGAACGCCGCAGTATCTTGCGCCTGAGTCTCTCAAAGGGAAATACGACCAACAGAGTGAAACCTATTGCCTTGGTTTGTCGCTGTATGAACTGGCGACGCTCAAGCCAGCTTTTGCTGCCGGCTCTCATGCCGAAGTCTTCAGTCGGATCATCCACGAAACCGCTGCTCCACCAGCAAAAGTCGACGCTTCCATTCCACGCGATCTCGCAACGATTATTGAAAAAGCGATCAGCAAGGATCCCAAACAGCGTTACCAAAACGCGTTCAACCTTCGCGACGATCTCAGAGCCTTCGTTGAAGACCGACCCATCTCTGCCCGCCGCCCGTCGCTGATAGAGCAGGGGATGCGTTGGGGTCGCAAGAATCCAATCGTCGCTTCATTGGCTGCACTTTCGATGGCGCTTGTTTGTGCAACGGCGATCATCGCAGTGTCTGCGTGGGCTTTGACCAATCAGGCTTACTCCAAACTGAAAGTTGAATCCACGAAAACAGAAGTTGCTCGCAAAGAGGCCGTTGCGAATGAAAGTCGAGCCGTCAAAGGCGAACAACAGGCTTTGGCAAACTTCAATCGCGCCGAAGCGAATGTGAACCTGATGGTTGAAGCTTTCGATGAATTGTTCGTCGAATTCTTACAAAAGAATACCAAGGGAAGTACGGCAAACTTCGACTTTGATGGATTCAATGAATTGGCTGGGATTGAGATCTCGATCGACGAAGACGACGCCAGCTACCTGAAGAAAATGGCAAACTTCTACGAACGATTCGCTCGTGAAAATTCGGACAACAAACGCCTGCTGGAAAATGCAGCCAAAGGTTGGCGGCGCGTCGCGAATATCAACTTCCTGATTGGAGACTACGACGCCGCGATCACCTCGTATGAAAAAGCCGTTTCCGGCAGCACGGAAATTCTCCAGCAAAATCCTGAGTCCATCGACGCATTATTCAATCTCGTTTCGACGCGATCCGAAATGAGCAACGCGGTTCGACGAAAAGATTGGAGTTGGCAAAGGAACAGAAAGCCAATTAACTTGATTCAGGAAAACCTGAAGGTGATTGAAAAGCATACTCACCGGAACGATCCTCAAGTCCAATTTGCGTTAGCACAAACGCTAACTGCATTGGCTTCTGCTGAAGTCTGTCGACTTGCTGCTGAAAGCGTTGTCGATATTGACCAAATGGCAGACGGACCGCGCCAACGAGCCGACTCTCGTCGACCGCCAAAATCAACTAAGCCGCGACACTATGATGCGCAAGTAAAACGTTACGTCGAAAGGGCCGTCAAGATTTCCAACGAGTTGACGATGCTCGATCCGGAAAATCTTGAATATCGCCTTTTGTTAGGCAAGAGCCAATGTAGTCTTGGAGCCCTAGAAGATAATTTTGGCCAGACGAATAGTGCGGTCGAATCGCTCAACAGCGCGGCGAAGATCTTTCGATCGTTGGCCGAGCAACATCCGGGCAACACCGACTATCAATATCAGATTGCCGTCACCCTGTTGTTGATGCCAACCAACAATCCGGACTCAATCTCGCAGAAACAAGTCGAGGAAGTCAAACGAATCGCTGACTCATTGGTTCAGAAAAGTCCGAACCCTGAGTACGTTCAATTGAAAATCGTTTCGAGACTGAAAATGGTCGACTATCTCCTTTCCGAAGACCAAACCCGCAACGCGGGGGAGCAACTCCGCGAAGCGGGAGCGATACTAAAGGCTTGTGACCTCAAGGGGCCAGCCAAATCCTCAATGGTTCGTGCATTCATGCAAACCACTCACAAACTTGCGTGGAGCCTGCCTAGGGATCTAAGACGCGAGTATTTGATGGGAATTCGAGAGTCATTCAAAAAAGAATTCGAAGCTAATCGTCGAAACGGACAGCGACGCCGTGGACAGGGACGCCAAGACCCGAGGTAACGCTTTTCAATCCGGATTCTTCCGTAGATTTCGCGGATAACAGGCGACATAGCGGAAGTGTTGAGCAAATTTTCATCATCGAAGACCATGTGTGTTTGCTTTCGGGAACTTCTACCTCGACCTGATGGTGCATTCTGGCATCATGTATTTCACAAATGAAACAACGAATCATTTTGCAGATTTAGATGCGAAAGGATCTCAAAATATCCCATCCGGAACGGAAATTTGGACGTAGGGTTTTCAGACCCCAACTGTTCAATCCGGAAATTCGATAAATGTCCCGAAATAGAAAAGACGCTCTCTCCTACGCCGTTCTCGAAGACCGCAACGTCCTATCTGCTGACGTTCTGGTGGAACTCGTCCAAGGCACGCTCAGTATTACTGGAACGGACGTAAAGGAAGTCGTTCGAGTCGTTGAGTATCAGCAAGACGAGATTCTCGTTGGCGTTCTGCAAGAAGGTTCACGCTACGAGCTGCACAGATTCGACGCTGACGATGTCACCGATGTCTACTTCTCAGGCAAAGCGGGCAACGATGTCTTCGTGAACCGCACTAGCCTCGAATCAAAAGCCTACGGCAACGATGGAGATGACTGGTTGCTTGGCGGAAGCAATATCGACGTTCTCCATGGTGGAAGTGGTAACGACAACCTCCGCGGATTTGAAGGTGACGACAGCCTGCACGGAGACTACGGCAAAGATCGCATCTACGGACATGCAGGAGATGACAGCATCTATGGTTGGTACGGAAACGATGTACTGATTGGCGGTGATGGCGACGACTACGTTTCCGGATACAAAGGCAACGACATTATCTTCGGTGGCGAAGGAGACGATGTCCTCAAAGGTCACGAAGGAAATGATTTTCTTGCCGGTCATTCTGGCAACGATGAGCTCTATGGCTGGAAGGGAGATGACCTTCTGTTTGCCGGCGAAGGGGACGATTACGTTTCTGGCTACTGGGGTGATGACTTTCTTTCAGGAGAGGCAGGAAACGATGTCATTAAAGGACATCTCGGCAACGACCGAATGTTCGGTGGCGACGGGGATGATGATCTCTACGGCTGGGTTGGCAACGACCGCATGAATGGCGGCGAAGGCAACGATGAGCTATGGGGTGGAGACGACAACGATGTATTGATCGGCTGGACAGGCAACGACATTCTTCATGGTGACATGGGCGATGACCGACTGCTTGGCGGTGACGGCGATGATGTCGTCATTGGATTCTATGGCGACGACTACATTTCCGGCGGTCGCGGAGCCGACATGCTTTGCGGTGGATTTGGACGTGACTACTACGTGCACGTTGAGCGACACGACGTTGGCTACGATCCGGATCAGGATATCTTCAGCAATCTAAACGATGACGGTGAACTGCTCGAGAAAGAATCGTGGGAACTATTCAACCAAGCGATGGAGGAATACGATCGCATAGCTGACGAAGTCGCGGCGATCATCGAGAAAGTCGGAGTTGAAGTCGATGACGACTCCTTGACGGTTGATGACTCGGATTCAAGGCTTTACTTCAACAACAGCCGGAACACGCTCTCATGGTTTGACACCGAATCCGGCGAGTTCGAGGTTGTCGGAAATCTTGGAGTGACTCTGACCGATATCGCCATGTCCGCCGACGGCGAGCTCTATGGAATCAGTTTTAGCTCACTTTATCGTATCGACGTCGATACAGCCGAAACCAAACTCGTGGGAACACTTGGTCGAAATGACATGAACGGCCTTGGCTTCGATGAAGGTGGAAGACTTTTGGCGACCGGATATCTGGGAGAATCTATCTACGAAGTCGATACTCAAACTGGGAAAATGAATTCGCTTGGCAATTTCGCTGCGAGCTCTTCTGGCGATCTGGCACTTCATGACGGCCAGATCTTTGTCTCAACGACAGCCGGCAGTTTGGTCAGCATCGAATTTGATTCTGATGGCAGCGTTGGCTCTACAACCGTTGTGTCAGGTTCGATAAGCCGCTTGACCTACGGATTGGCATCTCTTGAAGGAGAGTTCTACTCAGTCATCGGCACAAACCTGTATAGCGTCGACCAAGCCGACGGCGCGTTCTCATCCGTTGCTGACTTGGATGGACTGGTTGCTGGAAACATTTGGGGAATGACAGCAAGCGTCAACTAAGTTGAAGGATTTGGACGTGGGAGCGAAGAGCCGGCAATATATGTTGCCGGCTTTTTTCGTTTGGGTCTGTTATTCCGGTTTGTCACGTGGAACGGTGGTCTCCACCGATTCCGAACATCCACGGTGGAGACCACGGTGCCACGTTCCTTCATTAATCCGTCTTGATGAAGCTAATCATCCTTCGCTGAATGCGATGGCAGTTCAACCAACTCCTCCGGCAAATCCTTGATCGCCGGATGATCCAGCAGATACTTAGAACGCTTCTCCGAAAACTCTCTAAGACTTGCTTTCGCTGGCGAATTTCCGGTTGCATTTAAGAACGAATCAAAAGTCACCAACTTTCGAGTATCCGCCTTCACAGCTGACTCGATCAGATCCTTCGCGTCAGAAACCAGAGGCTTCATTTTTTCCCAAGCAATATGATCGCGAGCAATCGTGCGAACGTACTGCAAGTATCGAGTCTTTAACGTTTCATTGGCGAGCAGTTTGCTGCGAAGTGGAAATCGATCTTCCCCAAGCCCCGTCAAAGGATCCAATTCGTAGCCTTGTCCCGCAGGCGCTCCACTGGGCTGCGGTCCTCCGCGGCCACCGGGCCCTTCTGGCGGGCCTCCTCTTTCTGGCGGGCCTCCACGTGGAGGTCCTCCACCTTCTGGCGGGCCACCGGGACCACGCCCGCCGAATCCAGGTGGTGGGCCACCAAATCCACCGCGGCGTCCACCGCGACCACGACCACCGCCGGGTCCGCCACCACGTCCTCCATGCATCTCACGAAAAGACTCGTTCATGTCGTGCGGCAAAATGTGAAATTTCCCGTCCGAGTTTTCGTAGAGGCTGTAGTCGCTGGCTCGCGTCCAATAGCCATCGCTATTGATCAATGCGACATCGGCCGCAAGAAACCAAAGGACTCCATCGAGATCAAGTATCGGATCCAGTTTCTTGATCAATTCATCGGCAGGAGTCTCGTTGAGCAACTTGCAGAGCTGAATCAGATCTTTCCAAGACTGTTCGTTTTCTTTTGACTTGAGATCGAAGCGAGATCGATATTCCTCGACATCTTCGCCAAGGTAGCGAAGCCCCGCATCACCGCGTGGATTGCCGCTCACTTTCCAGCGAGCTCCTTTTTTCGTGCCGTAGTTTTCTTTTAAGAAGTCTTTGTTGAATTGCTGAGCATTCGCATAGACTCCCCAACTTCGTCCGTTGATTACGACTTTGACAAAATTGACCTTAGGTGCTGCAATCTTCTGACTCGCAATATGAGCGTATAGATAGGAACTCATCATGCTGGGGTCGCCATTGCAATTGAGCAGATTCAGCGATTTGTAACCGTAGAGCTTTTGGTCGTCGTCCATAAAATCCATGGACAGATTCAGAGAGCGTTTTAAGCCTTCCGGGATCATGAAAAAGGAAGAAGCCCCGCGGAAGCTAACGCCGACATTTGGATAAGTGTTTCCATCGACCGTTACTTCAGCCGGCACCTCGACATCAGTCGGTTTGAATTCTGCCAATTCCTGTTCCCAGTCCTTATTCTCAAATTTGATAAATATCGTGCGCAAGACGGACGGGTCGTAGAGTTCTGCATCCGGGAAATTTTCCACGTCTTTGGGCAAAACTCTTTTCCCCATTCTGCCTTTTACGAGCTCACCTCCGCCGGGAGGACCGCCGCCGGGTGGTCCACCGCGGCGGCCACCGCGTCCGCGTCGCCGCCCACCAAAACCACCCGACTGAGCTTCTTTCTTGAGCATCGCTCGAGCTTTTTCTCTTTCTGCTTTGTTTAGCATTCCATCGCCATCGGCATCAAAGTCTTTGACGATTTCTTTATCAGGCGCCGTGGGACCTCCCGGTCCGCCGGGGCCTTGCGGAGGTTGCGCGTGCGATTCAGCAGCGAACCCAAAAAGTGCGAAGATAAAACAAACAAGAATCAAGATGTTTGCTTTGCAGGTTCTACGATTTTGTATCAACAATTTCATAACAGATGCTTTCGAAGTGACAGCCTCAAACCGAGGGTGGATTCTTCGTTAATGGGTATTCAAACTGATCGTCCACTGCGAAAACTAGGTTCAGAGCGATTTACCAGAAAGTCGGCAGCCACGCGGGACAAAGCAAATCAAAGGGCAGGGCGGACGTTTCAAAAATTACCACAGTGCTCATTTAGCCAAAAAGACAACGACACGAGGATCAGTTGTCTTGCAATCAACCGTCGCCCGTTCTTCATTCTTCAACAACCCTTTGCCGACAACCTTTCCGGTTTTCGGATCAAAAATTTCGTACGCCCGGGGAACCTCTCTGCACAGAATCGCTGTGCTGCCTCCTTCAGGGAAATAGAGCACAAACAATTTGTCGGGCACGAGCAATCCGCGACGACCGTAAGTACAGGTCCAATTGGGCTGCATCCCTTCAAGTGGAAGTCCTTCAAAAATTTTCGCCATCAGGGCAGGGTACTTTGAACCTTCAAAATCTAGGGCCTCACGCCAACCGGCCCCTGGAGCCGTGCACCAATCAGCGTGACCAGGT
>CAZORS010000121.1:0-2987 GCA_964582025.1 uncultured Pirellulaceae bacterium | reverse complement strand
ACACGGTGGCTGTATGCTCGGACGTAACGTCATCAAAACGGAAATGTGAAAACAAATTCACGTATTCTCAAGCAAATACGGGGCTTTAACCGAACATAAGAAACATTATCGGACGTTGAATTGACCCGTGTTTTATCGGCCCTGCAGCCAACCAGCCACTTTCGGTGACGTTAACAATCCGGATTCGTTGCGAACATTGAGCAGCCACGATTGTCGTCGTTGGCATCGATCGCTGCAACTCAGCGGCGACATTCCCTCGTTGGAGAAAAACCAAATGAGAAAGCTCGCGACCGTCCGAACCGTTTCTGAAATCCGTCCCATCACAGGCGCCGACATGATCGTCCTCGCAGTCGTCGATGGTTGGAAATGCGTCGTCAAGAAAGACGAATTCGAAGCGGGCGATTTGGCGGTCTACTGCGAGATCGATTCCTTCCTGCCCGTGAAACCAGAATTCGAATTCCTGCGAAAATCGTCGTTCAAGCGAATGGGCGATCAGGAAGGATTCCGATTGCGAACGGTGAAGCTCCGAGGACAGATTTCACAGGGCTTGCTGTTGCCGCTGTCAGTATTGGATCGACCGGCAGAACCCGGAGAAGACGTCACCGACGAACTGGGGATCGAAAAGTACGAACCTCCGACTCCGGCTTGCCTTTCGGGTAAAGTCGTGGGTCCATTTCCGGCGACCGTACAGAAGACGGACGAGGAACGAATCCAAAACCTCGCCAGCGATTACGATTCGTTCACGGAACTTTCTTTCTACGTAACCGAAAAGCTGGATGGAACATCGTTCACCGCAATATTCGATGGCGAACTTTCGGTTTGCGGTCGCAACTGGCAACTGGCTCCCGATGATTCGAACAGCTACTGGCAAATCGCGAATCGATTGGAACTTGCGTCACACATCCATAGTCTCGGTCGGCGAATCGCGATTCAAGGTGAACTGATCGGTCCCGGGATTCAAGGAAACCGATACAAGTTGAAGCAAGCGGAACTCTACGTTTTCAACGTCTTCGACTTGGATCAGTTTGCTTACGTTGAAAAGGAAGAAGTTGCATCAATTTGCGAGCAACTTGGTTTGCAGACGGTGCCGTTCATTGAGCTACGATCCATTCCAGAAACGATCGATGAGATTCTCGAGATTGCGGAAGGAAAAAGTGTGCTCAATCCACAGACTGAACGTGAAGGGCTCGTTTGGGTATCAGGCTCAGGCCAAGAACGAATTTCGTTCAAAACGATCTCGAACAAATTTCTTGCTCGCGGTGGAGATTGACATTTTTGGCGAACTGCGACTTACCGTCCAGCGGCAAGTCGCACGTCCAAAAAATATTTGCAACTCCGCCCTGCCCTGAATCACTTCGTCAAAACAACCAGCCGAAAATCGAATAGACAGCAGTGCCAAATGCCAACGACAAAAACATCAACATCCCCGCACAGCTTTCAAAGAATTCTGAAATCGCGTTGAGGATCGCCAAGACAGCCACGATCACGATCATGAACCCAATCATGATTCCTCCCATCGCTCCGGCCAGAACTCCAGCGATTCCCATCCCAACCCCCGACGCCACTTTCGCCCCAACGCTACGAGAAGTTTGCCCAGCCTGTTGCTGCTGCAATTGACGATTCAATTCGATTTCACATTGCCAACAGACGACGGTATCGAATTCGTTTTCCGTCTTGCAACGAGGGCAGATCCCCAAGTCCTGATTATTCTTATTCATGGCCGCCCTTCGATCGCTCGTAGCTCACCAACGACTCAACGCCAAACTGACTTCCGAGACAAAGCTGCCAGCCAATCAGCCCCATCACAGCGAGCCCACCCACCGTTCTCGCAACTTCCAGAAAAGGGAATTCTTGTCCGTCAGGTCGAATCCAGAATCGATCGGTTTGATACACCAACGCCAAGTAACCGCAAATACAAAGGAGAGTCGTCGCCGCAATGAGTTTGTTGCTCAAGCGAAGAAACGTTGAAGCAACAATAATGAAAAACGCGATGACCAGTGTGCTTTCTGCTTTCGCACCGGCGGTTGCAATCGTCGTGAGCAACAAAACGTCACAAAACGAAGTCGCATACTTTAATAGTGGCGGAACCCTTCGCCGCTTCAATGCTACAACAACCAGCCCAACTACCAACAGCCAAATGACACATACCCGAGCTGAGCTTACTAAATATTCGGTTTGGTCTTCTGTTCGCTCGGAACCAAAATAAAGACACAGCAGAATTGAGAAAAACAGGACGACGGAAACGACGCGAATCAGATTGATTCGCGCAGCTGACTGCACCTCTTGAATACGTTGAAAAGCGGTCCAATCCGCTTGCTTCGCATCAGGTTCCATTTCGAATGCCATCAGGGGTGAATCAATTCACTTTACGATCTGCGACTATCGTAACATGTTTGAGACAGCGATTCTCATTCGATGATTTCGTGACTCATGAATTCTGGAACCACATCAAGCAACATGATTTCGAACACCGTTTTCGGAAGCTGTCTTCCACCCCAACCCCAAGCCTGGCGATCGTTGTCGTCGTAAGGATGGCCGAACCCCCAGCCACCAAATTCAAACCGAGTTTCGAAGTCCTGCGGCAAGTCCGAATGATAAACTCCAAGATGCATACCGCCAGAGAACTCTGAACCGGAACCGTTCCAACCGACGCGAGGATCAAAGCCTTCGTCGAGCAAGTGATTTCCGTCCACGCGAACGATCACGGCTTCTCCAGTGGCATGCCGCATGATGCGAACGAAATTGACTGTGTGTTTCACAGCCCCAACCGGATCTGCAAAACCGAATTCGCCGTCTCGTGATCGTGTGTTCCAAATCGATGGATCGGAACCTCGGAAAACAATCGTTCCTGGAAGTTCACCCGCACACCCAACACTGATTTCAAACGTCGTGGGCTCAATGACGCGTCCCGCCCAACCCCATTCCTGGCGATCATTGTGATCGTAGCGATGCCCGAATCCCCATCCGCCTTGGCTGAACTTTGTTTC
>CAZORS010000120.1:0-17187 GCA_964582025.1 uncultured Pirellulaceae bacterium | reverse complement strand
TCAACGCCTTGATTAACCAGTGACTTCAGCAAATCACCGGTTGCAGATTCCGGAGTCGCGAACTCAATCGTTACCTTCTGCCCATCGACCTGAACGTCACGAACGTCAGGGTTGCTGCGAATGATCGAGAGTCCCTTGTCGAAGTTCGTGCCCATGTTGGCGACAACGGTTGGCGTGCCTTGAATGCGACGGTAAACTTCGTCGATCGGTCCGTGCATCAGCAGCTGTCCGCGCTCAATGATGCCGATTGAAGTACAGCAGTCAGCAAGCTCGGTCAGAATGTGGCTGGAAATCAAAATCGTTTTTCCCATCCGGCGCAGCTCTTTCAACAAAGCTTTCACTTCAACACGAGCACGCGGATCGAGGCCACTGGCAGGTTCGTCAAGGATCAACACCGGAGGGTCATGGACCAGCGTTTTTGCCAGGCATAGCCGCTGCTTCATGCCGCGCGAAAGCCCGTTGACATAGTCGTCACGCTTGTAGGTCAGGTCCAGCAATTCCAGCACGTCGCGGATAACTTGTTTCCGTTGGGTTCGGCCGATCTTGTAGGCTACGGCAAAGAAATCGAGAAACTCCCAGACCTTCATGCCGTCGTAGACTCCGAACGCATCGGGCATGTAACCGACCGATCGCCGCACGTTCATCGGGTCGTCGCTGATGCTGTGTCCGTTAACCGACCCTTCACCGCGCGAGGCTCTTAGCAATGTTGCAAGAAAACGAATCGTCGTACTTTTTCCGGCACCGTTGGGGCCGATGAAGCCAAACATTTCGCCTTCTTCGATTTTCAAATCGAGGCTCTCAACTGCCGTAAACTCGCCGTAGTCTTTTCCGAATCCGGTAATTTCAATCATGGTTACTCTGGGTAATCGTTTCGCTTAGTTCGAATTTTCGATGAAATCAAATTCTTCTTCTTGATCGAGATTTGATCGTCCGCTGTCAAACTCACTGACTGCGTTGGCGTCTCTTTTACATTTTGGCATGTCCGCGTGTTTCAAGTGCACCAACACAAGCAGGTTGTGTTTTGCCTGAGTTGCGGCGGGACTGTATCGTGATTGGTCAAGCTTCTGATTCGTGCGACCGATTAGTCGAATTTCTCCCGGGCCAAGCTGAAGGTTTCCAGCGACGCAACCAAATACGCTGGCCAGTGATGCCTCCGATCCGTTGACTTCCGATAACGCTGACGCAAGCATGGACTCCGAGATATCGGACCTAGAAAGCACATTCATTTTGTCGTTTAGGATTTGGGAAAGCTGAGGCCAATTGTTTTGTAGTTCAGAAACTGCGGCCAGCATGTCCAGCTCAACTGGTTTTCCAGGTTCAAATTCTTGACTCTCCCAAACTTGCTCGGCGACTTTCGCGTTGCCAACCAACGCTTCGATCTTACCCCAAGCTGAGGCCACAGAACCTTCGAGTGCGGAAAACTCCAGTCGAACATCATCCCCGGCTTCCAAAGTTCCGATCCACGCGAATTCAAGTTCTCCATTTTCGTTTCGACGAACGACGCCACAATCTTCAACATTGATCAACGTTTGGTTCTCGACTTGCAGCAGGCTTTCGTCGCCCGTCAAACGAAATGAACCACCTACGTCGAACATCATTTCGGTATGCAACAAACCGGTCGAATTCGAACGAACAAGATAGTTTTTTAAGTCGGTCGTCGTGGTGCGATTTAGCTCAACTTTTTTACTTGATTCGCCACGTCGGAAGCTTGATGTCGACACATTGGCAAAAGGAAGTGACTGGCCAGAAAGGTTGTCCAGTTCGACGTTGTAACGAGTCGACAGCGAAGTGTAGAGCGCCGCGTAGTCAGTAAGGTGTCCCCGTTCGTAATCGTCGTGCAGTTCCAAGACGCCGATGTGCGTGACGCTACGAACGAAGCCAATATCCAACGACGCATAGCGAACGACCATAAACGCTCCGGCCAACGCGATGATCGGTGCAGCGATCCAAGCCCATTCGACTTTTCCAATCACACGAAAAATCAACCAGTTAATCGGCACCAGAACCAACAGATAAAGTCCAAGCATTTTCATGACGAAGCTGGCCGACGGTGGCGTAATTCGAGCTGCTTTCTTGAGTGTTTCTCTGGCTGCAGAGGCGACGCCGCTATCGTCGTTCCAGCCGGCAACTCCGGATTGGCGATAGGATTGAAAGCCACCGTAGTGCAAGTAATCATCTTTGTTGCGATTCAATCCGGTTCCCGGAAGCTGGTACTCTGAACGCACGCCTGTTGAATCTCTGCCTGCCATCAACGCCTGTTGTGCCAATGAAGCCTTGCTGTAGTCGCCAGTCGTATCTTCATAGTGAACCGTTTTTCCCGATTCGGTATTCGGTGCAAGGTCTCGGCTGACGAAGCGAACCGTTGATCCGGTCAGCGGGTCGTAAATGGATGTTCGGTCGTCAATGTATTTAAAAGAGAGCGTTCCAAGAGCCTCCATCGAAACGAATTTTCGTGCTGGCTTACGCAGTAGGGCGTTGTGAAAGAAGCTGGAAAAGCTTCGCCACGCTTTCATCTGCCGGTTGTTGATCGAGAAAGCCGTTGTGACAACGCGGCCTCTTCCGATCCGACGTTCCAGCGCTAATCCACTAGTGCCCTCAATAAAGTTTGCATCCACATGAGGCTTGAATCGAATCGCTGGCATCGGCGAATTTTCGAGGACCACCAGCTCGCGTTTCTCGGCTGGATTTTTTGTAGACGCAATCGACCAGTTGTCGTTCAGTTCTTTCAAATCCGACTTGTTCATCACGATTGATTCTTCGAACTGCCCCGGCAAGTAGTCAGCGAGAAAACTGGTCTGCAATCGATCCAGACAATCCGGTCCACTGAAAATGATTTGTCCTCCAAAGTGCAACCAATCAACAAGCGCTTGCTGTTGAGGTCGCGACAGATCGTCCGGATCCAGATCATCCCAAATCAGGTAAGCGATCGTTGTCCAGTTGAGCGACTGACTTGGTAGTGGAATTGGGTTTCCTTTGGTGGTCGGGACGATCGCGTAGAATTCAGGTTCTTCTCCGATCGATGCACTGCCAGGTGGAACTTTCACGCAATCGAGAAACGAAAGATACTTCAGCGAGTCCGAACGTGACGAAAGCAGCACGATGTGAAACTGATAGTCTTCCAACAGGTTGTGCGGTTGGTCGATGTTGATCGGTGGCAAGCTGGCGCCGGTATTGAGCACGTATTTGACCGTATTCATCTTCGCGCCGCCGTCCTTCCGCGGAAGGAAAACACTCGTCTCCAGTTTTTTCCAGTCCCCTTTGACCAGTGTGACGGGTCGCGAAGTCTGCACGAAGTAGTCGGTGCCTTCGATCATGTTTTTCTGACGGCCGCGAACGCTGGTCGTTTCCAAAAAGCCATCTTCATTGAAGTTGTTCGCAATCGCTAGGAAGTCGACGCTGACCCAATGCCCGAGTTTGGTTTTGTTGAATCGAAACGCGGGATCCATTCGCGACAGCAGCGAACGTTTTTTATCGTCGTCCTTGGCTTCTTCCTCGATCTTCTTTTTCTCTTCGGGGTCCAGCGGATAGAAGCCTGGCAGCGTGACAGGAGTCTGGCTCTCGAAGTTCGGCTTGGCTTTCTTCTCTTCTTCGGGCTTATTCGCAGTATCGTCGAAGCAGCCTTTGCATCCGGTGATCAGCAGGAATGAGCTCATCAGAGCAAAAATCAGAACGCGTTTCGTGGCGATGGAAACACTGATGGAGAGCTTCATGCGTTAATTCTGTGACATGAGGGACAAAGTTAAGTTTCCATTCTAACGAATCAATTGCCGTGAAGGGTCGATCTGTTCCAGGAAAAAACGCATCTGGCATTGGAAGAATCCAACCGACAACCGAAGATTCCAACTAAGAACGGCAACTTCAACTAATTCCCATTTTGGATTCGATATGAACGTCAATCGCCAACGCTTGCTGGATCGATTTTTACAATATGTCGCCATCGATACGACCGCCAATGAGAGCACCGACGAATATCCCAGCAGTCCGGGACAGCTGGAGATTGGAAAGTTGCTCGTACAGCAGATGCTCGAAATGGGAATCTCCGATGCTGCCCAAGACTCCAAAGGCATCGTGATGGGCACTGTCCCAGGCAACACGGACTCTCCCGTCGTTGCGTTCAATTCTCACGTGGATACTTCGCCTGATGCGAGTGGCAAAAATGTGAAGCCGCAAATCATCGAAAACTTCGACGGCAATGACATCACGTTGCCCGGTGACTCAACCAAAGTGATCACTGGCGCGAAGTGTCCTGAATTGCTACTGGCGAAAGGCAAAACGATCATCACGACTGACGGAACGACGTTGCTCGGCGGTGACGACAAGGCAGGTGTTGCGATCATCATGGAATTGGCGAACATGCTCATTGAGAATCCAGACTTCCCACGCGGGCCGGTTCGAATCCTGTTCACTTGCGACGAAGAAATTGGTCGCGGAGTTGACCACGTAAACATCGACAAAGTGAACGCGACGGTTTGCTATAACTTTGATGGCGGTGGCGAAAACGTGGTCGACGAAGAAACGTTTTCTGCAGACATGGCGACGGTGACGATTGAAGGCGTCAATATTCATCCCGCGATGGCCAAGGATCGCATGATCAACGCGATTCGGGTGGCGGCACGATTTCTGGAAGGGCTGCCGCCTGAGCTTTCGCCAGAGTGCACTGAGGGTCGCGACGGATTCTTGCATCCGTACGTGATCAAGGGTGGAGTCGATCGAGTGACGTTAAAGATTTTGCTTCGCGATTTCGATACGCCGACGTTGGAGCAATACGCTGACTTGCTTCACAAGAATGCATCCGCAACGGAGGAAGCGTTTCCAGGAACCAAAATCAAGCTTCATATTCGCAATCAGTATCGCAATATGGCCGACGGTTTGGTGCACGAACCCCGAGCCGTTCAATTCGCTGTCGCGGCTCATGAAGCACTCGGGCGGCCTTGTGCATTGGAGGCAATTCGTGGCGGCACGGACGGTTCGCGGCTTACGGAATTGGGGCTGCCGACGCCGAATCTGTCCTCTGGCCAGCACAATTTGCATTCACCGCTCGAGTGGGTTTGTCTCGATGAAATGGTGGCGGCATGCGAAATTGGCGCTGAAATAGTGCGACGATGGAGCCAGGAACCCGCATAATCGGCCCGTCGCGAGCACCCTAGCGAAACATCGCTCTTTGCGGCTGGTTAAACTTAAATAGAATTGTATCTGTCGTCCGATTCAAACTCTATCGATTTATGAATACTTGCCGCCTCATCTTTTTTCTTGCAACGATGACCACGCTGTTGGTCAATGGAGTCGTTGCTGCGCAAGAAGAAAAGAAAGAGCCGCAGAAAAAAGTAGCAACCAAACAGGAAGAATCGAAAGAGGACGACGCAAAGCCAGTTGGCAAGCAAGAAAAGAAGGTTGCTGATTCGAAGCAGCAAGAGACTTGTATGCTGGCGAACATTGAGATGAAGGACATCTGTGGCAAGAGCATCAAGCTGAAGAAGTATCAAGGCAAAGTCGTATTGATTGTCAACGTCGCCAGCAAGTGTGGTTACACAGGACAGTACAAACCTCTCCAAGCGCTTCACGATAAATTCAACGAACAAGGGTTGGAGATTGTTGCGTTTCCCTGCAATCAATTTGGAAAGCAGGAGCCTGCCAAAGAGGAAGCGATCAGTAAGTTCTGCAAAAACAAGTTTGGTATCGAGTTCGACATGTTCGCCAAGGTCGATGTGAAAGGCGACAATCAGGTTGAGCTGTTCAAGCAACTGACCAAGTGCGAACTTGAACCAGCGGGAAAGGGTGCCATCAGATGGAATTTTGAGAAGTTTCTGATCGGTAAAGACGGAAAGCCAATCGCACGCTTTCGCTCAAATGTGTCTCCAAACGATGAAGTGATTGTCTCGAAAATCAAATCCGCGTTGGGTATCGAGATCGTTGAGGAAAAAGAAGGCGCCAAGTCTGGCGAAAAAGAGCGCAACGATGCTAAAGTCAAACAGGACAAAAAGTCCTGATAGTCTTAGTGGGAAGATTTTTGACCTGCTATGGATTTCTTTGCAGGTTAAAAACTTGCTCCACGAAACTTCCGCCCGTTCACTCAGAGACCAAAATATGCTTGAGGGATTTCCTGCCGTTGCAATCCAGCCTGTTCAATGGGGCGATCAAGATCTGTTCGGCCACGTCAACAACACGGTCTACTTTCGCTGGTACGAAACTTCGCGAGTTGAATACTGGTATAAGTCGGGCTTGCAGGATTTGATGGCTCCTCGAGGCCTTGGTCCGATTTTGGCGTCGGTGACTTGCGACTACAAAAAGCAAATTCGGTATCCGGACACGATCAAGGTCGCGGCAAAGATCTCGAAAATGGGTCATTCCAGTGTCACGTTGGAGCACGCTGTCTTTAGCGAATCGCAACAAACGATTGCTGCGACTGGAAAATCAGTGATCGTGCTGTTCAACTATGAGAAGCAACATCCGGTTCCCATCGAGGGCGACATCCGGGACACGTTTCTGAAGTTTGACCCGTTCGAATGATGGTAGCCAGATGATTCCCAGAAACCTCAGTGGCGATCAAGCCAACGCGACCGCTTGGCAGGAGCTTGAAGCTGGTGCCGCAACCATTTCGGCTTTCGCAGAACTCTGCCGACGCTCGATCATTGCTCCGCCAGAAACAGCCATCGATTCCGACTCGCTTTCCGATGAAGCAAAATCAATACTCGTTTGCGGCGGACAGCGCGGCGTTGTCGATGTGCGTGCCAGCAAAGATGACTACGATTCGGTCGAAAGGTTCCTGGCCGTTTGTGTCGAGGTTGAGCCCGATTCACGTGTTCTATTTTTGGATCGGGAAGATCCAGTTCAAACGGTCGCGTTTCTTGAAGGTTTTGAAGAGCTTTGTCGTTGCGGTCTGGTTGTCCATCACCTTGGCCGCGATTTTTCGTTTTCGAAAACCGGCTACGAACTGGCAAAGCAGCTTTGCGATGATGGCGGTGCTGAATCACTGAGTTCGCTTTTGAATTTCGCGACGAAGCTGGATCACTGATGCGAGGCTCAAGGGAATCCAAGCACGAAAACCTTAGCCACGGAGTGGCGACAGCAGATTCGCAACTTCGCTTGGGTAGCCAGTGCTTCGTATTGCCTTCCATCGAGAGGGTAATGTCAAAAATTCACTCGCTTGCGCTTCGGGCTTGTATTTTGGCTTTCGTTATCCTTTGCGGATCCTATTGCTCCGCCCAAGAAATTATCCTTCGTGACCTCACACGGATTCGGGAAGTCCCGGTGACCAAGATCGATGACGCATATCTGTATCTGACCAATGGGCAGAAACTGACTTGGGATCGAATCCTTCAAGCACGTGTTGATGCAAAGTGGCAAGAATCTCTGGACTCAAACGTCAAGAGAATCGGTGTCCCGCTGTATCGGCTCAAGCATCGTATGAGTCAGCAGAACATCGACGGTGCGTTTGAGATCGCCAAAGATTGGTGCGAAAATGAAACCCAGTCATTTGCCGGCGATGAAGCCAATTTTTTGGTCAGCCGAGCTGTCATGTTGGGTCGCATCCGTCGTGGAGCCCGAGCCCGCGCTGTCGAGCCAATGATTCTGGCGATGCAACGGCAGGAAAAATGTTCAGACTCATTTCTGAAATCATTCGCCAGCATTGCTTTCGAAAGAGATGAATTGAGAACCGCGATATGCGATGATCTGTTGCCGGTTTGGAGTGCGGTCGGCGAGACTCAGTCAGAATTAGATCTACTAAGCCGCCGATTTGAGCTTTCTTCCCTAGTCACAAAATGGCCCGGTCTTGCTGTTTACCTTTCGTCGATGGCGGTGCACATCGATCAGCGTCAACGAATGACCGACTGGAATTTTGCCATGGGAGCCGTGCCTCAGCTTCGCCAATGGCAACGCGTTTTGGGCAGTGATCTGGCTCGAACTCCTCTGTCGCGATTGATCGACAGATCGGAAGGTCCGTTTCGCGTTACCGTGATGTACTGGTGGGCGACAGCCAGGGAACAACGTGCTTCAAAGCGCCAGCGAGTGTTAACGTTATTGAAGATCGCCGCCAACTACGGTGATCATTTTCCGGTCCTATCCCAAGAAGCAATTTCGAAGGCTGCTGAACTGACGGACGATCCTGTGGAACAGATCGTGATCGAGCAGGCGAAGTGATAATTCTACAGCTGTGAGAAATCGGTTGGCTTCAGATACCAATTCTGAATCTTCGAAACCGTATTGGCAAACTCAGGAAGATCTTTGATCTCCGCCCATTTTGCAGATGCCAGAAACGCTTTCCAGTGTTCCTTATGTGCCGCCTCGTTTTCAGCACCTAGTAGATAGATCAGGTTGGGACAGTCTGGGCCGACCAATGAACGGCCAAAAAATACCGGGCCAAGCTTCACGTCGCGCATCAACTGCGTCTCACCATCATCAAACATTGCAACTTTGCGACGAGCCGAATCCATGTTGTGGCTCTCATAGAGTCGCAATTCATAAATCCGATCCGGAGCGGTAGTATCGACCGGCATCTCCATCTTCGGGATGCTGTCGAACGCTTCGGTCAGCCAAGAATCGACTCGCGTATAAACCGGATCCTTCATGTCTTGGTCGAACCATGCCTTGGAAGCTTCCGTGAATGTTTTGTCGGCAGCCAGTTTGATGTTCATTTCAGAAAACTGTTCCATCGACTGAAACGGAATCACCATGAATTCCGAATGGTCGTTCGAGTCACCTTGATTCTGAAACACGCCAACGTTCTTGATACCCAGCCTGCCGAGCGCTGGCAAATAGGCGTTTCTCATCCAAGCTTCTAGTTGATTCTGTTTTTCAAAATCGAAAACGCGGTAAATTCGGATCTCGTAAAATTCTGACATGTTGTTTCCTTGGAGTAACTTGTTTTTCGCTCTAAGTGATACCTACTCGCCCATCAACTTCTTGATCGTCGGCTCCATCGCCTTGGCCCAAATGTTGTAGCCTTTTGCGTTCGGATGAAGCAGGTCCGGCATGATTTTTTTCGACAAGCCACCTTCGTCGTCCAAGAATTTGTCGCTGACGTCCAGAAAGAATACATTCTTGTCGTCGGCGAACGTTTTAATTTTTGCGTTGATCTCATCATTAAGAATACGATGCTTCCCTTTTGTATCAGCGTCGCGTGGAAAAATTCCCAGCAGCAGGATCTTGGTTTCCGGCAACCGGTTTTTTAGTTCCGACAAAATGAACTTTACACCCAACGCTGTTTCGTCCGCAGGATCCATTCGGTGTCCTGTGTTATTGGTGCCAATCATCAAAACGGCAAGCTTTGGCTTAATGTCGTCGATGGCTCCATTTTGAAAACGCCAAAGCACTTGTTCCGTTCGGTCGCCGCTGAAACCAATGTTGAGCGTATTTCGCTTTCGATAGTATTTTCTGAAGACGGCTTTACCGGCCTTTTCCCAGTTGTGCGTGATCGAGTCGCCGACAAAGAGCAGGTCGACTTGTTCCATCTCCTGTTTTTCGATCAGCTTCTCTTCGTGACGCGGCATCCACCAATCCACGGCCCATTCTGCCGTTTGAATTTCAGGAGTGATTGACTTTGGAGCAGCCTTGGCGTCTTTGTCGCCGCGCCATAGCCATCTCATTGAGTCTGGCAAAATTGCACCTCCATGAATTCCGTTGTGAGCTTCTGTACCGTAGACGAATTTGTAGTCGTAGTTTTTGAATGCCAATGCTTTCGCCATTTGCTGGTTCGCCAGTGGCCAGTTTCCGTGTTCATTGTCCAAGTCGGCACTGCCGTCCTGAAGGAAAACACGAATCGGTTTCTTGGGAGTTTTGCGAATGATTCCAGGATACGTGTCACCGTGGCGAATGTTGACGAAGCTTCCGATGTGGCTGAGCACTTTACGAAATTTGTCCGGCCGTTGCCACGCGACGGTGAAAGCACAGATGCCTCCGCTGCTGGCGCCGCAAATTGCCCAGCGTTCAGGGTTGGGGTCGACGTTGTACTTTTCCAAAACAGGAGGCAACACTTCGTCGAGCAAAAATGTCGCATAGGCATCGCTGAGCGTATCGTATTCGTTGGCCCTGTTTTCTGGTTGCGGACGCCATCCACGCTTTTCGGGCAACGCGTCTTTTTTGTGACCGGGATCGACAAAGACGCCGATTGTGACTGGCATTTCGCCGCGAGCGATTAGATTGTCCATGACCGTGGTTGCCCGATACGATCCAGTACGGTTTTCGTAAGCGTGGCCGTCTTGAAAGACCATCAATGCGGCGGGTTTTTCGGCGTCGTACTGCTTCGGGACGTAGACCGAGTACCGTCTGACCGTGCCGGGAAACGTTTTCGATTTCAGGATCTCGCCCTGAATGATTTCCCCTTGCGGAACGTTCTGGATCATAGAATCCGGTCCGAAGTTGTAGGCTTTCTTTTCCTGAGCGACGGTTGATGACGCCAGTAACGTCACGATAAAGATGGCAAGTAGTTGTTTCACTTTCGTTTCCGCTTTCAATGGGGTAACTGCCAGAACGAGGAAGGCTATTATATCAGGATTCAACTCGCCTGCTGCCTCATGCCTGTGTAAACCACGAAGAACATGACTCGAAAAAAACAACTTGAATCAATCACAATAGTCGGCGCGGGCGTCACCGGATTGGCTGCCGCGTGGAAAGTTCAGCAGTTGTCGCCCGATACGCGAATCACGATTTTGGAATCGTCGAACAAGGTCGGCGGAGTTCTGCAAACGGAGCGAATCAAAGACTATCTGGTAGAAACCGCTGCGGACATGTTTACTAGCCAGCCATCAACAGCGCTTGAGCTTTGTCGCGAGATTGGAATCGACGATCAGCTTTTGACGACCTCTGAGCCAAAACACAAAGCCTACGTTGGACTGAAGGATCAAGTCGTCCCGGTGCCGCAAGGATTTTCGTTGATGGTGCCGTCGCAGGAAGAATCGATTCGCCAGTGGCCGTTGCTTAGCGAATCAGGAAAACAACGGCTGCTTGATGAAGTCAATGTCGCGAAGCGTGACTACGAAAGCGAAGCGATCGACGAGGACTTTGCTTCGTTCGCAGTTCGAAGATTTGGACAGGAAGCATTCGATGTTCTGATTCAGCCGTTGGTCAGCGGAATTTATTCGGCCGATCCGAAGAAGTTGAGCATGAACGCGACGATGCAGCGATTCGTGGAAATGGAAAAAGAACACGGCAGTTTGATGCGTGCCGTTGGTAAAAAATCGGCTTCCTCGGATTCGAAAGCCAGCGGGGCCCGCTACAACCTGTTCCGAACTCCACGCGAAGGTTTTGGCGGTCTTATTTCTGCTTTGGTTGATCGATTGGCCGGCGTTGAAATTAGAACTGAGTCCAACGTCCGAGAGGTTTCCCATAGTGGTAGTTCGAAGTGGACCATTCAGTTGGATGGGTCTTCAATCGAAAGCGATGCTCTGATCATCGCCGCACCCGCCAAATCAGCTGCTTCAATGCTGCCGTCCTTTGGTTCGTTGCAGACAGAGCTTGCTGGTATCGAGTCAACTTCGTGTGCGATTGTGGCGATGGGCATCGATCGAAGTGAATTGCCGGAAGACTTCAAAGGCTTTGGCGTGATCTACCCTCACATCGACGGTGGATCGACGATCGCGATCAGCTTTGCTAGCAATAAATTTGCGGGTCGTGCTCCCGAAGGTAAACTGCTGCTGCGGTTTTTCATTGGCGGGGCGATGCAGGAGAGTCTTGTCGATCTTCCCGACGAAAAACTGGTTGAGTTGGCTCTTCGTCAGTTCGAAGCGTCGTTCGGCTGTCGTCCGCAGAGAGAATTTGAGAAAGTGTATCGTTGGAAGAAGACGATGCCGCAGTATCATGTTGGGCACCTCGATCGAGTCGACCGTATCGAATCGCTCGCGGCCAAGATTTCCGGACTTGAGTTGGCTGGTAAGAGCTATCGTGGTGTCGGCATTCCGGCCTGTATACTGAGCGGCTTCGAAGCGGCCGAACGGCTTTTTGATTTCCCCGTAGTGAAACCTTGAGACTTTGAAATGATGAACCCACACACAACGCTAACGCAAATTCTCGACGGATTGATGCGACGGTATCAAGAACGAGTTCCCGACGTTGCCCGAGCATTGGACTTGATGATTGGCGAAGGCTTGATCAATTCGGTTGCAGACATTGAAAACGATCACATTGCATTCCGCACGATGGGAGTCGAGCAGCTTGGGATTCAATCGTTCGAGAAAATTTTCCTTCACTGTGGTTACGAGAAACGCGATCCGTATAAATTCGAAAAAAAGAAACTGGATGCGTTCTGGTATTCTCCTCCCGAACCGCATTTTCCTCGCATCTTTGTTAGCGAGCTTCGAGTCTCAGATCTTTCACCCGAAGCGCAATCGATCATTCGCAGCTATACCGACGAAGTGACTTCCGATCCAGTCGATGCTCTTGATCTGGATGATGGAGCCGCCGTCGACAAGTTCCTGCACAGCCCGCTTTGGCGAACGCCAACATGGAGCGACTTTCAGCGATTGGCAGAGGAAAGCGAATACGCTGCTTGGGTGATCTACAATCGTTACTATTTGAATCACTTCACTATCAGCGTCCACAACCTTGCGGAATCACACAATACGATTGAGAAATTTAATGTGTTCCTTGAAGAGGGCGGCTTGAAGCTAAACGATTCTGGCGGCAAAGCAAAAACAAGCGCCGATGGCTTGTTGATTCAAAGTTCAACCGTCGCCGAGATGGTGGCGGCAGAGTTTGATGACGGCCAAGGCGGAACCGAAACGCATTCGATTCCAGGTTCCTACGTTGAGTTCGCGGAGCGTCGTGTGCTGCCGGGTTCCGCAGCCGCTGATGGCACCGTGAAACGCCGCGATGGATTTGAAGCCAGCAACGCTGACAAAATTTTTGAGAGCACTTACAGTGATCAGACCAGCAGAGACGAAACGTGATGCGACTCAATTTCAGGTTAGCTATTGTCGAATTGCGGGAGCCAACACGACGCGAAAACCACGATTGGGTGCTGCATTTGAAATGCGTTCGGACCGTCTCGTCACGCCGCCACGTTCGGGTCCGACGCTCCAACTGCCTCCCTTGACCACGGCATGGAAACTCTTTGCTGGCGGAATTCGTACTGGGTCAATGATGTCTTCGGAATCAGGTTCAGCTTTTCCTGATCGCTTACTGAATTGATCAAACGTCCATTCTTCGACATTTCCTGACATGTCGAAAATTCCCAACTTGTTAGCGCCGGAAACTCCGATCGGGCGGTAGCCGCCTTCACTGGTGTCCCAGTGCCAATAGCTTTGGCCGTCTACGGGAAAGACATCATCTCCGCCACCGAGAGCTGCTAAAGTCCATTCCGCTTCGGTTGGCAAACGATAGATGTAACCGGCGGGTAACTTCCCCTGCTTCTTCATCTCCATCGTCAGCGCTTCGCAGAAACTTGCCGTTTCCAACCATGAAACGTTGTCCACGGGAGAGTACGGATTGCCTTGGTTCGTCGCGGGATTGAACTTCATTAGCTGACTCCACTGCCGCTGCGAAATTTCATGTGCGGAGATCCAGAAGTTGTTTTGAATCTGAACGTTATGATCATCATAGCCACGAACGAATCGACCACTGGCAACGGGGCGCATCGCAATTTCAAGGCTGTTCATAAACGATGCTCCGGCGATTGGTTTATCTTCGTCGCAGGCAGCTCCAGCTAGGTACTTTTGGAAATCCTTCAGTTCGAATTTTGCACGAGAAATTTTTGTCATCGCACTACTTCGATGGTTGGTGGTCATCGAACGAAGTGCGTGGTGGTCGCCTGGCAGCCACGGTCGGATATGCATTTTGGTAAACCTGACCAACGAGTTTTCTCCGACTCGAATGCGGGATCGCAGCCAATTGTGTCCAAATGAACGTGAGGCAATATCATTTCCGTTTTGGATCATCCAAATTCGTTCGGGAGTTCGATAGATTTGAAACTTCAACGTCTCTCCAATCTTGAATCGCCGGGTTCCTTTCCAAACGTTTCGTCTTCCCGAGTAGTGAATGAAACGAAACTTGGCCACATCGTTTTCGCGATCAAACCTAGCGAGCACCGCATCTTCAGTTCCAAAAACGAAATCGAGGGCACCGCCCAACCTTTCGATTTTGAATTCGAATTCCATGACGAAGTTTTCAATCGGAACCGTGGGCCAATCGAGGTACATTTGCCCGGCAGCAACCCAACTGCTGGTGGCTTCGTGAAAAGCGAAAGGTGCTTTGTCAGAAATTTTTTCAAACTCGAGGTATCCGTCGGCGTTGAGCCCGCTGACTGGGAGACTGAAATCTTCGCGAAGTGGCTGACCCTTCATTAGCGATCCATAACAGATTTGTTGAGCCCGCAATATTTGTTCGCGATTGAGTTTGCCGACTCTTGATTCAAATATTCTCTCGGCAGCCAGTGTTGCAGCGGAAGACTTCGAAGCCATCAGTACTTCCATGACTTGTTGTAGTGCGGCGGGAAACGGATCTTTCGATGCGGCGGCTTCGCGTGCAGGTTTGGCAACTTTCTGGTCAGAAACGCGACCAAGTTCCTTCAGGCCAACCAGCAGGTCGCCATCGAGAATATTTAGAATCGCTGCTGATTGATCGTTTTCGCTGGCTGTTTTGAGAAGTCGAATTCTGGCCGTCGTTTCGCGCAACATCGGCTCGCAATTCATGGCCGTTAAACTGCCGCTGGATTTTTGAGCGAGTTTCGTGATCCGAGAGTTGAGTTTGCTCCACGCCTTAACGTCCGATCCGACTGAAAGCTTTGATACGCTTTCTAGAAACAGACGACTCAGTTCCGCAATTTGAGCTTGGTTTTTGGTGCGTTTGGCGGCAGTTGAAAACCAGTCGGTCATGAATGAGGCATCTACTTTGTAGGCTTCATCGATCGCGGACGCAAAATGGTGCGACAACGAAAGTTCGTTGGCGTCGCCGCTGGCAGTCATCGCAGACTGTAGTAAAAAGTACCGTTTATTGGTGCCCTTTTCCTGCTCGGCCATCGTTCCGATTTTCACTGCTTGATTCGCTCGAGCCAATCGTTGTTTGGCAGGCGATTGAAGGATGTCCTTCATTTCCTTTTTCAGAGCTTTAAGCGTCGCTTCGTTGGGCACTGGAATTCCGGTTTGGCCTGATGAATTCTCCGAGCTGCCGAACATCAAAGTGGCCAGAACAATTGAAATTAGAATTGGTTTCATGCTCAACTCTTGGTGACTGAATCGAATGTTTTACGCGGGAGTCCTTTTTCAAATGGACAATGATATCAAAACGCCACCAGCACTGCTTTTTCGTGAAGCATTGAAAATCCAAAACGGCGCGATTGGAGCTCTCGTCGTGTCAAATGTTGCGTGTAGAATGGGTATTTCTCAAGCTCGCCTTCGTTGGAGCCCGCGTTGAATCATATCGGTAAGTTGTTTCTGGATCTGGTCGTTTGCGCTTTGGTCGTTTGCCTACCGGCAATCGTATCCGCCGCTGGGCCGTTGAGTCTTTCAGTGAACTCGGCCAGTGCAGTGACCGTTTCGCAAGAAAGCTCCGCTGATTCGGCTGACACTGCGATCGAAGGATCCATTGCCGCCAATGAGAAAGCTGAACCGCCAACGATTTTACGAATGCTGTTCGGCGGCAACTTGCTGGGTATGGCGATTGTGTTTTTGATTTTGTTGCTGTCGGTGGTTAGTCTATTCGTTATCAGTGACAACCTGTGGCGTATCTCTGCGAAAAAACTGATGCCAGACAAAGTGCTTTCCGAACTGGAGGCACGAATTGTGCACGGCGATGTCACGCAAGCGATTGAATTGTGTCGCCAGAAGGCCAATTACTCGATGTCGACGGAGATTATTCTTTCCGGTCTGCAGCGATTTCAAGCCAGCGAGTTTGGCTACGCCGAGTATCGATCAGCGGTCGAAGAAGCCGGCGAAGATGTGACGGGACGACTCTATCGTCGCATCGAAGTTCTGAACGTGATCGGAGCGATTGCTCCGATGCTTGGTTTGACCGGAACCGTGATCGGAATGATTGAAGCCTTCACCACGATCGCTTCTTTGGAAGGGATGGCTCGACCGCAAGAACTGGCTGGCGGAATTGGACAAGCGTTGATTACGACGTTGCTGGGTTTGCTGGTTGCGATTCCGACGATGGTTGCGTTTAGTTACTTTCGAAATCGTATCGATTCGATCGTTGCCGAAGCTGGTAAACGCATCGAGCAAGTGATGATGCCGTTGGGACGTAAAAAGACCAATTGACGTCCCCGGACGTAAGAAAACCAAATGAAACTCTCTCGTAGTCGCCAACATCACTCGCTCGCGTTCAACATGACGCCGATGATCGACATTGTGTTTTTGTTGATCATCTTTTTCATGACCGTATCTCAGGTCACAAGAACGGTAGATCATCCAGTCGAACTTCCGCGTGTCGTTGACGGTGCTTCTGAATCGAAAACGGCGACCGTGACGATCAACTTAAACGAAAAAGGCTCCGTGATTGTGGCTGGCAAAGTGCTATCTCAACAGGAAGTCGCCACGGCATTGCAGGCTCAGTTGGAGAAAATGGACAACGATCCGGACAGGATTCGGATCCAGATTCGCTGCGATCGCAACTGCTTGTCCAAGTTTGTGAACAGGTTGGTGAATCGTCTTTCGTCGATGGGGTTCAAGAAAGTTCGCTGTGCTGTGGCGGATCAGTGACTGGGGACTTCAGAGACTGAAAGAACTCAGTAGTCAGCAACGCATCTTCACGTAGAATGAGACCATGAAACTCAACAGTCGACATCGTCAACAACATCGACGGCTTGAGTTGTCGATGACCAGCATGATCGACGTCGTATTTCTGTTGCTGATATTTTTCCTCGTGACCACCACCTTCGTTCGCCCCGAAAGACAGCTGCTGTCGGCAATACAGTCCAATGAACGCGAAGCCGCCAAAAAAGAATCGGTTCTCGAACCCGCGATGGTCGATGTGCAAAAAGTCGGCGGCGACGTTGTGTTTCGAATCGGAGCGATCAAGACCGACAGCCTCGCCGAAGTCAAACGCGTCATGCAGGGATTCGAAAACAAGTCTGAAGGTGCTTGGGTTCGCGTGGCGGATAATGTTCCGTTTGAGTATGCGGCTCAGGCGATCGGGACGTGTCGGGCAGCGGGATTCTCTGCGGTGGCTTGGTTGCCGGCGGAGTGAACTTTTGTTGGTCGCGTTTCTGTTGTTGGCAGTGCAACCGATGTTTGGTGCACGCTGCGCTGGATCACCCTC
>CAZORS010000119.1:13932-17288 GCA_964582025.1 uncultured Pirellulaceae bacterium | reverse complement strand
AGGTTCCCGTCGGACAGCAAAGAATGGCGATCGACAGATCCAAATTATCCGAAGAGTCCGTGGTGGTTTACTGACGAACCAGCGACGGGTGTTGGGTTCCGCATTGTTCGCCAGTTAGATTCCGCGACGCGTGAAGAAAAAGAAGCAGTTTGGGCGGCCGACATGAAGTCAATCGAGCGAGATGCGACCAATCGAATCGAAGCCAATGGCCGTGGCACGATTGGTATCGTGGATCAAGATCTTGACGAAGACATCGCGGAGTTGGATGAAGATCTAAGCCTCGACGAGTAACCCTTAGTGTCGCTGAAGGCTACGCTACGCGTCGCACTTGCACTTGCGAATTCGCACCGAAGCTGATTGTCTCAATGATAAGATCGCCGCGATTGATCGAGGCAAAATCGTCTGGTGCTTTCCATAGAAAACAAAATGGTCCTGATTCGAACTGGACTCCAACGTAGAGGCCGTTTTCGAACAGGTATTTCTCTCTCACGGGAACGCTGTCTTTGTTCAGCTGCCCCAACTTACGCACTGCCAAGGCACGAAGTCCCGCAGTGTTTGGATAGTTCTTGTCGTGGCCAAGCATAGAGATTCCTTAAATCGAACGTTCTCTATTTGTTATCGGATCGTGCCGCAAAAAACCGGAGCGATTGCTTCCCGATTGCGAGGCTCTCTAAAGCAGCTATTTCGCCCAGTCTTTGCTTCCGGAAAAAACGGGTTGATCGGAGCAGAATTGTCAAACGTTAGAGAGTCCTCAAGCCGAATAAAGAACTACTGGCTCTTTCAGGCTACTGAAAGTGTGTAATTCGTGAATTGAACGTTGAGTCACATGGCTGCTGAATTTCAAAAACTCGCCAAAGAACCTCTACTTTGGGTCGGTGCTGCCGCAATCTGTGTGCCGCTGTTTGCATCTGGGATGTTAGAAAACCTGCGTGATCGAATAACTTACGGCGAGGCAGTAAACGCAAATTTAGATTTCCAGACTGGCAGTCCAAAGATCGCCATCGCCCCGAAAATACAGGATTCAGTCGAATCCGATTGGAAGGATTCGTCGGTTCCCGCGTTGCCACCGATCGCTTCTGTTCCAAGCCTCGACAGCCCCGAATCGTTTGAATCAGAAGCCCTGCAAGCCGAATCACTTACGGCAGGATCGCTTAAAGCGGAGTTGCTCGATTCGTCTCTTGCGTCACTTCCAACAACAAAACCTCGTATTAAATCCTCGCTCGATCCGGGATCACTTTCCTCGGAAGCGGAGCGCCTTGGGCAGGAGGACTTGGACGTAAAGGAGTCACAGTCGATTGGAGATAAAAAAATCGAATCGAAGTCTGACAAGGTGATCTCGGGCGAGCATGTCGAAAAAGACGAACATCAAGAGCCTGATTTCGATTTCCTCTTTGGTGACGATCCAGCGATGGCGGAATTTGACGATCCAGAATCCGAAAAGCCTGATATCGAAAAGCCGCCATCGGAAGAGCGGAAGACCGAAGAGTCGAAAGTCGCCAAAAATGATGACGCATCGAGTCCGTCAGGAACTCACGATGAACCGAAGGATTTCAAGTCTCCAGATGCGTCCGATGTTGAATCGTCAAAGACAACACCAAATCAAGTTGCCGAAACCGAGATGAAATCGGATTCCACGAAACAGAAATCCGTTCCGTTTTCACCGTCTCATACTGCTGCGCCCGGTTTTGTGGAATGGACCCCGCAGCCCGTTGTACCCGAACCTGTACGGTCGGGCGAATTTTTCGGACAGCCAGAGCAAATTCATCGCGAACCTATACAGAACGACTATTTCGTCGAGGTCGATTCCGGTCCGGATTGGTGGACACCCTACTGCCAACAACCTTTCTGGGGATCGATTCCAACTCAACATACTGGGCTCGATGCAGTCGTGTTTTCAGCACTGCAAAATTCACCCTTTGTCAAACTGATCAACACCGAGCCACAGATGGCTCAAACATTGGTCGCAGAAATGGATGCAAGATTTGACTGGTCTGCGTTTGTGGACGCGAACTGGAGCGACGTCGATCGTCCAGTGGTTTCACTTTTGGATACCGGTACCGCTGGAGGCCGATTCGTTCAGCAGCAATTCTTGTTTGAATCTGGCGTGCAGAAAAACCTTCGGACCGGAGGCCATCTGCGGGTCGGCCATGCGTGGCAAAGAACAGACAATAACAGCGATTTTCTTTCCCCTCCAGACCAAGCAACGGCACAGTTACTGTTGGACTACCGCCAGCCACTTTTGAGAGGTGCGGGAAAGCACGTCAACAACAGCCAGATTGTTTTGGCCGAGATAGGTACTGAGACGGCACAAAACGAGACTCAAGCTTTGCTACAACAGTTCCTAGTCGATGTTGTCGCTGAATATTGGGAGCTTCACTATGCTCGCGGAGTTTTGGTTCAACAAATGAGGTCAGCAGAACGAGCCGAACAACTGTTGGAAAGCATATCTAGCCTTGATGACGCTGAAAAATGGCAACGCGATTTGATTCGAATTCGAGCCGCAGCAACGGCTCGGCGAACCGGTTTGATTCGCGCACAGAACATGGTGGCGACTCACCAAGAAACACTGATGAATTTGACGTACGGAACGGCAATGCCAGATCCATCGTCGATGGAAATCGTCCCAATGGAAGCGCCGGGAAGTTTCGTGCTGCCGTATGATCTTGGTCAAGTCACCGAAATGGCAGTTCAAAACCGTCCAGAGGTACAAGTCGCTCTAACGGCGATCAAAGCTTCTGCCATTCGTCAAAATCTGGTTTTGAATGACCTGAAACCTCGGCTCGATGCGATCGTCTCCACCTTCATTTCAGGCGTCGACGAAAACAAAGATGTTGGCGGAGCCTTTGGTGATGCAGCAGACTACAATCCTTCATACGCTGTTGGATTTTCTTTTGAAGTCCCGCTCGGTCGTCGAGTAGCGAACTCTCGAATTCAAAGGCAACAGTTAGACTACCAGCGTCTGCAGCATCAATTGGAACAGACGCTCGGAAACGTTCGGCTCGACGCCCGGCTGGCTTATCGTAACGTGCAGAGCCTGTCCAGCGAATTGGAAAACCATAAACTTGCTGCCCAACAAGCGGCTCAGGAACTTCAGTCAGTGACTGACAGAACCTCTAAAGGTTTGTCGGGCGGCGCTGAAAGTGCGAGCCTGATGATCGATGATCTTTTGCAATCGCAAGCCAGACTAGGCCATGCGGAAGAACGATTGTTGAGAAGCCAAACCGATCTTTCGGTTGCGTTAGTGCAACTGAAACGTGCGACCGGACAGTTGCTTCAGGCGGCTCCGATGCCACAGGTTTCAGATCACTTTGTCCAGCAAGCAAACTTTGAGCAGCCGGTGAATGCCGAGCAACCAG
>CAZORS010000119.1:0-13832 GCA_964582025.1 uncultured Pirellulaceae bacterium | reverse complement strand
AACCAGCGAGCATTAAACAACGAGCGAGCATTAAGCAACCAGAGAGTATTAAGCAGCCAGCGAGCGTCGAGCAACCGTCGAATGAGCAATCGTGGTCAGTTCCCAACACTTTAAAGCAAGCCAAATCAGCTTCAACGAATGACTTGTGGGCAGACGATCGATAGGTTGCCCGAGGGCCCTGCGCAACATAAGTCTCGAGCCTACGTTTCCTTTTCCGGCGCTGGTCGATGGGGCAATGATGCCGCTTCGTCGAGCCGTGGATGACTTTCACGCAGATCATTACCATTGATTCCCTTCCCGTCGTTCATGCCATCCATGTGGATCATTGTTTCGTGAATCGCATGGATAGCTGCTTCCACATCTCCGGTGTGACCGGATTCAGAAATCGTGTGCATGTTGCGAATCGGAAAACCAATCGATGCACAAGCTGAATCAATCGAAGCCAAAACCGCAGCCATTGCATCGGTTCCGGTGTCGCGTCCGGCAAGTTCATGTTGAACTGGAATTTCATGCTTTCCGGAAACTTCGGTAAGCATCGAATTCAGCGCGGCGCTCGTAACGGCACCATGAGTCAGCGTGTAGCCCTTGCCCATCGTGACTGGTTCGTACCTGCGATCGCCGATTCCTGGGGCCGCTGCAAAATCATGAGCAACATCAACGGCGATCGTTACGTCAGGGCGAAAGTGTTCCGCCAAAACACGGCTGCCGAATCGACCGATCTCTTCGTGCGAAGCCATCGCTCCCAGGTATCGAATGTTCTTCAGCCCAGAAGATTCGGCAATTTGGCGACCGATCTCCGCGGTGACGAAGCAGCCAAGCCCGTTGTCGAGGTATGCTCCGGAGAACGTGTCAGGCGCAAAGCCTTTCTCGATCGGTCGATCGTAGATGATCGGGTCGCCGGCCCGGATGCCGAGAGCTTCAACTTGTGCTTTCCGGTTTTCGCCGTGCAGAAGAAGTTCGAGATACATCATTTTTGTTTTGATGCCGTCGTCTCCGCTCCGAAGTTTCGCATCCGCAAAATGAATCGCACCGATGGCTTCGATGGTTCCGCCTTTGATGATTCGCCACGATCCCAGGTTGTCTGGATCTTCGCTGAAAAGTTTTACTTTGTGTCCGATCAAAGTCGTTGGCAGCATCGAGTCCGAGTTGACCCAAATCTTGCCGTCGTCGCTGATGCTGCGAACTTGCATCCGAATTTTGTCAGCATGCCCGATCACCATGACGGAAAACGCATCTGGATCGTTGGGTTTTGTGTCGAGCACGATTCCGGCGTTGCCTTTGAAGGTGTGAATCTTCCAATCGTCTTTCATGAAAGTCTTCATGTAGGGTTCCAGCACACCACGCGTCATCGAAGCTTCCAGTCCGATGGGACTTGGTGCATCCAGAATTTGACGCATCAGTTCAAAACGCTCGTTCGACATTGATTCTTGCCACGGATTCGATTTGCTCACTGGTTCCTCTAATTGGATTGGAGTTCGGTAATCAACGATATGCAGAAATGTTAGCAAACCGAGTCCGCGTTGAAACGGGGGCGAAGGTTCGAATCAGCCGACGTCGCTGATTTCCAGTGACTTGCCGTAGCGTGCGTACACCAATTGACGTAGTCGTGAAAACTCTTCGCCTTCGAGTTCCGGCGATTCGTGAATCAAAATTCTTGCGTCGGCGAAAGCTTGCTGCAAAGTCTCCGTGTCACGAACAAGATCGGCAATCATCAGCGGCGGAAAGCCTGACTGTTGCGAACTGAACAAGTTGCCAGGTCCTCTGATTTCAAGATCCTTCTGTGCCAAATCGAATCCGTTGTCGGTTTCTGCGAAAGCGGTCAAACGCTCGTTTTGATCGGCGTTGTCTCCGCTGGCGAACAGGCAAACGTAGCCCGGATGCTGCCCCCGGCTGACGCGACCTCGAAGTTGATGCAGCTGCGAAAGGCCAAATCGCTCTGCAGATTCGATCGTCATCACGGTCGCGTTGGGGACATTGATGCCGACTTCGACAACGGTCGTTGCGATAATCACTTGCGTCTTGCCCGACTCGAAAGCCAACATCGAAGCTTCCTTCTCCTCCATCGACTGACGCCCGTGAAGAATGTCCAACCGGAATTCTTCAAACGGTCCGTTGGAAAGCTGCTCAAACATTCGTTCGGCACTGCTGAGAGTTTGATCGTCGTCGCCATCAACCAGAGGAGCAATCACAAAAGCCTGTCTGCCGGCTCGCAATTTTTTGCGGACGAACTCCAGCCACGATTCTCGGTTGGCTTCTGAACCGAGATAAGTGTTAACTTTTTGTCCCACGCCGCTGGTACGCTGGAGTGTTGAAACGTCCAGATCACCGAACAGAGTCATCGAAACGGTTCGTGGAATCGGTGTGGCCGTCATGACAAGGTAGTGCGGGTCAGGACCAGTGTGCTTCAATGTGGCCCGCTGCTTGACGCCGAATTTATGTTGCTCATCGATGACGACCAATCCCAATTTCTCAAACGGAAGTTGAGACGAAACGACGGCTTGGGTTCCAACGATGATGTTTACTTCGCCCGATTCGACAGCTGCTGAGATCTCTTTTCGTTTGGCTGTTTTAACACTGCCGGTCCATAGTTCGATTCGAACGCGGCTACGATTTAGCAATTCGCGAAGCGTTCGAACATGCTGCCGAGCAAGAATTTCCGTCGGCGCCATCAGGACGGCTTGGTGACCATGAGCCACCGCGGTCAGCATCGCACAAAGTGCGACTGCCGTTTTGCCGCTACCAACTTCACCGTGAAGCAGACGATTCATCGGCCAGGGGCTTTTTAGATCTTCTGCGATTTCGCCGAAAGCGACTTGTTGCGTTTCGGTAAGTTGAAACGGCAGTCGGCCAAGGATTCGCGATTTGATTTTCGGTGTTAATTCCAATGCCGGAGCAACCTGCCGCGAGCGGACTCGATGTCGGCGAATGGCCAACGCCAGCTGCAGAATAAAAAGCTCTTGGTACACCAATCGAGCTCGAGCTTCTTGAGCTTGTTCCTGATTCAGCGGTAAATGGATTTGTTGAATGGCTTCTGCGATGCCAATGACGCCCGTGCGTTTTCGCAGCGATTCGGATAGTGCCTCGGTTACCAAATGAGCACACTGTTCAACGGTCGCAGCGACCAGCTTTCTCATTTGCTTCTGATTGATTCCATCGGTCAGTCGATAAACGGGCAACATCGTTTGTTGTTGCTGAATCGTTTCTTCGTCATCCAAAAACGTCACTTTTGGATGCGTCATGTGCTGCCGTTCATTTTGCAGTCGCGACTTTCCCTGCAACATCACTCGCTGCCCAACGCGAAACTTGTTCAGCATAAACGGTTGGTTGAACCACATTGCTCGCAGGAAACTGTTGTCCTGACGAAACAGAATGTAGGTCACGTGTCGACCGTTGGATTTCGATTCGTCTTTGTCGGAAACTTCTGCGACGACGGTTGCCAGCTGCTCTTTGCCAAGATCGCGAATGTGATTCAGTTGCGTGAAGTCTTCGTAGCTTCGCGGAAAGAAGAACAGGATGTCAGCGGCAGTGTGAAGGCCGAGCTTCGCCAGCAATTCAGCTCGCGCAGGACCGATGCCCTTGATGAACTGAGTTCGCTGAGTCAGCTTTTCGAGCGGTGCATGTTGTGAATCGCTTTCGGCCATGTCGAAAGTTTAACATTCGTGGCCTTTTGGTGGAGGGAGTGGGTGGCGCCGTTTTGAAACACAGGGGCATAGAGAGCACAGAGGAGAAAGTACAGTCAGATCAGGCCGATTTTCGTGTCGAAGCCAAAAGCACACTCTCACAGGCAGCAAATACGTCGGCCGCAAGAATGTCCATCATAGCATCGTTGTCGGCGGAACGACGCTTACGACATGAGCCAGATTGATGCCACTTTTGAACGGCAACGTGAGGCGTCGGTTGCGCGTGCGGCCATGCTCCAGAATCTTGAGGTCGAGTCGTCCCATAGAGGCCAACGCAAGGCGTTCCAACTGCCGCCGCGATATGAAGAGGCCCGGTGTCACACCCGATGAATATTCTTGCACGAGAGAGATAGGCCGCCAGTTGAGGCAGATTCGTTGGCGGAGCGATCACGAATGCGTCTGGATCAAAGGCCGCGATCTGGTTGACCATCGTTTCTTCTTCGGAACCTGCCCAAGTCAAAACGCTGCGGATCCCCTGATGGCGAAACAGCCACGAACCGACGGATCCGAATCGTTCGTTGTCCCAACGTTTTGATGCCCAACTTGCTCCCGGATTGATGACGGCGAAGGATGGTAGTTGTTGTGTTGCCTGAAAAGTTTCACAAAACTCAATGGCATCCTCCGGCAGCGGAAACTCGAAACGTCGCTCTCGGATTTCGGAACGGCCGCCGGTCATCGCATTCAACAGTTCAAGCGACCGATCAACCAAGTGAGTTTCACGAGTCTCGACGAGGCGATTGTTCAACCATGGAGAAAGCTCTCGCCCCCACTGCCCTTTAATACCGATACGAGTCTTTGCGCCCGACAGCCATCCAAGCATGGCGCTTTTGGTGATTCCTTGTGGGTCGATCGCGATGTCGAATTTGCGTTGTTTGAATTGCTTGCGAAGATCGCGCCACGCGGATGGGCTCTTCATCCAAGCTTTGGGAACGACGATGAATTCGTCAACGGCTCGATGGCCTGCGAGTAGTTTTTGCGTTGGAGCTTCAATGGCCCATGAGATCACTGATTTTGGAAACCGATCTTTAATTCGGTTTACCATCGGCAGCGTAAGTACGCAGTCGCCAATGTGGCTCAAGCGTGTGATGAGGATTTTCGGTTGTTCGTCCATGAACGTGCTCGGCTTCCAAGAGTCTCTATCGAGTCGATAATGTACGCCTAAAACCAACTATCAAACAAGTCCATGTTTTTGAGCACTGCACTGGGTTGGGATTGCGATAGCAAAAGATTTTTCATCAGGGCGCAATAAAGGGCGCAAAAAAACAAAAGCCAGCCTATAGAGGCTGGCTTTCATATTTCAGTCAACTGTAAGTTGTAATGCTTCTAGTTCCGTCTGCGTGTTGAAGCCAAGCCAACGATGCCTAAGGCAAGAAACGCAAGCGACGATGGCTCGGGAACTGCAGTCAGGACTGAATAGCTAGTCGGACTGTGAGAAGCGCCAGCTCCGGGAAACGGGTCTACGTCGAGAACCAGTCCGGTTGAATCGGTGTCGACCGCGATCCACTGGTTTTGATCGGTCCAAAGTTCGGCGTTTTCAGCAACAGTGCCTCGCACGTCAGCTCCGTTCACGTCAGCTCCATTGAAACTGTACTGAATGTGATCAACCAAGTTTGCAGCCGTACCAAAAGGACCTGAGGTGTAGATGCCGATTTGGATCGCCTCTCCAACTCCGCCGGTCAACAAGTCCTCAATCCAAGCGCCCCCGAGGGAATTAACATTGATTGTGTCATCACCCGTGCCGTTGTTGTCCCAATCGATGAAGAGTGAACCGCCAGCATCAAGGGACTGTCCGTTGAGTCCCGCTGCGCCTGTGTAATCGAAGCCATCAATTTCATCATGGCTACAGAATCGCCAACCGTCCAAATCCCAAGTTGAGGAACCGAAGTTGTGTAGTTCCAAGGTTTGGGATGCAAAGTCGATGCTGCGGATTTGCACGTCACGCACAGTTCCTGCGGTTTGAGCACAAAGTAGCGATGGGAGTGAAAGCAAAGCCACCAAGGCCAAGCTGGAAAAAATTCGTTTCATAAGTCAATCCGATAAACAATGATGCCGTACTTGCCATAATATCTAACATCCCAAAAACGGGATTGTGCAACCGACTCTACATTCGGAGCCAAAAATCCAAAATTTCTTCTACTAGCCACGGTCACTGGCAATGACAGTTGGCGTGTATTTTGTGTTTCGTGGGATATCCAACTGTTGGCGCGACGAAGTTACTGATTTGAGTCAACTTGTCGGATTTTGTCGATTCGTTCAAACTATGCCGTTTGTTATTCAAATCAACCGACTTTGCAGGTAACCGTGCCCGCCAACATTCAGCTGAAAAACCACCAAGAAGTCGTCGATCGATACCGTCAAAAGTGGCAAGAACAGCAAGCAATTGTCGACCAATGCAATCGCCAGTGGAGCACTTTCGCTTACGCCCGTGGCGGCGTCCTGATTGTGTTTCTTATTGTTCTGTTTCTAGCTTTCAATGGAGCTTGGGAACCGTCTCGTTGGCCGTACTATCTCGCGGCCTTGGTGTTCGTCGTCTTTACCGTCGTCGCGTGGAGAGTCGAAGTTCTTGAAGCTTCGCTACGAAGATCCCGAATGACAGCGAGAATGCACAGAGAGTCGATCGGGCGATGTTTGCGTCAATGGGATGAGATCGAAGTTCCCGAAGTGAAGGTTCCGCCAGAGTTGACTGCCGTTTCAACGGACCTGGACATGTTCACCAACAGTTCCATTTTCAAGCTGCTGGGCATCACGCGAACGCCGCTTGGGACAGAAACGCTTGCGTCGTGGATTCGATCCGGAGCAACGGCTGATGAAGTCGCGTTGCGACAGGAGGCCGTGAAAGAGCTTGCGCCGAAGCTCGAATGGCGTGAAGAATTTCAACTTCTTTGTGAACAACTTTCCGGAAGCCATGCGAACCCGACTAGCTTCGTCGATTGGGCCAAAAGCGAAAATTGGTTCGACAAAGGTCGCGGCTGGCTATTGACGTTCGCGCGCGTGACCTCGGTGTTTTCGATCGTCTTGATTGTCAGCATTGTGTTCCAGTTGTTTCCACTGATCATTCTTGGTCCGGCTCTATTGGTGGTGATGGCGATCAATTTTGCATTGGCCGTGTTCTTTTCAGGTGCCATCCACGAACAGTTTAATCAGATATCTACGCAGGCTAATGAAGCGAGGGGCTACGTCGAGCTTTTCAATCGTGTGGCGAATTTCGATGCGAGTTCGTCGCGGTTGCAAGAACTGCAAAAGGGCTTTCGCGGTTCAGGCAGCGGTGCACAAAAGGCGATTGGTCGACTTGGGGGACTAACTTCGTTGGCGATGATTCGCCGCGGTTCCGGGTTTCTGCTGTATTTGGTTCTTGAGTTTCTGTTTTTCTGGGACGCACACATTCTGGATTTGCTTGAGCGATGGAAAGTGAAACATGGAGCCAAGGTTCCGGGTTGGTTCGGTGATCTTGGTCATTGGGAATCGCTGTGTGCTCTGGCGAAATTGGCTGCCGACGAACCGCACTGGGCTTGGCCTGACGTAAAGGATCCTAAAAGCGATGCCGCGAAAGTGATCAAAGCGAAACGGTTGGCTCATCCGCTGCTTGGGCAGGAACGCGTTGCCAACGATGCTGAAGTTGGACCGCCGGGAAGCGTTTTGCTGGTTACGGGTTCGAACATGTCGGGCAAGAGTACGTTGCTGCGGAGCATTGGATCGAATGTTGTGTTGGCGCAGATGGGGACCGTCGTTTGTGCTCACTCGATGAGCTTGCCGCCGCTGCGAATCGAGACCAGTATGAGGATCGCGGATTCATTGGCTGATGGCGTGTCTTTCTTTATGGCGGAACTGAATCGATTGAAGCAAATTGTCGATACGTCGAAAGAGGTTTCATCGCTCAACGACAAAACAATGTTGTTTTTGTTGGACGAAATTCTGCAGGGCACCAATTCTCGCGAACGTCAAGTTGCCGTTAGTCGTGTCGTGCGAAAGCTGATCGACAGCAAAGCGATCGGATGTATTTCGACTCATGATCTCGATCTTGCGAAAACGGAAGATTTGGCCGACGCTTGTCGAACGGTGCACTTCAGTGAGCAATTTGTGACTGAAGACGGTAAAGAGAAGATGACGTTCGACTATGTGATGAAGCAAGGAATCGCTCAGACAACCAACGCGTTGAAGTTGTTGGAATTGGTTGGGCTGGGTGAGGACGAGTAGTGCACGGATGTGGCATCACCCTCCTCCAGCATCACCCTCCCAAAAAGGTAGGGTGATGTTGAACGTCCCCAATGCTATTAAAGAGCCGCATCATGCAATTTGATCCTCGCAAGTTCCTCCACGATCAGCGCCAAAAACTCCACACGCGATTCGTCAAAGGCTGGAAAAGCCAAGCTGTTTTCGAATTCGTGACTTTCGGCATCAAGCAAGCGTGGGCCTGCTTGTTTGGTGCGCTGATGTTGGCGATTTTGGTGTTGACGTTTCTGTTCTATCCAGAAGACGCCGCGTTGCCGCGATACGATTTCGTTACCCTGTTCGCCATCACGATTCAGGTTCTACTTTTGTTGTTGCGGCTCGAGACGCTCGAAGAAGCTCGAATTATTTTGATCTTCCATATCGTTGGCACCGTGATGGAAGTCTTCAAAACGCATGTCGGTTCGTGGATCTATCCCGAATTCAGCTATCTGAACATCATGGGCGTGCCGATGTTTTCAGGTTTCATGTACGCGAGTGTCGGAAGCTACATTGCACGCGTCTGGCGGATCTTTGATTTTCAATTCGATCGTTTCCCGCCATTGAAATGGCAAGTGTTACTGGCGGTGTTGATCTACATAAATTTTTTTACTCACCACTACGTTCCGGACATCCGCTGGGCTCTGTTTGTCGCTTCGTTCGGACTTTATGGAATTGGCGTCATCTGGTTTAAAGCCGACGAAAAGCACCGCTGGATGCCATTGTTGCTAGGCATGTTTCTGTTTTCGCTGTTCATCTGGTTCGCAGAAAACATTGGAACGTTCGCCCGGGCGTGGACTTACCCATCGCAAAAGAAAGGTTGGCACATGGTCTCTTTCAGCAAATTAGGAGCTTGGTATTTGCTGATGATCATTAGCTTCGTGTTGGTCGCTTGCGTGCACAAGCCAACGAATCGCGACGTGGAAAAGTGAGTCCGCGGCTCATGAATTTCGCAACCGGTTGACGGCGTCCACCAAATCGATCGCCAAAGCTTCTTCGATCTGAGCGGCCATCGTGACGAGGTATTCCCAGTCAAGTCGATCGCTTTTTGACGCAACGATTGCTCGCACGTCTGACACGTCGACCGCACGACCTGCCATCATTTTCATCAAGACGAGATCTTCGTTAGTTGCGACGGAAACTTCCATGCCGAAAACTTGGAACCGGTCGGCCCGTTCGAGGATTTGATGATCGAGCCCACCGACCGCCAATGACATGTCCACCGTCACGCCAGAAACCTGGTGTTTGACCGGAAGAATGCAGGATTCTCGAATCACCCGCTCGACGCCATCAAAGAAAGGATGAAAGTTGGCTCGTGCGAGTGGCTTCAGCAATTCGACTGCTGCTTCAGGTTCGCAATCAATAATCAAATCGACATCGTCAGTGGCTCGGGTTCGGGCGCGTGCAGAAACGGCCAATCCTCCGATAACGCAGTGATCGATTCCGTGCTGATTAAGAAACTCGACAATTTCATCGAGCGTCGTTTTGATGGGCTGATTCACGTAGTAGCTTGTCCAGTTTTCGAAGGCCAGAGATAAGTAGTCGGCGCCGTTCGTATTTTTGCATCCGGCGAGTAATTTCTGCTTGCCGCGACTGTTCCGTTTCGACTCTCATTTCCTGGGCAATCGCGTAAAGCTCGCAGCAGCGTTCCAGTCTCTGAGAGGGCGTAAGGTTGTACGCCAGTTGCTCCTGAGGCTCGCGGACGAGTTCGTTGTAGGCGTCCCAGTTTCGTTTTACGATGAAATTCATGAATCGATTGTAGCAGCTTGCCGGCCATCGTTGACGAAAGTCGGGTGCAGATGTTTCTGCGTGCTACTGAACTTGCATTGCAAGTTCGATCTTCTTTCGGAACCAATCGCAAGACGTGAGATTAATACGGCTGCCCGGACTCCCCCGTCGCAAAAAGGTTGGCGTATGGGATTTTAGGAAATTGGAGTGTGGTGTTGCTGATATCATCAGCTTCGCGCTGGTCACGCGTGCGCACAGGCCAATCGAGCGGGGCTGACCAAAAAGTCACGGAGGGGTTCCTGTTTGAACTACTATGCCATTAACTATGTTTGGCAACTGCTAACGTCAGTCCTGGAAATGTTGAGGCAAGAGTTGCTTGGTAGAGTGAGTCGATGAATTTTGGGATCACGGATCAAAAATCAAATTTTGAAAGATCACCAGCTTCCCTTGTCGCCAACGCGTGCAAGGCATCGGTTTCGATTTCGTAGGTCACGAAGTGGACAGAGCCATCGGATAAAGCAAAATTGGCTCCACCCGGATGATAACTCCAGTGATGCGTCCAGCCGCACTTGGAACCTCGGATAGCTGGTCGAAAGTCAAAGTTGTCCCCATCACAACCAGTCAAAGAAATGTTCCCTATCAAAGACTCGCGAGTTTCTCCAACTCCTATCGCAGCTGCTGCCGGATTCTGGCTACCAAGCCACGCTCCATAACCATTCCCGGCATCGTTTGGCGGTCTTTCACCAATCATCAGAGTATTTGATAGGCCATCTCGAATCTCGGCGAATGAAATTCCTCGGTCGACACGCCTTGCTTCATTCGACAATGAAACAAAAACGCCGTCATCTTCAATAAGTTGGATACCGCCAACTCCACAATAACTTGTGAAAGCAAATTTTCCTGTATCAGCTTCGATCAGCAAGCCGTGTTCGGGATCAGATGGGCATTCAAAACCAGACAATCGAGCTACTCTTTCGGCCATGTAAAACACATGATCACCCTTTTCAAGGTTGTCCTTGATTCGAGAAAAGATGGGCGCTTGCTCAACAAACGGGGTGAGGATCGCTTGCCAATGCAACAGGAAATCTTCTTTTCGTCTGCTGCCGAGCGTGGGCGGCAGAACACCAAAGCTGGACTCGTAGGAGTGAATTGCCAAAGCAAGCTGCCTCTGATTATTGGCACAGCTAACGCGTCGACTTGCTTCGCGCACGGTTTGCACTGCCGGCAGAAGAATCGCAACCAAAACTCCAATGATAGAAATGGTTACGAGCAACTCGACCAATGTGAATCCCTTGCCAATTTTTTTCTGCATCATTCTTTCTTCCGAAATCGCCATAAGCAAAATGCCGCAAGGGCTAAAACTGACCCAAATCCCAACACTGTCGGAATCCGGGATTTTCGTCCAAAGCCTGCAATATTACCAACTGGATCTGCTGGCTCAGCAATCCCATAAAACGGCAAGTACAGCCTTTCGATATCGGTCGGCAACGTCTCTTCCGGCATGTACTTGTATTGCCCCCACAAGTTGTGTTCCGCAACTGTCCACTCTTGGGAATCAGGGTTCCATGTGTAGGGTCGCCCTTCAGCTGGCAGCCAATATCCCTCGACATCGGCAAACTCCGTGAACTCGACTTTTGATCGGTTGCCGTCAGTGTTTTCGATAATGCAGCGAAAAGGTAACGGACTTGAAACCGCGTCAAAACTGAGCTCCACGCTTTTGAGGCCCGCTACAAATTTTCCTGCTGGAGCAGAAAGGATGAATGTTCGCAAGTCCCCTTCGTTCTCCGAATGTGACACGACAAGATCCCCATTAGCCAGAAGATCAGGGAAAAAAAGTAAGGCTCCATCTTCCGAAGGAGCCGCAGAGGTCGCATACAAATGTGAACGGAAGTGTTTGTCTTTCTGGTTTATCAAGTCCAACGATTTGATTGAATAACCTGTTTCAGTTTTGGACAGGCTCGCCGAATATTTCTCGTTCGCAAGGTAGATAGAAACGGCCCCTTCGGGCGTTGTTGACTCTTCAGCATATCCATCCTGGTATCGCCACTGAATCCGGGTCTTTTTCACCTCCCCTTTCTTGTCCAGCACGGTGATCTTTGACGCAACAATATTTAACGGCGCCTCAAATAACGTCGACTTCCACGAGTCAATTTCGCTAGAACTCAATCTCTCAGGAAAAGGAATAGCGCTATGACAGAATGCCAAAAGTGCGTAACCAACTGATGTCACAATAATCCATATCATAGCGCTATCCAACTGCAAGTAAGGCTAGACTCATTCTGACGCTCTTGTCTCAACTCGCGTGGCAGTAGCATGAAGCGGCTACGGTTGGGTTATCTGTACATGTGCATGTAACTCCAATTCGATCGCCGGTAACACTTGGCGAACAGCCACCACCGCAAGAGGTAGTTAAGGGGTCCCATCCACACTTGTTTGCACCGCTTTTAAAGCAAAGCGGCAAAGCTTGAACGAAGACCATGAGCATTCGAAAAGGCCAAGCAGCAACAAGCTACGCTTGACGTGAACACAGCTAACATGTGACGCAATCTTCTAAACATGGTTATTCCTAACTAGAGAACATTGGGTAAATAAAAAGTCCTTTTCACCATAAGTGAAGGACGAAATCGCCAAAAAAGCAGGTGTTGATTTTAATCACTAATTCAACGCCACGTTCCAACCGAGCACCCTTGTTGCCAGCGAATCATCGGCACCGCAATCACAAGGTTGGTACCAAACTCGCAAATGGCCAGAAAGAATGCCATCACTAATCTCTTCCGGACGGAGGTAACGAATTCGAATTTCCGTACTGCCTTGGGGTGGCACATCCAACGGAAGCTTCGACATGGAATACGAATTGCAGCTACTGGGAACACCCAAGATCTTTATCGATTCCGCGTCGTTATTCTTCAAAACAATTTTAACTCCGTCCAGCCTTCCAGATCTTCCCCTGTCTCAACCAAGGAAGCATCAACGAGACTCACGGCGTTGGAATTGATTGCCGAATTGATCCCAATGAAACACAAAATGAAGCACAGAGCCTGCATTGCTACAAGCTTCAAATCAGTCAGTTTTGACTCATTTTCGCAGAGAAAACGGCTTGTGTAGAAGAAGCCAGCAGCGAAACAGGAGTCCAAAACTATCGGAATGAATATGTTCGTATTGCGCCCAAAACAATTGCAGGTCAAACTGGCTCCCGTTCCGGAAATTGCCGTACAAACCAGAATCAGCAAATAGCCAAGAAACGCAAAGCCCAATAGATGAAAGAGCCGTTTGGTGCTAGGGGAAAGAAGTACGAGGCTGGCCAAGAGCAGGTCACTCACTATTGAAAGCCAGAACAACAACTGGGATTCGGCAGGAGATCCTTGTGAAAATTCAGCCCACTTCTTCGATGCGGCATAGAGAAGAACGCAGCCACAAATTGCCCGAAGTAAAAATACAAATGAAGACGCGACACGAGAATTTGTTTTGGAAGGCAAATCGTTCATTGGCGGCTCAGTTCACAAGTAAATGTTTGCTTGGAGTACGCTCAGATTTCAATAGAACGAGTTTCAATGCCGTGTTAAGAAAATTTGATACGAAAAGTCCAAACTTTTTTCGAGTCTTTAGTTGACGAAAAGACGCGAATTAGCCCTGCGATTTGCTGTGTTGCACACCGTACGGGAGAGGAATAGGTCAGGAAGGTCCGACGCAAAAAGAAGTTTCTGCCGGGATGGATCATGAGTAGTAGATCCAATGGAGACACTCTGAGTTTGCGAGTAGCGATCGCGATGTCTGGTTGACTATTGTTGAACTTGCATTGCGAGTTCGATCTTGTTTCGCAACCAGTCGCAAGATGCTAGGTAGAGATAGCTGCCCATCGATTGTCGGCTGGTCTTGAAAAACGCCAAACCTCGTTGACCGCTGTGTAGCGACTGGCTCACGCTGTCTTCCAGCGAAAGTTCAGCTGTAAATCGCGGAGTCAATAGTTCGAATGCTGGACCCGATTCTGAATCACTGGCCGCAGGTTTCACAGGAAGTGAACCGCCCGCGAAAGCACAAAGGCTTGGATGAGTTGGTGTGGTGGATGCACGTGGGTTAACACGACGGAATCTTGAACGAAACACTGGCATGCCGGAGATCGCAACGCGAATTTCCTGTCCCTGATTTTCCTTGACTGAATCGAGGTCTCGTTGGTCAATTGAAACGATGACTTCTTTGGAACGATGTTGCGCCACGTTC
>CAZORS010000118.1:7086-17301 GCA_964582025.1 uncultured Pirellulaceae bacterium | reverse complement strand
GCCTGCATGGGATCGCTACGCTGCTGCGTTCCGATTTGGCAAACTTTGTTATATCGCCTTGCCACGGCGACGGTTTGCTCGCCCTCCCACTGCGTGTGCGAAAGTGGCTTTTCAACGTAGACATGTTTGCCCGCTTCCATCGCCCAAATCGCAGCGAGACAGTGCCAGTGATTGCAGGTCGCAATCACAACGGCATCGATCTCCGGATCGGCAAACAGTTCACGCATGTCGGTGAACGATTTTGCCTTCGGGTAAGTCTCTTTAACCGTGTCGATACGCGACTGGTCCGGATCACAAACAGCGCCGATGTTGACGCCTGCAACTTTGGAAAACTGACCCATCAGTTGACGCGCTCGGCCTCCGCAACTCACAAACCCAACATTGATTTCTTCATTGATGTTCGCCGCCCAGAGCTTCCGTCCAGGAGCAAGAATCGTAGTAGCAGCGGCTCCAACACCAAGTGTGCGGAGAAAATTTCTGCGGTTGGTGGAATTGTTCATATGATTCTTTTGAGAATTTACTGAATGCAAAAATAAAGTCGGAGCAATTATAGCCAAGAAGCCAGTGTAAATCGCAAGTGTCCAAATATCCTGTAAATAGCGAACCAAATCAAGGAAACGCTCTCTGATTCAACAATTGCGAGTTTGGTCGGCATGGCCAAATCGGCTTAAGTGTCGGCATTTTTTGGTGACTGTAGCTTAATCAAGTAGAGCGCTTGACTGTGAATCAGGTCCGTGCCGGTTCGACTCCGGTTGGTCACCCTCGAAAAATCGTAATAATGGATAGTAGCCACTGACTTGATTTACACCAATCAATCAACAAGCGTGGACGCGACTCCATTTTTTGTAATACGCGTCCCCAAACTGATTGCCGGTTAACCACTTAGAAAGTTCAGGAGACCTTAGATGGTAGCGCAAGTGCTTCAGCGACCAACGCTCGTTTTGAATCGAAACTGGCAACCTGTAAATGTCGCATCCGTTGCGCGAGCTCTGGTGTTGGTATGGAATGAGTCAGCCAAGGTTGTTGATCCAAGCGATTATCAAACGTACGAGTGGGACGACTGGTCGCAGTTGCAGCCTGTTGACGATGAGCCATTCATTCAGGCGGTGTCACAACGAATCTGCGTTCCCGAAGTCATCACGCTGACTCGATTCAGCCGACTGCCTTCGGCAACCGTTCCGTTCAGTCGACGCAACCTGTTCAAGCGTGACCTTTACACGTGCCAGTATTGCAACAAGCGTCCTCGACAGGATGAGTTGACGATTGACCACGTTGTGCCTCGTTCGCACGGCGGTGGATCGACTTGGGAGAACTGTGTGCTGGCGTGCATCGCTTGCAACCATCGAAAGGCTGACCGAACGCCAAAGCAGGCGAACCTGAAACTGAAGAAGGAACCGACCCGTCCTAATTGGAACCCGGTTTATTCTCGATATGAAACGCGACACGAAAGCTGGACTCGTTTCATCAGCGACGCGTACTGGAACGCGGAGTTGAAGGAATAGGATCAGCGATAATCACGCGTAAAGTAACCAACGGCGGCAGAGACCTTTATCTCTGCCGCCGTTTTTTTGTTGCATATCGACACCGCACTCTTCAGAATAGATCTGTTTCATGAGAATGAAGAACGAGGAGATAAGATGAGAACGCTAATTCCATCCGCTGTTGTATTGCTCACAGCGATTTGCTTTGCTTCCGGCATTGCTCATGCACAGGATACTGACAAAACAACCACGTTCGCCGAAATTGTAGGTAAGGTCGTTGACTCAAGCGGCAAACCGATTGAGAAGTTCACCGTAAGGGTTCAAGTGTACGACTATTCCAAAGGCGGTTTTAACGTGACCCCCAAAACGGTCGGCAAATGGGAAGGTGAATTCGAAAATGGAGAGTTTCAATTCGACGTCGAAGATCCAATCAAAATTAACGACAAGGTATACATCAACAAGACCGTTACCGCAGAAGGCTATCTGAATACGAATCAATATGGCGGATATACGCTGTTAAGCGCCTTCAACGGCAGCTTCAAGAAATTCAAACTCTCGCGTGCGATCAAGATCACTGGAAAAATTGTGTTGCCTGTTGGCCAACAAGACGAAGAACTTCTAAATCCAAAGATCCATATAGCAAAGAAGATGACTAGCCTGACTCCGGACTACAACAACATGTTTCAAAAGAATTTCCGCCCCGGAACAGACGGACATTTCGAAGCAGTCGTTCCTGAAAATTGCAAGCTGGAGCTGACCGCCAGTTGCGACAATGCCGCCACAACAGAGCATCAAGTCACGATTAAGAAAAGTGAATCGGAAGAAAACGAACAGGATCTTGGCGAAATCAAACTCAAGGAAGGCGTCTCCGTTGCTGGCGTTGTTGTGGACATGGAGGGAAAGCCTGTAGAAGGACAAATTGTAAACCTCCAACAAACGGTCGGGAAAAATATCTATATACAGAACGTCGTCCACGCCTATTCGGTCACCGATGCCGACGGAAAGTTCAAGCTTCCTCCTCGCGAAGGCAAGTGCACGATCACACTTGTCAAAAAGGCAAACATCAGCGGCAAACAGGTCAAAGTCAAGGGCGATCTGATCATGGCAAAAACGTACACAACAACATTAAAAGTTGGTGAAGCCGTTGAAGACATTGAAATCCGTGAAAGCAAGACGTGGACGATCTCAGGCGTTGTTAACTACGACAGGGCGATCGGCCTAACGACACAAATCCAAGCAAGTTCCGATGGTCAGCATCAGATGATCGAACTTGACGAAGAAGGACGTTTTGAATTCGAGGTCGTTGATGAATCCAAACCTTGGTTCTCCGTCTACGGTTACAAAGGTTCAGAAATGTACATGGCCAGCTTGAGTGGCTCGACTCTTAAGCAATTCAAGAATCGCTTCATCGGAAGTCCGCAAAACGAAGGCACCTATTTCCAGTTGAAAAAAGTGACCTCCGATATTGGACCACTAGAATTCACATTGCTGAAGCAACTGGTCGACGACAGAGGTTGGGGCGAACGATTGTTCGACTGGTATTACTTTGGGGAGTAGTCCTATTCTGATTCACCAGCGGAAGCGAGCCATTTCTCTAGCTCTTCGGCGTCAACGAGATCTTTGGTACGGCCTGTTGACTGCTTGTTCTTCAGCAACATTTCTGGTGAAATCACCGGCACCTCAAGACCATCGAGCGGAATGATCCTGCATGAATTTTCGACTTCTTCGAATGAAACGCCATCAATCGAAACGAGCAAATCAATACGAAACGGGGAACGGCCAAGCATCAACACCTGATCTTTTTTCATTAGCAGTTCGTTGGAAGGCGGTAGCACCGAACCAAAACCGAATTGTTTCAACGTGGACCTTAGCTCACTTTGATTTTTCTCATCTGACGAAACGAAGAAGTCGATATCACCTGTCGCCCGAGGGTTTCGATACAGGTTGTAGGCGTATCCGCCAATCATCACGAACCTGACGTTGTTTGAGATCATCAACTCGACAAATTCTTTGAAGTCCTTCGGCAGCTTCATAGTAAGGTTCCATCAGCTTCATAAATGCATCAAATCGTTCTTGCGGAGTGAGCAAATCATCTTGCTTTCTGGAAAGCTCGTCCGCTTCGTCGTGACATGAAGCAATAACCAATTCCTTTTTCATCATTGGCTCACCTCGGAAGATTCTGGTGGTTGCGGCGTCAGATTCGCACGAGCAAAATCAACTCGCTGCGTCTTCACCATCTCGTCGACCGTTTGTTTGATCTCGGACTGGATCCGCGGAAGCACTTTTAAACGCCAGGGAATCACAACCGTAAACGTGCTGCCCTTGCCGACCTGGCTATCCAAAGAGATTTTTCCGCCCAGCAAAATACAAAGCTCCTTCACGATCGACAGCCCAAGCCCCGTTCCGGAAACTTCGCGTGTCAACGCATCGGACCCAATCGCCGAAGGGCCTTGGCGAAACTTCTCGAAAATGATCTCCTGATCGGATTCCGCAATTCCGACGCCGGTGTCGCTAACTTGCAGCGACAGCAAATCTTCACGCGTACGCGATGCTGTGAACCGGATTTTACCGCCTTCGGGAGTAAACTTGATCGCGTTAGAAAGCAGATTCGTTAACACTTGGCGAATCTTGATCTTGTCTTGGAACACCGGCTCAAAGTCCTCATCGCCTTCGTAGACAAGCTGAATGCTCTTCTTTTCCGCAAGCGTTCGAACCATGTCGCCCAACTCATTGCAAAGTTGATTGATGGAAAAATCGGTTGGCCGAACTTCCATCATGCCGGCCTCCAGTTTCGCCAAGTCCAAAACATCGTTGATCAAGTCAAGCAACAAGCGACCTGAACTTTTGATGTTCGACGCGAACCGAAGTTGCTTCTCGTCCAAGCCTCCAGCTTCGAGCACTTCCGAAAACCCGATGATGCTATTGAGCGGTGTGCGAAGTTCGTGGCTCATGTTGGCCAAAAACTCACTCTTCACTTGGTTCATTTCGTAGAGCTTCAAATTCAGCTGAGCCTGTTCGTCGACTTTTTTATCCAGATCTTCGTTCGCATCCTGCAACGCCACCTGCCAATCCATCAAGTGATGCAGCATCTTGTTGAACGAACGAGAAAGCGTTTCGAACTCGTCGCCGGTTTTAAGGCTGGCTCTTTCGTTAAGTTTTCCATCGCGGACTTGGTCAGCAACCTCCGTTAGGTGTTTCAGCGGCTTGACGATCACGTAGCGAACGATCAACCAAATCGCCGCGACCGCAAACACAACCGTGACGATCGCGACCGAGATCAGAATCGCTCGGCTGTTGGTAATGGCATCTTTTGCCTGCGTGTTGTCCAACGTGATCCGCATGAACATCGGCGGAGCCAGCTGACTTTTTTCGTAGATAACTTCGTTGATTTGATCGCCTTCGGACTCTTCGGCGCGACGATCAAAATCTGCGAACACGGGATCATTTGGATCACTCGCAACGACTCCGTGGCACTCGATGCAAACTGAATTGAAAATCACCGGTTTGTAGAAAACGTAATTCTGGCCAAACGTAAAATCGTCGGTTCGAGGCGCATCTTCATCGATCGGAACCAGTTCTGGGTTTTCGCGATCCCCGAACACGGAAGCCCAATTCGCTCTTTGCTGAAGCACGATTGCCGCCGGAGCAAGCTTTTGCAGCCGTTGAATTTCGTTGGGATCCATTGCAACAACGGCCGAAAGCTCATTGCGTTTGAACCGGTCGTCAAGCACCAGAGTTTGGACCGAAGTCCTCGATTCGCCCTCTCGAGCCAACAAATCAAATAAGTTTTCGGACGAGCCACGGTTGAGGCCATCGTGGAATTTTACTTTTCGCAAATGAGTTCGAAGGAACGAGTCCGTCGCGAGACTTTGAGCTTTCTCACGCGTACTTTCGCGGATCAGATTCTCAGTGATCTTACTGACCCACCAAAATGCGCCGGCGGTCAACGCCAACAGACAGACACCGAACAGGATGCGGATTTTCCGCTCCAGCCGGGACTCTCCAAGAACACGTTTGATTCCACGATATGACATGACTCATATATTAGCAGGCTACGTCGACGTTCCGTAGCCGGATTTAGCTCGATCGAAAGCAGCAATTTCAAACGTCGGACGCTTTGCGATAAATCTGCTCAACGAGTTCTAGGTGGAACCCCAGCCATTCTGGTTTTGTATATACCGAATGACCGACCGTTTGTGACGCATGTCCATCGGTGTTGTCGTATTTCACAAGCACTGTTTCGCCTTCATCGGCGACACGCATCCCAAGGCTCGCTCGCGACCACCAATCTCGCCGCGAACAGTCAGGAGCAAGAAACTGATGGAGCTCCGCCTCAACTGATCGTGTTGTCTGATTCAACAACCAAGGAAGAAAATCAGATCCTGTAATGCCAAGAATTTGAACCATGTCGCCTTGGACACCGTCGCGTAGGTTCTTGCCAGCGGCAACGATTGGGCACAGCCACTCTGGTTCGCCAGCTTGCGGAATATGATTGACAACGTGCAACAAGTTTCGATAGCCCGCGGTGTCCCAGCCGTAGCTAACCGGAGCACCAAAGTTAACGATATCCAACTGAAGTTCATTTGCCGCTCCCGATTCGATCGCCGAACGAACTCGAGAAAGTGCACACATCCGATCGTCTCTAACCGGGAACAACGGTTCTACCAAATCCAAGAACTTATCGCGTACCCAATCTTCAGCGCCCAATAGATTCGTGATCAGCGCCGCGACATTTCCCGCATGACTGTGGCCCCACAGCATCACTCTTGGCTCTTGATTGACTCGCTGTAAAAGTTCATCCAACAATTCGATCGCCGCTTTGCAGCGCCCCGAATGCGTGTTCTCTCCTGACCAAACGAAGCGACGCGTTTCGGGTTGGATCTGAAACAGATCAACAAACGCGGGCGGAAAGTTCCCAGAATCGCCGGCCAATAAATCAGTAAGCTTCTTCCCAAACTGTTTGAGCATTGGGCCCGCGGCTGGAATCAATCGCTCCAACTGCCCAAACCAACCAAGTGCATCGTTTCCAGCAAATGTTCCGTGCACAAACCAGATCGCATCAACTTCATTGGCAACGGAATCCGCGAACGCCGAATTTTTTTTTACAAGCGAATCGCTACCTAGACTCGCCGGCAATTCTGCTTCCAAGTATCGCCAAGGCGCTACCGGTTCTGCGGCAGAGTATTGTTGGTGTCGAAAATGATTCTTAAGCGGCATCGCAATTCCATAAAAAACCTCCCGGAAACTCAAAGGCTCCCGAGAGGTTGCTATCTCGAACGAAAGATCCTAGCTCAGTTTTGAGTTACATCTTTGCCTGATTCCAATTTCGGTTTTTGCAACAGCAACCAGACAAAACCGGTGCTGTCAGCTTCTTCGAACTTTTCGGATTCCTCGCCTAGTTCGCTGTAGACGTTCCAGAATTTTTCCTGAGCTTCGTCTCCCATCTCGCGACCGGATTCCATCAGCTCTTGGTAGCGTCCCATCAAACGAGCCAACTTTTTGTCATGCATGGCTTTCTTCGCAAGATAGTCTTCTTCAGATACGCCGTCGGCTGGACCTGCAGTTTGTACGTTGTCTCCAACAAGCAAGTCCATCAGGCCATCGCCATTAAAGTCGGTTGCCCAAATCCGGGTACCACCGCCCACAGAAATTGCCCCTGGTCTCTGTGGTTCATAAGGACTCTTTGGTTTACCCATCAGCGACATAAACTTGCCATACTTTGGCGTTTTCGCATCGCCTTCATTGATTGCAATGTAGGCTCCGCCCGATCCGCCGCCGGTTAGGAAATCAAGGTCGCCGTCTCCATCGAAGTCCACGAGGTGAGGAGCCGCGTGATAGTCGGGAGAAACCAGTTCCAATTCGACTGGTTTTTCAACAAGCTGATTTTCCGTGCTGGAGCCTTCATTTTCATAAAGGAAAAAGTTGTTCGCAAAACAACCGACCACCAAATCGAGATCACCATCGCCGTCATAGTCGACTGCGTGCTGCTGAGTGCAGATGTTCTTCGTCTGGTTAGAATCCATTCCACCTGCGTCCGGCTGGTCGCCAAGCTTAACGTTTTCCAGTGGTTTTTCCGCGCTCGAAAGTAACGAAATTGATTTTTCGAAATCAAGCGTATCAACGCCTTTAAGAATTTGAATCTGCCCCGCGTCAGTACCTTCGGTCCAATAGCAGCCAGATAGGATGTCCAGTTTTCCATCCATGTCCCAATCCACAAACTGTGGAGTCGAACTGGTGCATCACCACACTCCTGGCACTTCAGCGACTTTGTCACCTGTTTTGATCCATGCCTCAGCAGCAAATTCTGGCGAGTCTGAATCCTCCGATGTGTTTTGGAAGAATCGCATCTTTCCTTTGTTGAACTGGCCAACGACAAGGTCCTGTTTTCCGTCGCCGTCAACGTCAGCAATCGTCGGGCATGCATACCCCGGAGCATCAACTTTCACGTACTCATCGCCAGCTTTGATTCGAACAGGAGCTTCAAACACGAATTTCGATGGCTTAACTTTTTCTTTACCTTCATCTGCCGGCATTTGAGATGCCATTTTCTCTTCGTCGATCAGCTCGACTGATTCGATCGGATCCGAAGGAAGAAATCCTTCGAAATCCGCCATCGTAATTTTGCCTTTGGCCGGATCAGCCTCGGAAACTTCGGCAATGCTTGATTCAGCGCTAGACGCGGAATCTGAATCCGTGTTCGCCGGTGCAGCACTTTCCTTTCCGCAACCGACAAACAACATTAGCACCGCCATCGATGTCGCAGCGGAACACAAAATCAGCTTTCTCATTTTTCACCTCCGGAAAATTGGCCAGACTAGCTGCAATTATATCCGATTCTGACGCCGGACATCGCGGTGAAATTTCTTGGGAAACGCAAGTTTCTTCCAGTAAAGTCACACACTGGCGGCGTATGCCATCACAGAAGGCTTGCGGCAATGCAATCAACGAGTGGACTCTACCAAAGCCTGCAGTTTTCTTCTGTCGGGCTTGATTGCTCCGTGACCTTCTTCGGGCCAGTCAAAAATTTCGACTGGGATTTCGTAGCTCTGTACCGATAGTCCCAATTTCGATTGCCAACCCGGCGAAAGGGTTCCATTGACGAACGCGACGGGCCTAGCTCCAAACGCTTCGTTTTTCTTTGGTACTACCACGACTTGCAGAATATCAAACGCACTCAACATCGCCCGCTCGATCGACTCAGGGTAGATGTTCTCGCCGCCGGAAATGAACATGTTATCGATGCGTCCCTTTACCGAAAGCTGACCGTCATCATCAAGGCAGCCCAGATCTTTCGTGTGAAACCAACCTTGGTCATCGACGACTGGTTCAACCGCGCCGACATCGTAGTAGCCCAAACACAGTGTTTCACCACGGACAAGAATTTCGCCAGAGTCGCTGATCTTTAGTTCTCGACCCGGCAGAATTCGGCCGCTCTTGGCAGGGTCATCTTTGGGCGTTGAAGTCGTGACTTGAGATGCCGCTTCGGTCAGCCCATAGGTCGTCAGCACTTTCACTCCCCGGTTTCTCGCCTCCGCGACGAGTGCCGCATCAATACTGCTGCCACCGAGTAGTACCCATTGAAGGTGCTTCGATGGGAAGCTTTCATCGGCAAGCAAACGACGAAGTTGAGTCGGCACGACTGAAAGGTGAGAGACTTTTCGTGCGTCGAGCAATTCGGCAGTGAGTTCATCATGCTCTCGCATACCGACGACGGTCGCACCCGCCACCGCACAACGAACAAGGATTGACAACCCACTGACGTGATACAACGGCAACGACCACATCCAACGGTCTCCAGCGACAAGCGGCATATTCGTCGCAGCGCCTTTTGCACTGGCAACGTGTGCCTCCATCGAATGCACGATCGCTTTGGGCATGCCGGTGCTACCGGAACTAAGGATGATCGTGACCGGAGCGTTTTGGATTGCCGGTGCCGTTGATCTTGTTTCCATTTCTGAGTAGTCGGAGAGCCATTTGGCGTCGATCCTGTCGACCACTTCATCGCGTTTTTCAGCGGGCAAGCGGTGGCTGATTGGACACGCAACGCAGCCTCTTAGTTGCAGAGCCCAGAAGGTCAGGAACGCATCCAGATCGTTTCGCGGACACCATGCAACAGGCTCTGCCGGTTGCAATCCTGAAAGTTGCATTGCCCGCGTTTGAGACAACGCATCTTTCAGTTGTTCGTAACTAATCTGAACGACGCCATCATCAAACGCAATCTGATGCGAATGTTTCTGCGTCGCTGAGTGGATTGGCGCAAAGATCACAGTTCGATAGGCTCCAGTAAGGTCGCATCAACACGCGGTTCTTTCATGAACGCGAATTTTCCATTTCGTTTTTCTGGCGAAGATTGCAACAAGTCGTCGGTCAACCAATCAAGTGTATCGAGACCAGCAGGAACTTGCGATGAGTACTCCGCCGCTAGCTGCACGATTCGAGCAATGCCAACTCCTGACTCAAAGGCAGCACTGAAAACGATAGGCTTTCCGGATGCTGCCAGTCGGCGTGCGGGTTCCCGTCCACCAAGGATCGTTGGCTTGCATATCAGTGCTGCGGCATTGGGCCACTGCTCAACAGAATCATGATGCAGCAATGTTTCATCCAGAGCGTATTTGACTCCCGTTCGAGAGTAAAGTTCTTCGAGTTGACTCGAATCGGTGAGCGGTTCCTCAATGTATTCCAGTTCAATATCGTCCAACGCTTTGCAGAATCTGGTTGCATCCGAAAGCGTCCA
>CAZORS010000118.1:0-6986 GCA_964582025.1 uncultured Pirellulaceae bacterium | reverse complement strand
CGACGCAGGACTCTCGTGTGTGCCTCGCAAAGCTGCAATCACATCGTCAATCGATTCGACGCTGAATCCCGGCAGAGGAGAAGCTTCAGACCATTGTCCATCTCGTTCAAGCAGCACGCCTTCGCGCTGCTTGTACGTTTGGCTCTTCAGTTTCAGTGGACACACCAAAGGAATTTGGAATCGATAGGCGTTCATTCCAATGACAGCCCCACACAAAACAGCACCGTGTAAAGCAACAACAACCCAGCCGTCATCCCGAGGTAAGGACGTAGCTTCAGGCCATCGTTACGCCAAACTTTCGACACGACCAACAAACCTGGCACTAGAACAATCGACGCCAGCAATGGCCAAGCTGAACTTTCGAGGAAGACATAGAAAACTGGAACCAACGCCGCGAGCACAATACAAGCCGCGTACTGATAGCGACTGAACGTGGCTCCAAAGCGAACCGCTAACGTCCGTTTGTTGGCGACTCGATCTTCATCGATGTCACGTAAATTATTAACCACCAGTAAACCAGTCGCGATCAATCCCGGCCCAAGTCCCGCGACAACCGCGGACCAATCAAACTGCAACGCCTGAACGTAGTGCGTTCCCGCGACAGCTACTGGCCCGAAGAAAAACAACACGAATGGATCTGCAATGCCTAAGTACGCTAAAGAGAATCGTCCGGCAGTATAGAGCACTCCGAACGAAATGCTCGCCACACCAAGCACTAAAAACGGCCAACCCGCACGGAGGTACAGCCCCCACGCCGACAATCCGGTGATTGCAAACATCAGAATGGTCGCAATCAACATCGCTCGCGGCGAAATGAGTCCCGCCTGAACGGCGCGAGTAGGTCCTTTTCGGTCATCCGTGTCGGCGCCTTGAAAGAAGTCGCAATAGTCGTTGCAAAAGTTAGTACCAATCTGCACCGAGATCGCACACAGCAAGGCGCCGGCCATCGCAAGAAAGTGAAACTGCCCATTACGGATCGCAATCGCCGTACCAATCGCGACGGGAGCGAATCCGGCAAGAAGCGTTTTGGGACGTGCGGCGAGAATCCAGTTTGCAATCATTGGTTCGCCGTTCCCGCGCAAGACATTGCTCCCCTCTCCTCGTGAATTCGGACCTTGCAGCATTCCACTGGAATCAAACATTGACCGAATTCATGAGGAGAGGGGCTGGGGGTGAGGAGCCTAAACGTTTCATTCGAAGATCGCGCATACACCTCGAAGCGATGACGCAACGATGCAATGATCTGGTTTGGTTGAGTTTTCTTTCCCTCACCCCCAGCCCCTCTCCCAAAAATTCGGTCAACGTTTGATCCTGATCGCATTGGTGTTAGGTCCGAATTTTCGGGAGAGGGGAGCAATTTACTTCTTTGGCCATGCAAGTGGAACTTAATAGTGATACGGATAGTCTGACCAATCCGGCTTTCGTTTTTCGAGAAACGCATCCCGACCTTCTTTCGCTTCCTCGGTCCCATAAGCCAACCGCGTTGCTTCTCCCGCAAACAACTGTTGCCCAACCAAGCCATCATCCGTCAGATTGAGAGCGTACTTAACCATCCGTTGAGCCGTCGGGCTCTTAGCGCAAATCTCCGCCGCCCATTGAAGAGCCTCAGCTTCCAATTGCTCGTGCGGCACAACGGCATTGACGGCTCCTTGTTGCTTTGCCTCCTCAGCAGAATAGGTTCTACCCAGAAAGAAAATCTCGCGTGCGATCTTTTGTCCAACTTGTTTGGCCAGATAAGCCGACCCGAAACCGCCGTCAAAACTGGCAACATCCGTATCGGTCTGTTTGAACTTTGCATGCTCGGCACTGGCGATCGTCAAATCACAGATCACGTGCAGACTGTGCCCTCCGCCAACTGCCCAACCAGGCACGGCACAAATGACAACTTTGGGCATGTTCCGAATCAGTCGCTGGCACTCAAGGATGTGCAATCGTCCGGCACGCGTCGAATCGATTTCCGTGCTGGTTCCTTTGGAATACTGATAGCCATCCTTGCCGCGGACTCGTTGATCGCCGCCAGAACAGAAAGCCCAACCTCCATCTTTCTGCGATGGTCCATTGCCGGTCAGTATGACCGCGCCGATGTCGCTTGATTGGCGTGCATGGTCTAGGGCCGTATAAAGTTCATCGACGGTCTGAGGCCTGAATGCGTTTCTTACTTCGGGTCGATTGAACGCAATCCGCACCGCACCGGTTTCTTTCGCGCGGTGATACGTGATATCGGTAAAGCTAAACTGATCAAGCGATCCCCAAAGGTTTGGGTCGAAGATCTCAGATACTTTTTCTGTCATGGGATTTTCTGAAAGTATGAACGTAGCCGGACTGCCAACAGTTCGGGAACCTATCTGAGCCTTACCGAAGTCTTGCGAAACCGGCCACGAGAAAACTACAAAGCGAAAGCTTGGCCATATCTTACCCTGAAGCGATCTCGGTGGCATAGGCTTCCAGCCTGTGAACGCGATGGAGAATTGGCGAAACGCAAAGCGCTTCCGAGATAGTATTGACAGGCTGGAAGCGCTGGAAGCCTATCCCACCTTTGCCAACGACAGCTAGAGCGAATCCACAAACTGGCGAACGATCTCGACGAATGCTTCAGGTTGTTCGCGGTGAACGATGTGGCCGCAATCGGGAACGATACTGGATTCAATATTCGCCGAAGTTTCCTCATCGAATCGCAGTGAAATATTTCGATACTTTTCATCCTGCTCTCCAGCGACAACCAGTGTCGGCATCGCAAGCTCTTTCAATCGAGGCCAGTAGTTCGGCTGTTTCGATACTGAGTTGGTTCGCAAAATCGATGGCCAGTCACTTGAAGACTGAGAAAGCTTGCGGTTAATCTCGGCAAGACGAACCTCATCTGGCATACCCGCAAAAACACTTGCCTGATACCAATCGTTTAGAAATGTACCCAGCGGTTGCGTCTCAAGTCGCTCAGCAACTTGCTGATCGACAAGCCAACGTTGCTCACGATCCTGTTCAGATTCGATCCCGGGATTGCCCGAAACGAAAATCAATCCGCAGCAACATTCCGCCGCCTCAAGTGCGACGCCAAGCGCAAGACGTGCTCCCATTGAGTACCCAACAATGATCGAACTGGGCGAAATGGAATCAGCCAGCTGTTTGACGGTCGCCTGCCAATCCGCAGCCGGTTGAATTGCGATCGCAGTCGTATCGTATTCCGGCAGCGCAGTACGAACTTCGTCCCAGTCGGAGGGATGCCCCATGAAACCATGAATGAAAGTTAGCTTTGGCTGCTGCACTTTTGGATCTCTTCACGAATTTGATTTCGTACTTCCATGTTGCATTGGCGATCCGTCATCAGCTCCAAAACGATTGACCGATTTTGCAAGCAGGCGTCTCGATAGTTTGCCGCAAGGTCGTCCATCTCCGTGATGCGACGATAGTCGATTCCAAACATCTTCGCCGCGTATTCAAACTGACAATCGTGTGGAGTCGCGAAAAACTGTTCAAAGTGTTTCGATTCTCGAATCGGCAACAGGTCAAAAATGTGTCCACCTTGATTATTGAGAATCAACACAATCAGCGGCCAAGGAGACTTCGCCACCAGCGACAACGAATTGAGGTCGTGCAGCGCAGATAAATCACCAATCAGAACGGTTGTCGGTTGCTCGAGACCGATCGCATAGCCGGTTGCTGTCGCCAGTAAGCCGTCGATTCCGCTGGCGCCTCGGTTGGCTGCGACGTTTCGAGTCTTATCTGATAGACCGTTTCCGAACCAGTCCATGTCGCGAATCGGTGTGCTGTTGCCAACAAACAAACCGTGAGACGTCGGACAATGTTTACTGATGTGAAACGCAACTGCCGGTTCGCTCAACTTCTTCGAATCAGACAATTGTTGATCAACGATGTCGTTGCGCTGCGCGACAGCATCGCTCCACTTTTTCGAAAATGATTCAGAAGTTTTGGGACCCGAAACGATCGATGGCAACTGAATCAGATTGGCTCGATGCTGCGATACCGGAAGACGATTAGGATTGATGACTTGACCGGTTGGCGTGATGTGGTGGAAGTCGACCGTATCTGGGAGCGTCGCGGTCCATTGATGCCAAGTCTTGGAAACGATTCGACCACCGAGGTGCAAAATGGTATCCGGAACAGGCAGCTCGAATTCAGAAGGCAACTCCAAAGATCCGGTGCGCAAACCACTGGTCACGTCAGAAAGAAGGGGACAGTTCAAATACTGGGAAAGCTCCCACGACTGTTGTGCCTCGAAAGGATTGCAGCTGCCCAGTGCAATCAACACGTTTCCGTTGACTTTGATTTTGAGATCGTTTTTATGCTCAACAGTGGCGGCAGAACCACTCGCTTGCGCTTCGGGCTTGTATTTGTTGGGAGTCGGGACGTCGGAAATGGTGAACGGTTCGCGGAACATCCAGTTGAAATGAACGGGCCCGTTTTTTGTCGCCGCAAACCCTTGCGCGAGCGATTCCTCCAACGCGAAACTCTCATCGGGAACCGGCATGTTCATAAACAGCTTTGGATAGCCACCGAAGATGTCTCGCTGATCAATCGTCTGGTTGGCTCCACTGCCGCGAAGTTCAGGAGGACGGTCTGCCGTGAACAACAGCATCGGCACGTTCTCGGCTGCGGCTTCGATCACCGCTGGAAACGCGTTGGCGACAGCTGTTCCTGAAGTACAAATGAAAACGCCGGGTTTGCCGGTTGCTCGACCGTAGCCAAGGGCGGCAAAAGCAAGTCCGCGTTCGTCGAAGTGTTGGACGACTTGAATACGACTCTTTTGAACGCAACTCTCTCTGGCAACGGCGAGAGTCAGAGGCGTGCAGCGTGATCCGGGCGCAAGAAAAAAGTGGTCGATCTCGTGTCGCAGGCAAAACTCAATAGCTGAATTGGCCCAAACTTGGTCGACGCCAGCCATGTTCATTCAACCTTATTGGCCAAGCACACTAATGAAATCCTGAATCTTGTTTTCGACTTCCTGCCACTCTTGATCAGGATCCGATCCACGCACGATACCTGCTCCAGAATAGAGAGACAATGTGTTGCCCTCAATTAGTCCCGAGCGAATGCCGACGGCGAACTCAACGCTGTCCGCTCCAATCCAGCCGATCGGAGCCGCAAACCAACCTCGATTGAACGGTTCGATGCGTGCGATTTCAGGAAGCGCATTTTCTGTTGGATAGCCGCCAACGGCAGGCGTCGGATGAAGTCGCTGCAGCAACACTCCATCGTCGACGCCTTCTTTTAGCATCCCATGAACGTTGGATCGCAAATGCTGCTTCCAAGTCAAACGCAAAATCGATGCCTGATTGTCGACGTCCAAATGATCCACAAACTTGTGAAGCTTCTGTCGAATACTCTTGCGAACGATGTCGTGTTCGCGTTGATCTTTGTCGCTGGTCAAAAGTTCAATCGCCAATCTTTCGTCTGCGTCAGGAGTTTCGCCACGAGCCCGAGTTCCGGCGACGACTTCACTTTGCAGAAGCTTGTCCTTGCGAAGGAACAATCGCTCCGGCGTCGCGCCCAGAAAGGCGGTTGATGATCCGAAATCGAAACAGAAAACGAAACAGTCGTGAGTCGTTTCCTTGAGCCGCTGCGTGAGTGCGATTGGGTTGGGCGGCTGATCAAAATTCAAAGTCGCTCGCCGCGAAAGCACAATCTTCTCAAGCACTTCACTGCGAATCAGAGAAAGCGCTTCGTCGATTCGCGACTGCCAACCGTCAACCGTTGGCGTATAGTTTCTACCAGTTGGAGAGGGGATTGATTTTGCATACGGCTCAGCGTCACAACGGATTTGTTGAAGATCGAGTTTTGCCTTTCCAATGTCTTCGGCGTTCAACACGGCCAGCGTCAGCTCGCCACGCGAAAGCTGCAGCCGCGGAATTGCAAATCGTCCCGCACCGAAAGTTCCCCAGCCATCGGTTCCATCGAATGAGAAACCGCCAAAGAATTTCAAATCGGAGTTTCCACCAAGGATCTCGCGACATTTCGCGATGCATTCAGATGCGTTGCCGCCCGGTGTCAGTGAAACGCTGGCAACCGATCCGACGCCTGCGATGACGTCTGCAGAATTACGATTTGACCAGACGATTCGAGTTTGCTCGCGATTGGCGTGTAGCCACTGCCACACGTTTAAGTCCGGCGCCGCAACTCGAACCGTTGTTGGAAATTGCGTCTCAGAATTTTCGAGAGCGCTGAGTTTCTCTAGCAGCTCTGTCTCAACAGCAGTTGACAACCTAGTGTCGATGCCCGCGCCGCCTTCAGTCTGACCGTTGCTCATTTGACACCTATATAAAGTGTCGCGATCCCAAACGTCAGTGGGTAGAAATTCGCTTTCGACATTCCTGCGGCCAACATCTTGTCGGTCAGCTTCTCATAGCACGGAAACTCGCCGACGCTATCGGGCAAATAGTTGTACGCATTGGAATCGTTGCGAGCGAGCATCTGGCCGATCTTCGGCAACACGTTTTTGAAATACCATCCGTACATGCCCTTGATCGGCTGCATTCGCGGAACAGAGAATTCCAGCACGGCAACTTTCCCGCCAGGTTTGCAAACTCGAGTCATCTCGCGGAGGCCAAGGTCCGTGTCGGCGACGTTGCGTAAACCGAAAGCCGCGCTGACGACTTGAAAACGATCTGACTCAAACGGTAGCTCCTGAGCGTCGGCTTCGATGAAAGTTACCGGCTTGCCGAACTTGTCACTCTTCTCACGACCGACTTCTAACATCTCGTAGCAGAAATCGGATCCCACGACAGGAACCTCGCCCTTGGTGTACTTGTGAAACGAAAACGCAAGATCGCCTGTTCCAGTGCACACATCCAAAATCGGATCGTTACGATTAGGAGCCAACTTCTTGACGGCTCGCCAACGCCAGTAGCGGTCGACGTTCATCGAAAGAAGATGGTTCATGCGATCGTACTTCGGCGCAATTTCGCCAAACATGTCTCGCACGCGTTGGTTGGATTTATCGACGGCCATTGAAGGAGTGTTCAGAAGGTGAAGTG
>CAZORS010000117.1:0-17326 GCA_964582025.1 uncultured Pirellulaceae bacterium | reverse complement strand
GGTGACATTGCGATCGGCGGTACCAATGCTGCGACCGATTTGCAGATTGACGAAGCGGTCAGTCTTTCCGGCGGCGGAACAGTCACGCTTTCTCACGTAAGTCTCAGTCGCATCACTGACGACAACGGCGGAGGGGTTCTGACCAACGTTGACAACACGATTCAAGGCCGCGGCAATGTGGGCAGTGATTTGGTGCAAATCGAAAACCTCGTACTCGGGACGATTCAGTCCGACTCTGGTTCGACGTTGCTCGTCGATTCCGCTGCTACCACGTTCGATAACTTCGGATTGCTTTCGGCGATCAACAATTCGGTCCTAGAAGTTCGAGATACAACCACCAACTTCGGCATCGTCGATGCTCAAGCTGGAAGTCGCGTTGAATTCGATACTTTGATCAATGGTGCTGGTGGTGAATTGACTGGCGATGGAAACATCGATGCACTTGGAGAAATCATCAACGACGGAACGATTTCACCGGGCAACTCGCCGGGAATGCTGACGCTCGAAACGGATTTGATGCTCGGCTCAAGTAGCACGCTTGAGATCGAATTGGCCAGTCTGTCGATGTTTGATGAACTGATCATCAACGGTGACCTCGTGCTTGGAGGAGAGCTTGAACTGGCGTTGCTTGATGGTTATACGCCAGGCGAGACGGACATCTTCGATGTTGTGATGGCCGACACGATCAGCGGATTCTTTGCAAACGTTTCTGACGGAAGCCGATTGCTGACAACTGATGGCTTGGGGTCTTTCCAAGTCAACTACGGCGGTTCCGGATCGGTTCAGCTTTCTCAGTTTCAGGTCAGTGCCGTTCCAGAACCGGGAGCTGCCACGATCTTGATGGCTGTCTGTGTTGGATTGTTGGCTCGACGTCGTAGAGCTTAGAGAGTGCTAACGCTTCTGTTTCGTAGCTGGACTGGCAAGAGGTCGCGATTTAAACTGTCGTTGATCTTTTGCCAATCCACTGCGAGATTTGAAATGTTGTTTTGTTCGTGCTCGTTAGGAGATGGTGATGCAGGACTGTCCTAAGGTCGAGCAGTTATTGCGATGGCTCAATGGTTTGGTCGATGAAGCGATCGGCATTGAGTTCGCAGATCATGTTGCCGATTGCAACGATTGCCAAACTCAACTGGAGAAACTATCCGACTCGAGCACGCTCAAGCCATCCGATGGTGGAGATTTGCTTGATGCGTCGACGTTCACCAATGAACCGCACTTCAAGTCGTTACGGAAATCGCTGCCAAAAAAACTGGGCGAGCTAAGATCCGACGATCCGCGGCGCGATGAAGATCGCGGTCCCAACGGTTTGCAAAATGCATTGATTGATGTCGCTGACGAATCAGAGGCCGACGTTGGAACGGTCGATGCGAACTTTGACGCGACGCCAGTGTTAGATCAGCAAGTAACTTCTTTGTATTCGCAGGATGCGATCAGTGAGTCATTGCAACAATCGTTCGCTGCCGAAGGATACTTGCTTGAAGGCTTGATCGGCCGTGGCGGATTCGCGCATGTTTTTCAAGCTTGGGAAAAGAGTTTGGAACGAAGCGTGGCGATCAAGGTTCTGGATCAGAGTCGTTTTGATCCCCGCAACCTGCATCGGTTTTTGCGTGAAGCAAAAACAGCCAGCTCAATCGATTCTCCCAACGTTGTTCGGGTTTTGACTAGTGGCGAAACCTCTAGCGGCCGTCCATTCATCGTAATGGAACTTGTTCACGGTCAATCTCTGGCGCAGTGGATTCAAGTGCGGTTCGATAAAAACCAAATGGATGCTGACGCGATCAAACAGGGCGCGTCGTTGCTTGTTCAAGGTTGCAATGGAGCACAGGCCATACACGATGCGGCGCTTGTGCATCGGGATATTAAGCCGGGGAATATTTTTGTTGAACCGGAAAAGTTGGCTGCAAAAATCGGCGATTTTGGATTGGCTCGAGTACTCGATAGTGACACCGTTACGCTGACTCGAGCCGAAGAACTCGCAGGAACGCCAGCGTACATGAGCCCTGAACAGACGTTGGCCAATGGAGAAGTTGATTCGTTATCCGATGTCTATTCGTTGGGTGCATCGCTTTACCAGATCCTGACTGGACAGCCTCCCTTTCGCGGTTCGTCGTTGGCAATTTTGAAACAGGTCAACGAAGTTCAACCCGTTTCTCCTCGCTTGCTAAATGAAAACGTTTCGCAAGACTTCGAGACGATTTGCTTGAAGGCGTTGGAGAAAGATCCGAAGCAGCGGTACGCAAGTGCCAGCGAACTTGCGACGGATCTCCAAAGGGCAATCGATGGCAAGCCGATCGAAGCGCGACCGGCAACTCGGTTCCAAATTCTGGCACGATGGGCCAAAGCCAATCGTTCTCTGGCAACGGCACTTGGACTATTGTTCCTTTCCATGCTGGTCGGCACGATCGTCAGTTCTGCGATGTGGTATCGAGCTTCGATCGCAGAAAAACAGGCAGTCGACGATCGGGAAGCAATTTTGATGTCGATGAATCATCTGGTGGTCACGGTCTTTGAAGATCTTGGCGACAACGCGGCAACCATCAAAGCTCGCGAGTCAGTTCTTCAGGCCGCCATTGATGGTCTCGATTCGATTGCTGAAGTCGGCACTGATGCAGAAGTGGATCGACCGATGATGATTGCCAATCAAAGGCTTGGTGGCATGATGAATTTCAAAGGAGATCCGGAGGGTGAAAAGTACTTTCTGCAAGCCGTTGAATTGGGCAGAAGTTCGCACGAAGCATCACCGACCAACCAAACGGCATACGATTTGGCTTGTGCACTGAATTACTTGACAGAGCACTATGAATTGTTCCAAACGAAAGCTGACGACAGAGAAGCCCTAGCGATGGAAAGCAAGTTGCTGATTGAAGAAGCGCTTGTTGCTGAGCCGAATAACCCCCGGTTTTTGTATCAGTCTTTGAAGAATGACGCGGTTCGGTTTGATTCGCTACATGCGCAACCTACTGCTGCCTGGGCGACGATTGTCGAAGAGTCTCCGCCGGTGCTCGAAAAGGTTGAACGGATTTTGAGTTTGCCGCGTGAGGGCAATGACTCAAACGATATCGCTCGCGATATTTATTTTCACGTTGGGCGGGCACACTTCCAATGCCGGGACTTTGAAAACGCCAAACTTTATTTTGGGCTCAGCAGAGAGCAACTTGAAGAAGCATTGACCGTGACGCCGAACAATTTGAAATTGATCGAACACAGGGCCGTGCTCGACCGCATCTCGGCACTGATCGCGACTGAATCCGGAAATCATCCGCGTGCCGTCGAATTGGTTAGCCTGTCGATTGATTCTCTTAAGACGCTCGTCGATGATGATCCGGAAAACGCGTCTCGGCAGCAGCAGCTTGCCAACTCTTATTCGATGCTCGCCAAATCGCTTAGGTTTTCGGGCAAGTACACCGAGGCACTCGAGGCGTTCGACAAATCCCATGCGATCAACAAAGTTTTGCTTGCGAAGAATCCCAACGACAACACCTTGAGGTTACTCACCGCGGCAGGACTGTATTATGAACGGGGGGCTTCCGAGATCTTATTGAATCGATGGGATGACACCAAAGAGTCTTACTCGTCAGTGATTCACTACCTTAGCGGTCCAAAATTCGGTCCGCCAGTTTCAGGTTTGGAAGTCGAGCATCAATTGAATATGGCGATGCTTACCGTCAACGCGCTGAAACTTGCGGACGGCGAAGAAGGAGCGGACCGCAATCCAACGTCTGAATGCATTGCGTTGCTTTATTTGGCTCGACGCGGAGCCGACACCTCGACATCGGATCAGTTGAGCAAGGAAACTCTTGCGGTCGTCAAAAATATCAATCCTGAAATCGAAGCAACCACATGGGTTGAACTGTTCGAATACGTTAACTCGTTGGAAGGGCTTTCTGATGTGTTGCTCATCTATCGACAGCAAATCGAAGGACGTTGCTGGGGGCTGAAAGCTCGTAACCTTGCGGACGATTCCAGCTCGTCCGAAAAGTGCGACGAGTGCACCAATAAGTCACTTAAGATTCTCATTCGCCTGGCAGCAGATTTTCCGCATTTGAAAACAAATCTCATCCTGAACGAACCGGATTTTATTTGGCTGCGTCAAACGGGGCAGTACAAGGAATCCGGGATCGGCATGGATTGATGGCCGTTTGGCCACTCCAATGATGTTCTTTTCTTCTTCGATGCAACATTTGGAAACAGTTCACTGCAACGATCCTGAAACGCGGGGAATCAACGGATAAGCTGTCGCTTTGTAAAAAACTGGCAGAATATTGATTGCGGTGATGTTTCGTTTGGCGATACCATATAGAGAACAAATCGCCAACGAACCGATTCCACTCTGGAGCTAGACGATGGAAAATATTCGAGTCAGCGTTGAAGCAGTTAGACAGCGTCAGCAACGTCAATGGATTTGGCAATGCGTTTCGACAGGTTTGGTGTTCGGCGGTTTGGCCGCTTGCGTGCTGGCGATCGCACGCGCGATTGCCGATGGGCAGGTTCCACTTTTGTGGATTGCTGCAGCGATTGTTGCCGGCCCGTTGCTGGGTTGGCTCTGGTCCGTTGTGACGTATCGCAAAACGTCGATGGCCGCAACGCAGATTGACCAATGCTGCAATTTGAAAGACCGCATCGCGACGGCGCTCAGTTTCTCAAAGAAGAAGCAAACGGATGTGTTGCACCAATTGCAAATCGAAGACGCCAACGAAAAAGCAGCCGCAATCGATGCCGTTGCAGTGGCCCCGATCAAGGCACCTGGTGCTTGGCTTCCTGGTCTTGGTTTGGCAATGGTTGCGATCATCCTAGGCATCGTTTCGACTCCAATCGAAACGGTTGTCGCGGCTCCGATTGTCAATAGCGTCATTCTGGATCAGGCTTCGAAAGCGGAATTAGCGCTGGAAGAGTTGAAAGACTTCAACAAAGAAGAAATCGATCCAGAACTCGAAGAGATCATCAAAGAACTTTCTGGCACGATTGCTGAATTGAAAAAGCCAGGCGTTGATCCGAAGGAAGCTCTCGCGAAATTTTCTGAGATGGAAGCAGCACTCAAGCAGAAACAGGAGCAACTTGATACGGCCAGCAGCGAACAGGCTCTTCGCGAAGTCGGTGAAGCGATTGCATTGGCTCATCCGATGCAGGCTGCCGGCGAAGCGTTGCAAAACGGAAGGTACGACAAGGCCGCTGAAGAGCTTGAGAAAATGGAAATGCCGGAGCTCGATCAAAAGACAGAGCGGGCAGTTCAGGGAAAGCTGGCTGAGTTTGGAGAAAACGGAAACGGCAAGGCTCCAAAGAAAGTCGGTGAAGCGATCAAGAAGTTCTCCGAAGGAATGCGAGGCGGCAAACGTTCGAAGTTCCGCGAGGGAGTCGAGGGCCTAGCAAGCGAATCGAAGAAGCAAGGTCGTCGCAAACGCATGAAAGACTTACTAAAGAAACAGTGCCGTTGCTTAGGTGATTGCAAAAGTGAGTGCGAAGGCGAATGTGAGAGTGCCGGAGAATCGAACAAAAAAGGCGGCAACAATTGGGGGCTTGGAAGAAGCACCAACGAGCCGGGAGACAAAACGGCGAAACTCAAGACCGGTCCGCAGATGGACATCAAGGGGCAGGAGTCTGACTCTGGTGAAACGGATGTCGAAACGATCGAATCGGCCGAGCAAAATCAGGAAGCGATTCGCGAGTATCGCAAACAAGCCAAGAAGTACGAACAGATGAGCGAGTCGGTCCTTTCCGAAGAAGCCATTCCGCTTGGCCATCGCCAGACGATTCGTCGCTACTTCGAAATGATTCGCCCGTCCGGCGAAGAGACCGACGCGGTGAAGGCAGAAACGGACGATCAATAATTGGCGAATGTCGAACAGTCGGATACTAATTTTGCTGTTCTACGTGTTGACGGCGCTCTGGGCCGCGGGTCAACTCGTTTTCATTGAACACGTGGGAATTGAGTACGTAGCAACGATCGCGATCGCCTTGGCTCCAACGGTTTGGTTCCTACGTGATTTTGCGAAACGCGGCTCATACGTGCCGCACATTCTCCAGCCAGCCCTTCTGGTTGCTTGGCCTGTCGTGGTCCCTGTCTATGTCATCGCGACTCGCAGATTGCGTGGTTTCTGGCAGGTCCTGATTCACGCAGTTGCATCTTGGGCGCTCTATGTTGCATGCTTCTATGCAACGATCTACTTCGTATGGGGTGCCGACGCGTTTCGGTAAGTCGATCGATTGAAGCGTTGAAATCAAAATGCCGCCAAAAAAAACTGAAGTTTGCACAAATTCGAATCATCTCGCGTCTACATGGTAGACGCTGGTTCCATTTGTGAGGAAGTTTCATGAGTTTACTCTATTTCAGTCGCAATTTTGTCGTTTTTCTTTGCACCACATTGTCTCTTGTTTCTGTTTCAAGCGATTGCTCCGCTCAAATCCAAGAGCTCGGTTTCCTGCCCAATGGTGGAAGAAATAGCATCGCATTTGATGTGTCAGATGATGGATCAACGGTTGCTGGCAGGTCTTTAGACTCCACAGGCGACACTCGCGCCACGGTATGGAAGGCTGAAACGGGCTTCCAGCTCCTCGAGGGTCTTGCGAACGATTACGAAGGAGTTGCCTTCAGTAATTCCAATGATGGCAAGGTGATCGTTACTAGTCCCAGCGAAGGTCAGGGGATATATCGTTGGACGGAAGAGACGGGCGCCGTCCAGGTTCTAGGTCCCGATGGCGAGCTCACGAGCGGAGGTTCGGTCTCTGGAAATGGCGAGGTAGTTGTAGGCATCTCAAGCAGTCGTGCGTTTCGCTGGGCCGGTGACGGGAATGTGATTTACTTTGAACCTCAACCTTCAGGACTATCAAGTCAGGCGAAAGCAACTTCCTTCGATGGTTCAGTCGCGGTGGGTATTATATTTGAGACGCCCAACTTTCAAAAACGCGCCTTTCGCTGGACGGAGGGAACAGGTATTGAAATGCTTGAAAATTTTTCCGGCGATGTGGATAGTGACGCGACAGCTATATCAGATGATGGATCAGTAATTGTTGGTGACATCACAATTGACGGTAATAGTACGAGGGAGATGTATCGTTGGACTGAAGAGCCTGGCTTGGTTGGTCTGGGATGGCTTTCTGATCTTCAACGGGTCGGGTTCGCAGAAGCGGTTTCAGGCGATGGTTCTGTGGTCGGAGGATTTGGTATGAACGATTCTGGGGTCTTTGAAGCGACCTTATGGACCGAAGAGACAGGTGTGGTTTCGCTCTATGATCATCTCGAAGAGGCGGGCCACGACGTATCGCACTGGAGTCGGTTAACTAGGGTTTATGGAATTTCCGCCGATGGTAGTTTTGCAGTTGGGTCGGGATTTAACCAGTCAGGTCAGAGTGAAGGTTTTTTGGTAAGACTTGGCACTGCAGTTCCAGAGCCCAATTCAATGTTGATGCTGCTCGCGTTTTCTCCGATGTTGTTGACAAGACGTCATCGCAGTTGAGTTGCCATGGCATTTCACCCGCGCGGTTAGTCTTCTTCGGTGGTTTCGCTACCTTCTTCAGCGACGCCGGCGACCGATTCAATTCGTGCGACCAATGCTTGTCGTTTTTCACTTTGCCATTCTTCGTCTCCGTTGGCCAATCCAATGTAGACTTCCCATGCCAGTTCGTTTCCACCTTCAATCCTTTCGAGCACTTCGACCATCTTTTCGACGTCGTGTTCCGAGTAATTTCTAGTCTCGTCTTCGCTGGAAACTCTCCATCCGTTTCGTGCAGCGATGAAATTAAATTTTTCCTTGTAGGCGTCGATTGCCCACTTCGCTGCGTCGCTTTCAAGTAATCCATGTAGAACCAGAAACGGCAGAGGTTCCTGCTCGCGATAGCCAACTCTTGGCGGCGGGTCCCAGTGTGGCGGGAAAGCTTCACGCGGATAGTCTGCAGTTACCTGACCAAACTCGATGAAGTTACCTTCCGCGATCATTCGCTCGCACGTCCAGCGAAGCTGTTGTTCTGGCTGCGTAACGAATAGAAAAGGAATCCAAAAACAGATTGCCGCAATCGCCAACAGCCAAGCAGATCTTTTGGGAACTGGATTCGTTTTTCTGTTCTCTTCGTTAGATCGATAAAACGCCAGCTTGCAACGACGGCAACAAATCGCAATGTATCCAACTACCCAAACCAAAATTGTGCCGTAGCACAGCAGAATCAGTAAATGACGAATGCTCAGAATGATCCGTTCACTCTCGGTCAATCGTACGCCACCCATGATCATGAAGATTGGCCCCGGAACGTAGTACAGAGCCAGCATCGCCAGGGCGTCGCTGAACAGGAGCACGATGATCGTGGAACGCCAGATTGATGTGCTGCATAAGACGTAGACACATCGAATCATCAGTAAGACTCTCCAAACAGCGACGATCGCCAGTAAGTAAAGGTTCGCACGCGTTGCGTCGCCCGGATCGAAAATTCGTTCAACCGGAATGCCGTAAACCAAAGCTAGCGGCGCGGTCATCCAATAGACGTTCAGGAAGCTGCGGAATACTTCAGCGAACGAAGACTCCTTTTCCCCGTTGCACTTTAGGAACAGGTAGATCGGCAAAACCATTGCCGTGCATCCAATCAGCGAAGCCGCCAGAGGCAACACCAGATGCCAAGGTTCCGCGATCAGATACTCGCCGTCGTACTCTCTCGCGAATCCGGCCGCGATCACAAAAAGAAGCCCAATCCAAAACGCAGACTTGCTGGCCGCGACTTTAAGAATTGCATCGCGTTGAAACAGGAGGAAATCGACAACGGTCCGCGGAGTGATTGTTGAGTCGGCGCTACTCATGTCTTGTTTCTTTTCTTCGATGTCCAAATCCTTCGCCGTAGCGATGTTCGCTTTGCCGCCGCACTTTCCGAGAACACGGTTGCCAACGTTCTCAGAAATCCAGCCTCTAGTTGCTCGACGCTCATGCTTTCAGGCTGGTACACAACGTCAAAAAGTGTGTAGTAAGACCAGTCACGGTCAGCCAATAGTCTTCCGTCTTTTTTGAATCGGCGATAGAGGCCAGTACCGGGAAACGGTGTTTGTAACGTCAGTTGAACCTCAGCAAGATTGCTGGAATTGATGAAATTAGCCATCGCATCGAGGCTCTGATCCGTTTCCCCATCGGCGCCTGCGATGAAGCAACCGTTGGCTACAATTCCGGCGTTTTGGATTGCGTCAATCGCGTCCATCATCCGCAGTGTTTCAGTTTGCTTCTTCCCCATCCCGGGATAGATATGAGTCGGAGATTCGATTCCCACCAACACTTGAACGCAGCCAGAATCGGCGAGAGCTTGAACGAGTTTTGGATCTTCCCCGATTCGCCAGTCCGATTCGGTGAAGTATTTGATGCCGGCTGAACCGATTGTTTCCAGCAACTCAAATGGATCCTTGCGTCCGGCGAGCGTGTTGTCGTCGGCAAGTTCTAGCCAAGGTGATGAATCAAGCCCGCTGATGAGTGCCAGCTCTTCTGCGATGTGTTGAACCGGTTTGAATCGAGCTGGACCCAACAAACGGCTGGCTCCACAGAACTCACAGGCCCACGGACATCCGCGTTGTGTCTGGATCGTCCAACGTTGAGGTGACTTCTTGCCAAGCAAATCGAATCGTGGACGCGGACAGTTTTTCAGATCGAAGACTTTTTCAGGTTTGTAGATGGACTGCAAATTTCTATCCGTTGCGTCTTTCAGAATTCGCAACCAAGAACTTTCTCCATCGCCAACGCAAACGCTAGTTGCGCGAGAAGCTGCTTCTTGCGGCAGAACGGTCGCGTGAAGTCCGCCGATCACCGTGGGTAGTCCGTGTGCTTTCATCTGGTCGCAAAACTCGTATGCTTCGATGACCGAAGCCGTTAACGCGCTCACAGCGACTAGGTCTGGATCCGTTGCGACAACGTCATCGACCAATGTCTCGGTATCTGATGACGGATGGTAGCTGCAAGTCCAAGTATCGGGTGTCATCCCGGCAAGAGTTAACAGACCAAGCGCTGGCAATCCAGCCAATGCTTCGGCTCTTCTTTTCAAGCCCGGAAGACGCATTCCGAGCGCCAACATTTCGCGTTCTCGGACGCGCAGGCCAGTAAATGGGACAAGTGCTACATGTGGCATCTCATAAGCATAACGGACAGGCGATCAACTATTGGGTTTGGGTTGTTATGATTCTTCTGAACATTCTTACGGCAACTGGTGGTTTGACTTCACAAGTCGGGTGTTTTCCGTGTGTTTCATCGTATACGTCTGCTCGCACAGATTCATTGACTACTATGGAATTGATGATGAACGGAACGCAATCAGATTTTAATCACCGACTCCTGTTGATTCGCAGGATTGTCTTTTTGCAGTTAGCGCTAATCGTTCTGGCGACGTTGTTTGTCTTCGTTGCACCGAGGGCAAATCTTGGGGTCTTTTGGTTCGCGTTTCTCGGCGGTGTACTGGGTGCGAGCATTGCACTGCTCAGAAAAATCACTTTGGGTTCCAAGCTCGATAACTACCTTTCATCCACAGACTGGATAGTCACTGCATCACCTTTCCTGTACGGCGGCTTGATGGCAACCGTGGTCTACTTTTTGATGATCTCCGGACTGGTTTCCGGCGATGGAGGACAAGGACTGGTCACATCCAATCTTTTCCCAAGCTTCAAACCTGGCACTCCATTGACCGACGGGCAGCTTCTTTCGATGGATCAATTTCGTGATCTGCGTCCCGCAAGTGTTTCCGATGGTGCGAAAGTTGTTATTTGGTGCTTCATCGGAGGCTACTCAGAAAGTTTCGTGACAGGATTGCTTTCAAGCCTCGAAAGAGGTAGCGGCATCGAGGAATCGGAAGAATCGATCAAAGTTCGATGACGGCGAGTCGACCATGTTTGACATCTGCAAAGAATCTGACATGAAAAATTATGGCAGCTGGAAGGAATCGAACCTCCATGGTCTAAGAGAGACCTTCCCAGACCTACAGTCAATCGTTGCAACGCAACTCATGTCCGCCAATCCAAGTAGCGTTTACCATTTCGCCACAGCTGCGGGTTGTTTGTTTAGCTCTTTCGATACGCTAATCTATCCACAACACTCCACTGGAGAGAATTCAAAGAGTGATAAAAAGTATTACCTTTGCCGATCCAAATTGGGGATGCGTCGTGTTAGAATTTCGATACTGTTAAAGCAAGAATTCTGGAAGATTCTTCCGGTAAAAAACTTATCTGAACCAACTTTTGCGGCAAACTGAAAACCGCGATACACAATCCTCAACTGTTTTCGAAATTTTATCTGTGGATACACGACAGTCACTACTGATGAGCGCTAAATCGAGCGCAGAATCTGAATCATGGTTTACGCTTTTCAGTATTTACGAACCACTAATTGCCGGCTGGATTGCACGTAGTGGCGTTGAAGAAAACGTAATCAGTGACATCACCCAAGAGGTCTTGCAGGTGGTCTTTGTCGAGCTTCCGAAGTTCGAGCACAACGGCCGGTCCGGCGCGTTTCGAAACTGGCTGAAGTGGATATCGATCAATCGTTGTCGAAGATACTGGGATTCGAAAAAACGGCAAGTAAAGCTAAGCCAACAGGCGGCGGGCGAGGATTCAGGCGTTGATATTCTCGACCAACTTGAAGATCCCAAAAGTCCATTGAGCCTGCAATGGAGTAGGGAGCACGATCAGTACGTGCTCAAACGCATGTTGGAGCTGACTCGGTCTGAATTCGACGCAACATCCTTCGCTGCGTTCTCGCGAAATGTATTGCAGGGTGAATCACCGCAATCAATCGCTACAGAACTGGGGATATCAGTCGGGCAGGTCTATAAGATCAAGCATCGAATTCTACAGCGTCTTCGCGAAGTTGCGGATGGACTTGTGGATGTCGTTTCGATTGATCCGGACTGGTTTCGATAGAAAAAGCGAAGAAAGAAAAAAGGCTGCGTTTCCCTGGTCTCGTTATTTCAAGGAAAGCAGCCTACCTGCTGCGTAACAGGATTTATCAATTGTTTTCTAACAGCAGCAATTCTTTGAAGGCTGATTTATTGCAGACAGACGCCAACCCGTCACCCTCCACGATAAATGATCAGCGCCTGTGCTGCGTGGCTTCTGGAGATCTTTTCGTCTCGATCTCGTTTTCAACTTGAAAACTTGGTTAGGTCTCCAAAGCTCGCGCAAAGGAGAGGCCGCACGCGATGTCGCTTCGAAGTACGACTAGATTTCACCTTCGATTCCAAGAATGGACCTTTCATCTTCTTCGGTTTCCGACTGACCACGCATCGCTTCGGGAGCTGGCTCGTGGGGCTTGATCGGTGCGATCGTTTGCGTTTCGATAACACTGTTCATCGTCGATGAATCCGTGCCATTAATCGCTGGCTTACCTAGCACCGCTTGCGTTGCCGGAGGCATCGACAGCTCAATTGAAGGTGCTTGATCGCCCAAGGTTGGGTCGGTGGTGATGGTCTGCGGGGACGCGAGAGTTGGGAACGTCGAAGGCGTCTCCAGAGTTGGTTGCCCAAACACTGTCGGGGGATTTTCCGTGCTCACGTCTGCTGCAAAAACAAGAGGTAGTGCCATGTCTGACGTCAGTGGTGAATTCCCCTCGACAGTCAAGTACGACGGTGGGGTTAAAGTACCGTACTCAGGTTGGGGAGCGATTTCAGGGAGCGGGATCTCGTAGGCTTGTGAATCGATAATGGGGATCGGGTTCGTGGTGTACGACTGATCGTCAAACTGGCTCTGAAGTCCTTCAACCGGAGCTAAAACTGTCGCCGGTGGGTAGGTTGTGGCTGGCGAGTAAGAAGTGGGCGAGTAAGACTCAGTTGGCGAGTAACTTCCAGTCGCCGTGTAGGCTTGGGTTGATTGCGTTTGTTGCTGACATTGGCAGCAATTTTGCTGTGGAGCTTTCTGAAATCGGCGGAAGAGTTGAGCTTCGGCCTTCGATTGAGTTACAGAAACGATGGCAAAAACGGCGAGGAGGGTCTTGGAGTACATTGGAAGACTTTGCGTGTGCATGTGTGGAGGGATGAATCGAATTTTCATTCGTTACAGATAAAGCACCGTTTGAAAGATTTTCTTCCAGTAAATTTGTTTTTTTTTTCAACTTTCCCTGAAGTTCGCTTCCGCCCGCCATTCCTATGCCGATTTCAAATTCTGGACCGTTAGAGCGGCCCGCCGTATTTGCGAAGAAGAGCCTTCGGTTCCTTCATGTCCGGCACAAGTTTGACCAGCTTTTCTAAGATTAAAATTCCTTCCTCTTTTTCTTCGGATTTCTCGTCATCGACTCCCTGAGCCAGCAGAGCTCTTGCCAATTCAAGCTGGATCGAACGATGGTTGACTCCCATAAAAATGGCATCACGAAGCAGAGATTCCGATCGCTGCGGGCGATTGCGTTTCACATGCAGTTTCGCCAGCGAGGCCAATGCACTCGTGTTTTTTGGGCTTCGTTCAAGAATTGACTCGTAGGTCGCTTGAGCCAAATCCCATTTTTGCATCTTCATATAAAGGGCTCCCAGTTCCTTCTGATAACCAAAATTCTTGGGTTGAATCTTCACCGCTTGATTCAAATAAACTTCGGCTTCTTCGAGTTCATTACGTTTCCGATAAATCTCGTAGAGTTGATAGTGAGCCGTGTTGTTTTTGCTGTTGATCGCAGCTGCTTTTTTGAAATCGGCGATTGCTTTGTCGATTTGCTCCAGTTCTTCGTAGACGAGTCCTCGAAGTTGCGTTGCCCAAAATTGGTCTGGTTCGATCGCTAAAATTTTGTTGCAAGTTTGAATTGCGGCCTCTGGCTGACCATGTCTCCAGTAGGCGTTGGCGAGGTTGTATTGCGCATCGACAAAGTTTGGTGCGAATTCGACAACCTGTTCCAACAGCTCGACCGCCAACTCATAGTTCTCCTGTTGAATGTAGGTGGCGCCCAGATTCATCAACACAGCCGGGTTTTTAGGTTGCAGGGAATAGCACGCTAACGAGGCTCTCAACCCGAGTTCTTTTTGAGCTTCGACGTCCAAACCGTTGACGGCTGACAGTTTCCATTTGATTTGAAACTCATCGGGGAATGCTTGCTGAGCGCGAAGCAGGTAATTCGCTCCATCTTGCGGATCTTTCAAAAACTCGCTTAGCAATGAGCACAGCAGGACGGTCGACAATGTTTCGACAGACTCTTTCGTTTTGAGCATCGGCTTGAGTTTTTCGTACTCTTTTTCACGAAGTACTTCACGAATCTTGTTCCGGAACGGATGTGGATCCGCCTTGAGCGTCAATTCGTTAAGCCATGCTCGCCGCTGCTCGTCATCTTCACGACGTTCGAGCCGCCTTGATTCGCGCGCAATGGTGACTTTCCAAAACAATAAGCCATGAATCAGAAAAGCATGCTCTTCAGATTCTGCCAAACGAGAAATGGTTTCCTCAGAAAGATCACCGGGTGAAACGCCAATGATTTGGAAAGCCCTTTCAAACTGATCAGACAAGCGTTCCTTGATCGCAATTCGCAGTGAGGGCGGATAGAGACATTGATAACAGCAATGCCGCAATTGTTCGCTGCAGTCCAAGTCCTGTTGTTGTCTTTCACTTAAGTCAAAAAATTGATCGGCGCTTTTTTGAATCTTATTTGTCGCGTCGTTCAGTTCCGCTCGCAAAGATTCAGACGAAGACTCGTCGGCAATGGACTGAGCCTGTTTGAGCTCAAATAGTGCGGCTTGCCAATGTTGAGCATCGCCATCGGTGTCATCGTCGTTGGCCAGTTTGGAAAACTGTCGGGCACTCGAAAGACCAACTCGGATTTGATTTTCGGCAGCGTTTTGACGTTTTACTTGCTCGATTTCAGCTTTCGCGAGATCCGAAGCTCGGCTGCTTTTTTCCGACATGTAGAGGAACCCAGCGATTGCCGTGGTAAGCAGCGCCGTGACGATTCCACATGAGAACAAAGTGATCTGGCGACTCCTTTTTTGTTGAGCGATCAGTCGCTCCGTCGTTCGGGCTCTCTCAAGCCGGTTTTCCAAGAACTGTTGCTCTCGACGGGAAACGAAATCTTGAAACAGTTGATTGACGGCTTCGGCGTCCGCGGGGCGTTCAAAGACGTCCGGCGCAAGGCAGGACTTGACGATGGAAATCAATTTCGGGTCCGCCTCGGAAGCGTCGATTGTTTCGAAAGCAGCGGCGAGATCGCTTTCGATTGATTTGGCAAGTGCAAGAGTCGCGGTCGGCGCGTCGAACGGAGCCTGTCCTGTGAGGATCTGATAGAGAATGCCACCCATTGCGAACACGTCCGTCCTTTTGTCCGCCTTTTCACCTCTGGCCTGCTCAGGAGGCATGTAAGCAGGCGTTCCAAATACCTGTCCGAAGGCTGTGGCTCCGAAGCGGTTCTCTTTTCCAGAGGACGGACCATCAGCAGGAGATGGAACATCAGTTGTCGTTGCATCGAGTTGTTTAGATTGACTTTCGTCTGAGTCTTCGATTTCAGTGAGCTTTTTTGCCAAGCCCCAATCCATGATTTGGACTTCTCCAAATTCCCCGACCATGACGTTTTCCGGTTTCAGGTCGCGGTGAACGATGTTTCGAGAGTGAGCGTAGGCCATCGCGTTGCAAATCTGCCCAAAGGTCTCAAAAATTTGTGAGCTGTTGATCGTCGAATGCTCGTCATGAATTTGTTCCAGTAACGTTTTACCCTTCACCAGTTTCATGGCGATGTACTGACGTCCATCGGGCAGTTGACCGGATTGATGAACCGGAACAATTCCCGGATGCTCCAGTTGAGCGGAAATTTGGGCTTCTCGAGAGAATCGGACCGCGAGTGAACGATCCGCGGATTCGTTCAGAATTTTGATCGCCACGACTCTCTTGAGCTCTCGATCGAAACCTCGATAGATGACTCCCATTCCCCCGCGCGCGATTTCGCCAAGTAACACAAGGCGATTGTCGACGCCAAGCTGAAGACGGTTCAGCCTCTTGGATGAACCGAGAACGTCGTTTGAATGAACCGTATCGTCATTCGTCAGATCTTTCGTTGAATCGGAGCATTCTGCGGATGGCTCGTCGCGCTTGCTGCCCAAAGAGAAAACGGTGTCAAGCATGGCATCGAGTTTGTTCTGGCAGCTCTCGCATTGGCCGAGATGATGATCGATATTCGAAACTTCATTTTCGTCGAGCGATTCGTTCAGAAAGCTTTTAAGTTCGTTTTCCGTAGGATGCAATTGTCAGCCTTTGTTTCAATTTTCTTTCTTGCTTCCAACTGTTGTACTTCGGATTCCTTTTGCGTCAAAACCTCACACTGCGGCTGCAGTTGGTAGATTTTCTGGCTCCGGCATTGCTGGGTGCTGAGAAGAGACCGCTCGTTGGATGTTGCGAATTTCATCATTCTCTATTGCAAAATTCATGATTCGGTCATGTAAATTTGGATACTAATGAGGCTGATCGACGCTAGCAAACGTGAACTTTGCGGGTTTTCCTACGGTAATTCTAAAGTTCCACGAAAGTTGGACCAGATGTGTCACGTCAACAGCGAATAGTAATGATGAAGAGGTTGGACATCGGTCTCGACCTGAAACACCCCAGATTAAAATCAAGGAAGACTCCATGTTGGTACTATCAAGAAAGAAAAACGAAGCAATCGTTATCGGTGACAACGTTCGTATAAAAGTCCTCAAAGTCAGCGGCAACACGGTACGTATCGGAATCCAGGCTCCGCGAGAAGTCGAAGTCGTGCGAGGCGAGTTGGCTCCGTACGGCATCAGCGATGAAGATACTTCGGAGACTGATTCTGCGAGTGGTCCCCAAATCGAAGCGGTTCAAGAAGACGGCGAAGGGTACTCATACGAGTTGACTTTGCCTCTGGAATCGGAAGAACCGGCAACCCTGCCCAACCCATTCGTTGCTCAAGCAATGTAAGTCGTGCGGTTAAGGGATTTTGCGGCTTCGCAAGCGGATCACCGATCGTTACATTTTGGTCATGACCCGCCACGAATCGCAAATCCCGCTGAAACTCCACGACGTTTCCGTGCTCTATGGAAAGCACGTCGCGATCGATGGACAGCTTGGTAGTATGAATCGCAAAGACTTTGGTCGCCTAGTCGATTCCAAAGGCGGAACGCTAGTTGAGCTTTCCAATTTGCAGTTGGATTTGATTGTCGTTGGAGCAGAGTCGAAGCCAAACGTATTGAATGTCGCGACGATTAACACGGATCGGATCGCAGAAACCGAACTTTGGACGTCGCTTGGATTCATTGAGCCCGAGGCAGAGATCGGTCGGCTTTACACTCCGTCGATGTTGGCTGAATTGTTGAGTGTTCCTGTTTCAACAATTCGCAGATGGCATCGACGTGGATTGATTCAGCCCTTGCGACAGGTCAAGAAGTTGCCTTACTTTGATTTCGAAGAAGT
>CAZORS010000116.1:0-17385 GCA_964582025.1 uncultured Pirellulaceae bacterium | reverse complement strand
TGTCCATTGAGTTGCTCAACCATGTTGGCAGCGAAAGGCTGGACCTCCAAAAGGATCTCTCCCTTTTTTACAACCGATCCCTCGACCAACCCGTCCTTAATCTTGGCAACGACACCTTTGGCTGGCGACTTCACAGATTGCTGACGCTCTTGCGGAGCGAAAGCGACAACTTGCCCCGTTCCTTTCGACGTTTGTTGCCACGGCAAAAATGCCATCGCAAGGATCGCAGCCGCCAAACCGATCAACAACAGATTCGCCAAACGCCGTGTGAACTCCGACGACTGCACCAAGTGAATCGCAGACTTGTGATTCTTCTTTGGCGGTGCGACTGTCGTGAATCGGTTGTTAACTCTGTTTGTTGTCATCGTAATTTTCGTAATGTATAAGATTCTCAAAACGCTAAAGCTTGAATCCGCCAACGGCCTAACTTGAATACCTAGCAAGTTTCCATTGGTCGGATTCCAAGTCCATGGTTTGACTTGCCCAACAAGCGATCGAATTTCGACCAGTCGAGATAATGATCGTTGTGTCAGCCAAAAATTGTTCCAAACGCGATAGCACGTCTGCGGTGTCCTTATCCGACAGCCGATCCAGTAATCCATCAATGAACAGCACGCCAGGCTTGGCGATCAATGCACGCGCCAACACCAGACGAATCGCTTGCCCTTGCGACAACGGATAGCCGCTAATGCTCAGTCGCGTCGCGTATCCGTCATCGAGTGTGACGATGACTTCTCGCATTCCCAGTTTTTCAACGACATCGTTGACCAGAGAAGAGCCGATGTTCTCGCGACCCATTCTCAAGTTCTCATCTAAAGTACCCTCAAAAAGCTCGATCTCGCGGACCAGACTAATCGTTTGCTGAAGGGATTCAGCGCTGATCGCATCAGCGCGGTAGTCATCCAGCAACACATGGCCGGCCGTTGGCTTACGCTGTCCCACCAAGACTTCCATTAGACTTTCACGTAGCAGTTCAGTGCCGCCAAAAATCGCGTAAGTCTTGCCGGGTTGGAAATCGACATTCGTGATCTGCGGGGTTTGACCGTTTAGTTTTACGTTCACCAGAGAGACACCATCGGCGCCTGGGTCTCTTGCTATTTGAAGTTTGTCGAATTGCTCAACGGGCAGATCAAACAACTTTCCGAGCTTGTCCACGGATGCCATCAAGTCGTAATAGCTTTCAAGGTCTTTACCAACTTTTGCAAACGATCCGAGAATCACCGCCACAATCAGTTCCGCCGCAACTAACTGGCCCAGCGTCATTTGCCGTTCGATCACAAGATAACCGCCCAGCGCCAGCAAGACGGTCGCTGCGACGACTTGCATGGTCATCGCGAAAGAGACCTGACCTAGCAAAATTCGAAAATGGCTGCGACGGTGTCCGATGTACTGTGCCGCCAATTCGTCGGCACGGTTGATCGCGAAACCCAAACCTCCGTTGTACTTGAACGTTGTCGGGTGCCGTACGATCTCTTGCAACCAAGCCGCCGTTTCATATTTCAGTTGCGATTCTTCTTTAGCCGTCTTAACGGCGCCGCGACCAATGACCCAAAGTACGATTGACATGATCGCCAACAGCCCAATGTCGTAACCAAGTAGAAACGGATGGTAGAACGCAAGAACTGAAAGTCCGATCACCGTTTGCAGAACCAGCATCAACGATTCGAGCAAGAGTTTCGCGGTGACCTTCTGGACGGTGACGATGTCGAAAAAACGGTTCACAAGCTCTGGTCCGTGATACTTCTTCCAAGTCGACAGCGGAACACGAGTCAGGCGATAGGAAAGGTCCTCAACGGTTCGCACAAATAATTTGCGTTGAATTATTTCCGACACCACCGTCAGCAGCACGCTCAATCCGGCTCGAAACCCAAGAAAGATCAACACGATCAGCGACAGCACGATCAGCGGTTGCACCGACCGACCGAAGGCAATCGTGTTTACGATCGCTTCGACTGCCAGCGGTAACGTCAGACTGAGCAATCCGATAACGATTGAAAAAATGAGGATCACACGGATGTCGCGAGTCTCAGGTTTTAGCAACGCCAAGAATCGTCGAAACGGTTTTAGGGGCTCAGTTTGAGTCCCCGTCTGGTAGTGGAACCTCGACGCGTTTCCGGCCGAAAACAACGGCTGGACTAGCAACCAGTGATATTTTTTCTCGTCGTTGCGCTGTAACTGTTTCCGCAATGCTGCTGTTGAGATCGTTTTATCTTCACCGTCTTGGTGAATCAGGAAACGGCTTCGTGGCTTTTGAGACACGATAAGGATTGGGCTCGCGGAATCGTTCGTTGGCGAAATTGTCTTGCATAGCACCATTCCTGCTGCACCAACGGTTTGCGAAAGTTCTCGCATCGAGCCAGACATCTCTCGAAACCGGATACCGAAGTGTTTTCCGATCGCATTCAGTTCGTCGACTTCGCTTACGTTCAATCCATTTTGGTTCAGATCTGCTTGACTCGGGTAGACCTTGTTTGCCGAAAAAGCAATCCCCAGATTCTCGCAAATGCGCTGCATCAAACCTGGAATTTCATTCGCAGCGATTCTATTTTCGGACAAGGAGTCAATCACGATTTTGATTTCTTTCAAGGAGTAGTAACCGAAGAATCCCCCTCAAGGGATTCAAGTTGAAATGGAGATAGGCAATGTTGGAGGGAAAGGTTAGGTTTGAATAAGCTGCCTTCCAGTGGTTGACTGCTTCAAAACACGGACTTTTGTGACGCTGTTGGAAGGCTTTACCAGCTTGATCAACTGGAAAGCTGCGAATATCCAAACCACCAGCACAATCATCAATACCGAACGGTAAACAATGGTGCTTCCAAAAAAGATAGTGATTGCGGCGGCGACTTCCGAGAGGGGTTTTACCAAGCCACTGTTAACCGAAATTGCCAGTCGACGCTGGCCTCGTCGAATCCGCGTATAGAGAAAATTCAACGTCGTGTCGTGAACGCTGCGTCGCCACGCATCAATCGATTTCCCGAGCGTTGCGAACACTAAAACCCCCAATACGATAGGGCTGCAAATGATCATCACCGAAACGACCAAAAGCAACACTGGCATCAATAAGATAGGAAGCGACAGGTTCCTACGCTTCAACAACGTGCCAGTCACAAAAACTTGGATCGCAATCGTAGCCACACCAACAACGCTGTAGTAGATTCCGAAGAACCGGACAAGACTGTCGGTCTGCCCTTCAAAGAATGTGTTGACGGCCGATTTCCACTCAAACGCAACGATAGTCAGCACGATGACTTTCGCCGAAATCAAGATCCCAATCCAACGGCGAAACTGATCCGAGCAGACGTAAGTCTTCGCCTTAGCGAGAATAGGGATTCGGAAATCGTCGTTCAGATCCGCCTTCGATTTTTGTGTTGCGATTGCATCAGCATTCAGCAAACGTTCGCATCCAGTCGCACTTTTTGCGCTATCTGCCATCGCGGTCTTCACGGTTTTCGTTTTGCCCAAAGCGAATCCAATCCCAACGGCGACAACATCTAGGCAAAGGCCGACCGCCAACCACGCTTGGATGCTGATCGCAGAGGACTCGATCGCCAGCATACTGCCCATCAGTACAGCTGCGATCGGAGCAGCCAAGCCAACGATGGCCCAAGACGACTTGCTGGCATCGCGACCGAGTTGCGTGTTAAGCGCCGAAACGATATTGATTGCGTTGATGCAGCCCTTGATGTCGGCCAGTAAGTAGATCGCAGCAAGTAACCAAAAGGAGTGGTGAAATTTTGGCAGCAACAGCAATGCAACGACTGCCAAAACAGCGAACACGGCGCTGGAGACTTGAATCGTTGCGGCAACGCTGTACTTCTTCGTCAGGAAGTACCAACCCGACGCCGTGATGGCTGTCGCAATTCCCGACAGCACAAACACCAACGCCAAGTGTTCGTTTCCGATCCTCGACAGGAACAGGCTGTCGCCGATTGTCCGCGCCACGACATAGGAAGTCGCGATCGTTAGCGAGAAGGCAAACAAAAGCCCAACGACCATCCTTTCATAGGCGGGAATCTTTAACATGTTTGTTCCTGACATTTTGAATCTTACTTGGATTGTTGGCGACGACTAACCTGTTTGCTTCTCCGACAGTCCGTTTGGCAATCATCGACAGTCGAGCGATACTCAATCAAAAATCCCGCACACGAAGTTCGCGGCAACAGTTTTCCCAATCGCAGCAACCAATGCTGTCCGAAACGAGTTGAACAAAGACGCATGCTCAAGGAAGTGAATCGCAATCGTACTCACACAAACCATCGTGCAGTACATCGCAATTATCTTCAGTGACTTGCGTGACCGCCATGAGGTTTTCCCTGCTGCGTCTTTTGTGACGACCGAAGTTTGGCTCATTTACTCTCTCCTGTAAAAGAAAAGTCTGCAGCGGTTATAACTGCGAAATTTGAATCGCTATTAACTTATACGTCGCTGACCACGTATTGATCCAATAGATAAAAGAAAATAAATCCATTTAAAAAGGCGATGAATTGATCTCATGCAGGGTTTTGCAGGCTGCCGTGTCGATTTGGTGGAGATGTGGCCAGCGGCCCTTGCCATTAACATCCGTAAGAATCGTGAAGAGTCCCCAAAAACCGCATTTGCCCAATAGCCCTAGAATGATCTGAAAGATGCCACCAGTCAGAAAGCACATCAGTACGATGCCGAGCCCATCTTCGATGCTTCCAGTGGCTTCGATCGCCTACAGACGATCGCCGCAAAAACGACGGTCATTGGGCCGGTTGAGCCTGAGGCTTGGGTCGCAGTGCCGCCGAACAGATCGCGAAAATCCCGACTCCGAGGGCTCCATAGAGCCCCGCCGCAGCCCCCAATCCGGATTGTACTCCAAACGCTAGAGCCAGCGGCAATCGATAATTCCAGCGACGATTCCGCCGCTAAGGTCGCCATTGAGATTCTTGAAGTCGTAGCCCATTGTTGGTGACCATCTGGTCCCGGAGTATGCAAACGTCTATTGCGCGTCGAGATTCAGCTGCACGGTTACTCGGAATGAGAATCCGTTTTCCTGCTTAGCGGTTTTTCTGGAGTTGATTTTGAAACCAGCGACGGGTCGCAACGGTCAGGTGCTCATAGATCGTTTGATGAAATCTATTGATCCGAACGGTTCCGGAAGTACCGCAGGCTAGTTGCTGGGAAGCTGCTGGCAGTATTGAGACTTCGCCTTCGAATCGAGCTGCCAGTAGTTCGACAGATTCGCCGCTGTCGCTAGATCCTTGTGAGCCGCTTGAAACGTTTGGGCCACGATACGAGTGGATTTCCCGCGTGCCTGACGAGCGCGATACGATTGGCTTAACCGAAAGAGGTCCTTGAGCGTGCGAACCAAATCGAGGGTCGATCGATTGACTGGCCGTAGGTTCCACTCGCTTGAGTACTCCGTTATACGAATGTACGCTATGAGTTGGCAGGAACGTGATCGATTGAGAAACTTGCTGAGAAAACGGTTCGTACTCGTCCTGACCGATCGATAGTCGCAGTCGTTTCTGTTTAGCACTAATGATTTTCAATATGGGGCTTCCGGCTGAGACAAACTGGCCACGCAATGCTCGAAGATCCTGCGAGAACACCATGCCAGATGTGGTCGCGACTACGGTTAACGATTGCAGTTTCTGCTGAAGCTGATCGATTTGATCCGCGATCGCGTCCCGTGCCGCGTTCTCGGCTTGATAGGCCGCGATGTCTTGATCGCGGTGAAAGCTACGGCTGCGAATGAGGGACTTTTTATGCTCCAGTTCGAGCGATTGCAGCCTCGAAGTAAGCTCTCGATTTTCTAATCGCATCAGCACGTCGCCTGATTCGACATGCTGGTCATTCTGGACATAAACAGCGGTGACGAAGCCTGCCGCATCCGCGCGAACGGTAGCGGCCGCATCAAATTCGACGATTGCGGGTGCGGAAACTTGAATCGGCCAAGGCAAAAAGAATGCCGTCAATCCACATGCGGTAGCTGTCGGAACAGTCACGAAGGAAATCCAATGTTTGCTGATTCTTGTTTCGACGGCCGGGTCCTTCCAGCGAGCGACCATTCGATACAACGGCGCTCCGATCCACATCGCGACTGCCACGATTGCTAACGCGATTCCAAATCCGTAAAACAATGCCGTAGCAAGGATCGTTAGCGAAATGCAAATTAACACGCGCCAAACGAGCGCCGCGACGCCGTAGCTTCGGATGATGGTTCGTTGCTGCAATGAGCCGCCTTCGTTCGGTGCAGGTTCGCGATCTCCCAGCAGCCAACAACCACCCAGCCCGTTGATAAACTGTTGACCTTTTTGATATAGATTGGGAATGCCAACCACGTCCGACAGAATGTAGTAGCCATCAAATCGCATGAGAAAATTTGCGTTGAACAGCACCGTGGTGATACTTCCTAACAACATCACGTTGAACAAGTGAAACTTCAAGACGAGATCACTTGATTGGCTCCACATGATCGCCGCAACCGCGGCAACGAAAATTTCGGCATACATTCCAGCAGCGGCCACAGCAATGCGTTTCCAACGCGACGCGAAACCCCAACAGGAAGTCACGTCGACGAACGGCATTGGGATCAGCAGAATCAAAACGATTCCCGCTTGACGGATTTGGCCACCCAAGCGGTGACAGAACAATCCGTGGGCGAATTCATGGATGAGCTTCAAGGCTACCAGCGTCCCCAACAGCCACGCCCACGCGTCAGGCGAAAACACTTGCCGAGTCGATTCCAATATTTCGGTTGAACGATTCAACATTAACGTTATGGCAACAAGCACAACGCCCAGCCACACAGCCGCGAAGGTCTTTGAGCACAACCATCCCGCCCATGGCGCAATCGCAGAGATCAGCGGCTGAGGGTTAAACAATGGAATTTTCAGAAACAGCGGATTCAATGATGCCACAACATTCTGCTGCGCTTGGCTGTCGGATCGTTTGAGCCACGAATCTGCGTCGTGGAAACGGACTCCGTGTTCGTCAACAGCCGTTGCGAGTCCGGATTCAACCAACCATTGTGCAATGCGAATCGCGTCACGAATCGTCAACGCATCGCCTGCCAGTCGTCCAGCGACTTCCTCCACTGCTTGGTGCAACGAAGTTTTACCGTCGAGTAACGAAATCAAAGCATACTCGGGGACGCCGATTTGAAAATAGTCGGACGTGGTTTCGTCGTGGATCACAAAGCAGGTTTCGTCGCCGTGTACCTGTGCCTCGAACCTCAACCCGCCGCGCAGCACCAATCGCAGATTGGCAAGTTCGGTCGATTCGTTGGCGTATTGGTTCATGGTTTTGTTGCCGCTATCGGAAAATTGAATATACGCGCTGAGCTGGTCGGTGGAAAAGGAGCCACCCCAGCGGGCGGTTGCCAGCGGCTACTTTTGCATATCCTTGCATCCCCGGTCGAAATTTCTGATCTTCGTTGTCGACGGCAAGTTCAGAGACGAAGACGTTGCGGTTGTTTCGGATCTCTGATTCAGGCCGGATTCGATCGATCGAACCTTGTAGTTGTTGGAACGGTGTTCCTTCAAGCGAAAATGTAACGGGTTGTTTTGGCGCAACAAAACTCAGATCACATTCTGCGACATTCAGTTCTAGCTTAAGAGTTGCCAGCGGAGACACTTCGACCAGCACGTCCCCTGTGCGAACCGGTGCTCCTTGCGCGTTTTCCAGTTTGCCTTGTAGCACGACGCCATCAACGGGAGCACGGATCGTCAGACGGTCTTGTTTGTAGCGAGCCAGCGCAATTTGAGCGTTTAGTTGTTCGATCTCAAGTTCGGCAATCTTTGTTGCGGCAGCGTCGCGCGCCGATCGGCTAACGTCACGCTTTTTGCGCACTGTCTCACGTTGAGCTGTTAAGTCAGCAAGCTGCAATACGAGTTCTCGGTCATCCATTTTCGCGATCGATTGTCCGGCCGAGACAAGGTCTCCTGGCTGAACGAACGACTCCAATAAAATGCCTTGGAAAGGAGCCACCGCAAACCGCCGCTCCGTTGGTTGCAGCTGGCAATTGCAAGCGACGCGATGTGGCATCGGAATGCAAAGAATCAACAATATGGCTGCCAAAGCCGCCGCCGCTCGCCGGCCGACTTTGCCGTCAAAAAATCGCACCACCGAACGAGTTGCACGTTGGCAGACACCCGCTGCCGCCTCGCGATTCGCATACATTGCGTCGGCCAGCAAATTGCTGACGGCATTTACAAACCGAACCGTTCTGGCTTGATTCTGAACATCGTCTGGCAACAAACAGACCCAAGCACCCAACGTTTCACCATCGCTGGTCACCAAGGGCGAACTGACGAGCCGATGGTTGGGGTGTGATTCGAGTAACTGTTGATGGGCCAACTTCATAGCGCGGTCGTCGGCTTCGATCGCAGGCAGCGATGTAAAACCACCTCTTACCAACGATTCATCCATTGCCGTTTGAAGCAACTTCGCTTGCTTGCCACCGGCGTCGATCTTAGCCGACCCAGAGATCGACATCACTTGATTGTTCGTTCGGCCACGTCTGCTACAAAATCCAATCGCGACAACGGACGCGTTTAAAAATCCAGCCAGTCGGTTAGTCGCCACAATTGCAGCTGACTTTCGGTCGTGGCTCAAGGCAATCTGTGACATCAAGTCAACGATCGCGGCAGTGGATTCCACCTGCCACTCATTGGCCGGTTGTTTCTTAGTTTGCCGAAACTGGCCCATGGTCGCTGCGATCAATTGCAGCATCAATACAAATGGTTCCGCCGTTGCACGTCCAAGGTTTAAGGCGACACAAAAACAACCAACGCAGGTGATGGCTTCCGATTCGACATCGAGTACCGGCACGGCGATCACGGTTAAGTCACCTTGCAGAGACACTTTAACGGTGCAACTTTCGTGGCATAATTGAACGGTCGGCAGTAGCGAGGTTTGATGCAGGCCGAGATTTCGATCTGCAATCGCGTTGTGCTGAGCCAAGCAAACAAGTCCGTTCGCGGGATCGATTCCGAAGTAACCGCTCCACATTGCGTTGCTCAAGCTTGCCGCAGTTTGCACCAGCGAAGTGGTTATCTGATCGCCAGTGGGGCGGATCACAAGTAGGCGATGCAATTCCAAGTGAAGTCGATCGAGCGAAATTGGCGCCGGTACTGGCGTTCGGTGGGCCGTGTCAATTCGCTGATTGTTTTCAAGTCTGCCAGTCGAACTGGGAGACTTGCCCAACCGTTTTTTTGCGACGCTTTCAGCATTGTCAACACGCGCTCCGTCGTGCGACGCGATGCTGAAGGAGTTGGCATTGCTTTGGGATGGAGTTTGCATAACGGTGGCCGGAGGGATTGGCGAGTTTAACTTCCAAGTTGCGAGAAATCGATACTTTAGGACGTTATAGTTAGCTCAGTGTTGTGCTCTGAATCGACGGCAGGCTGGCCTTGGGGATGTGCGGTGCTTTGGAGTCTTCGGGAGATTTTGTCGCTGGCTGTTGTTTGGCTTCCACTACTTGATTCAACACGCTAGCCAGACGCTCTACTGCGGACCACGGCATCGCGATTCTGGTTTGAATCGGCAGCGTTTGGGGTTCGCTGCCGTCGTTTAGTAATCCAGCTGAAAGATCTAGTAGAACTTCCTCGCGGCCGGGGCTGACCAGAAACTGAGTCACATATTTGATGTCTGATTGGTCGTAACGAACGGAGAACGTTGGAGGTTTAGACTGGTTCATGTTGGTTTCGCTTGTGCTTAGTTTACTTTGAATAGGAAGCAGATTTGAGATGGCTTGAGTCACCCAGCACGCATCGCACGCCGGCTCGGTAGGCCTCGTTGCGATTATCAATCAGCAGTTCGACACGAACCGTTCCGCTTTTCGAATCTGTGACGGGTGAAACAAAGTCTACGTCGGCCGTCGCCTGTTTACCGCTGTCGGGAAAGCGAACGGGAATCGATTTTGCGGCAGCGATTTTTAATGCGTGGTCAGTTGATAGAAAGAACCGAATCCGCAATTGATCGAGTGCGACGATTGTCGCAACCTCGCTTTCGGATGCCGTTATGGCCTCTCCCGCGTGGCGCGGTAATAGAAGCACGGTGCCATCGATTGGGCTGCGAACGATGCGGCGTTCTAAACGTGCTTCGGTTTGTTTAACGTCCATTTCTAACGCCCGCAAACCGTCATTGGCTTCTTCGAGCGTTGCTGCGGCAAGGTCATACGCAAGTTGAGCTTGCTTGACTTCTTTGTCACTGGCGTGTTCTTTTCTATATAGGGAACGCATTTGTGTTAGCTGATGCAGTTTACTCTGCTCGGCCGCGAACGCTCCTTTGATCTTACCGCGGGCTGCTAGTTTTTGTTGGGCGGAGGCCAAGGAAGCGGCAAGCACTTGCGAGTCCAAAGTCGCAATGATCTGGCCGGTTTTGACGCGTTGGCCTTCGCGGATGGAAAGCGTTTTCAATACGCCCGACTCGGGGGAAGCAACTCGCACCGTCTGAAAAGGCTCCGTAAACCCCTCGGCGATTCTCGCTTGCTGTCGCGACAGCGTCTGCGCGGTTACAACCCTTGCATCGCCAATTGGCGTGAGAATAGCAATTCCCAGAACCAACAAGAGAATTTTGGTTTGATTTATGGATTTCATCAGCCAGCCACCTTTTTGATTTTGTCTAGCCATAACTCTTCTCGCATGACGCCTCGACGAATCTTGTAAGCATCCGCTTCAGCCGCGTTTTGTAACCGAACAATACGGTGATCCAGCTTTTTGTTGATCGTGCCGTCAGCGGGTGCGATACGAGTGATGTGCTCAGCTAACGCCGCGTCGCGTTGGCGAATAAGCTGATCGTCGGCAGAAGCAAAAAACTGGAACGAACCCGGATCGCCTTGCCGAGCGCTACGGCCAATTAACTGGCGATCGATTCGTTGTGACTCACTATGTTCGAAACCAATCACGTGTAGCCCGCCGGCTGCGAGTGCGATCGAATCGGGCTTAATGTCGGTGCCACGTCCAGCCATGTTTGTCGCCACGGTAATCGTTCCGGCGACGCCAGCTTGAGCGACCAGAGCCGCTTCGTCTTCGTCTTGCACGCCATTGAGAACGTTGATGGTGGCTGCTTGTCCAAGCTTCTCATCTGCCCGTAAAAGCGCTGCCAAGATTTTACTTTGGCGAATCGTTCGCGTGCAAATCAGCACCGGCTGACTGGACTGGTGAGAAGTGATCGCAGCCGCAACGACGGCCTTGGTTTTGTCCGATTCATTTCCAAAATAGCGTGTTGGGAGCTGTTGTCGGAGAAGTTTTTTCCGTCGCGGGATCATCACCACCGGAGTGCGGTAACACGATCGAAATTCAGACTGATGACCTTCTGCTGTGCCAGTCATGCCGGATAGCACTTCGTAACGTTGAAAGTAACGTTGCCGCGAAATTTTGGCGATCGTCTGTCGTTCTTCGGTGATCGTGACGCCTTCTTTGGCTTCAACAGCTTGGTGCAGTCCGTCACGCCACTTCCGGTCGCTGAAAATCCGCCCGGTGAACTCGTCCACGATCTCGATTACGGTAGGATTCGAGTCTTGATTGACCACGTAGTGCACGTCCCGAACCATCAAATGCTTGGCTCGAAGTGCGGATTCAATATACTGCCGCCACGGACGCAGTAGGTTTCGTGACTGAGCCGAATTCAGGGTGTCGACCGAATGAATGGTAGCGTTGCCGCCTTCAGTTAGGCGAACGGACTTCGCTTGAGAATTCAATTGAAAATCGATGCCGTCACGCAGTTGGGCTGCAGCGGATTTAGCGGTGAAGTATACGGAATCATCGACATCGCGGCCCAATGACCCGGAACTCAAAACCAGCGGCGTACTGGCCTCGTCAATAAACACGCTGTCGACCTCGTCCACGATCGCGGCGGCAAACCCCCGCTGCATCGGCCGAGCCCGTGTTTCGCTTTCGCCGAAAAGTCGCCGACGAAGCTCAACCCCCAATCCAGAAGACGCTCTCGACCGCATCGCGATCTGATCGCGTAGAAAGTCGAATCCAAATTCATATCCGGTCGCGAAGGTAACGTCTGCAGCGTAGGCGTCACGTTTTTGCTCGACTGGATCACCTGAGTTGGAAACGCCAACGGTAAGCCCCAGAAGATTTAACGAAGGTTTGAGGAAGTCGCTGTCCCGTTGAGCCAAGTAGCTGTTGACAGTCGCGACGTGAACGCCAGAGCCAACGAGCGCGAAGGCCACGATAGGAAACATGGAGCTCAACGTTTTGCCTTCGCCGGTTTGCATTTCAGCGATCGCTCCGCGAGCCATCGTCAAGCCGGCTTGAATTTGAACATCGTAGGCCAACAGTCCCGTTTTTCGGCGAAGCGCCTCAACTGCTAAGGCGGTCGAATGGGTTAGAGTTTGATCTGTGAAACGGAATGAATCGGATTTGGCTTGGTGTTGCTGAAGTAGCGTCTGATAGGCTGCGGTTAGGCCGTTGTCAGATAGCAATGCAACCTCGCTTCGACGATCGTCGACCGCACTCGAAAGCCGACGCAGATGTCGGTTCGAGAGTGAGGTCGCTATCAACGGTCGAGATATATTCATGTCGCTCGCCCCAGAGGGGCCTAAATTGGATTCTAGTCAGAGTGTATCTTCACCGCCCATGGCTCCGCGATCGAAACGCTGGACTCTACGGCTGGCCAAAGCACCAACAATGCCAGTCGCAAAATCATCGCAGACGTTGAAAGCAACGGTTTCGTAGCAGTAACGCAAACCTTAGCGCAACGGTCGCGGAGCGACAGGCGGTGATCTTAGTCCTCCTAACGTTGCAAATGCCTGGGAACTTGTACTTCGGAAACATTCAGCACATTGTGTTCCGGCACTTGGGTCACGCCCGGCACGTCTTGTGTGGGCGTTCCTGTAGCATGCCCAAAAAAGTTCTCCATAGACATCGGCAATGCGTCATTCGGCATACCTGATTGAGGAATCGACTTGTTCAAGATCCTCGCCGGCAAACCATCCACGTATGCGGTCCCGTGCTGGACATTTTCGTGCAACAACAACGTTCCGGTTGCTCGTTTAAGATTCATCAACGCAAGGTTGTACGTCGTTTCAGATTTAGCAAACTCATATTCCGCGTCGGCCAGTTGCTGCTGAGCCACCAAGACATCGTCGAGGTAGAGACCAATTGACGACTCGACACCGGGAAGTGCTTCCCAACGTTGTTCGATGTTGTCTAGCCGCTTAGACGCAGCCTGCATCGAGTGAAATTTCGCTTTGAATTCACGATCAGCAGTGCGAACTTCACGAGCCGCCACCTTCGTTTCCATCAGCATCGTTTCAACGGTTGTGCGGAATTGATTTTGCAGTTGGCGAAGCTCAAGACTTCGACGCGTCAACCGAGCTTGGGCTGCACGATTGCAAATGGGGATTTCGTAATTTAAACCAATCGAGTAGCCGGGTTCACCAGTTGAAAACTGATCGACGAAAGCTCCGCCGATGTTGCTGTTGCCGCGAAGGCCCGCCGTGTAAGCGTCAAAGACCATATCCAACTGAGGCAAGATTTCGTTACGTGACATGTCCAATCGAACGCAAGCCGCACGAATCTGTTTCAGCGATTGGTTGACTTCCGGACGCATTTGCAAGGCCGTGGACAAGACTTCGCCAATCTCGAGCGGATGCGATTGCCGGGTTGGGATGTCCGTCGGAATGATCTCCAAGTTGACAATATTTGCTAATTCTGGATCGTTGACCAGAGCATGGATTCGTTCCTGTGCATTTCGCACAGCCATCTCAGCTCGAACCAGATCGGCCTTCCGCCGTGTGACGGCTGCTTCGATTCGCACCAACTGACTTCCGACGACATCGACTTCACGCCGGGCGACAATTTCCTCGAAGATTTTTTCTGCTCGCAGGAATAGTTGCTGTTTCTGAACCAGCGCAACGCGTTCCAAATACAGCGACCAGTAGGCTCGGGTCACTTCCAGTAGGTGCGATTGTAACTGACGTGAGAACTCATCTTTGGCGACCTCGCTATCGATTTCGGCCAACACGATCAGGCTTGTGTTGTAGACTTGCCCCCGGCCTCGCAGCAGCGGGTGCGTGTAAGACAATCGCAATCGCGAGGTCCCCTGATCGTTGGGCTGGAAGAATGTAGAATTATTGTTTTGAAAACCGACTTCTTGGGCAATTTCGAAATAGCCACCATTGGTGTTGCGTCGACGAAGGCCACCTGCAAAAGATGCTTGGTTGACTCGAAATCGTGGTGACCCGCCGGTGGTTAAAACGTTGCCAACGGGATCACTCAAGTCGTCCCAACGCGTGTTTATGAAAGTTCGCCAATCAAACGCGGCTTGCGCTTCGACGATGGCGGTTTGCCGGATGAACGGAAGGTCGCTAAACACTTTGACTTGTGCTGACGACTGTAAGGTGCGAATGATTAACGTTTCCAAATCGACCGGTGTGCCGCTGGTGCCAGCCTGCAGTCGATTAGCCAAGGCGTTTTGCCACCATGGCTGGAAACCAACAGGTATCGGATCAATAGAAACTAAAGATTGCCGCTCGGCGTAATCCGAATCAGCTGCGACTTGAATACGCTGGTGGTACTCAGCAATCGAATCAGATTCGCTTTGTGCTGCGGCGGATAGCGGGGTGGTGCTAGTAAGTGCCCCGATTGCAAGCAAACAAATAGTCAGTGAACGTAGCATGGAATCCCGTTGTGCAATAAAGACGTGATATTGATTTCTGTTGTGCGTGCACGGTTTTTCGTCGCCAATCTGCAACCTCATTAACGGCAAAATGGGTTGCGTCACATGATGTTGGACGTCTGGCGGTTATGGTAGTTACAGTGGTAACGCACACATCGATTGTTCCATGAATTCGGCATGATCGGATAACGAGTACACTTAGCCATCAGACGAGTCGGTTGCGTAGACCAAATGAACTTTGCTGAGGATCCACCGATCTTGCGGGTTTTCCGTCATAGGATAATCGAACCTTTCTTGAACTCATCTTTGTGGCTTAGCACGTTGGCCGATGGAAAAAATGCAGACACGACCATTTTCGCAACGAACCAAGCGAACGGATCGAAAACCTAAAGCACCAACTTTTTGTTACTGCACCGCGTGATACCTGCGTTGTCGCTACGACGACGTGGGCCGGTGGCAATGTGACTAAACCTTGCGCTTTTGTTCCGATCGGCTCATGAAAAAAAACTCGCGAATCAAATCTTTCACTTCTCGTAAACTGCGACTCGCCAAACTCGAAGATCGCATTCTCTTTGACGCGACACTCGACGCGGGTATGGAACCCAGCGCCGGGGATGTGGAATCGCTTTCGTCCAGCGAAGGGCCTGCAGCCTCTTACGAACAGGACGTGGCTGCTTATGAAGATGAACAGGTCGGCGGTACCGAGGGTGAACCGAATGAACAACAGATTCGTCGTGAGCTGGTGATCGTTGATACCAGCGTCGAAAACTACCAGCATCTCGTTGAAGACCTGCTGAACAACGCCGATGACAGCAGAGACATCGAGGTTGTATTGCTCGATGCTGACAGCGATGGTATCGAGCAAGTTGCGGCGATTCTTGCCGGCCGAAATGACCTCGACGCATTGCACTTGGTTACTCATGGTGACGATGCCGCGTTTCGACTTGGCGACCGCTGGGTAACTTCGGAAAACCTTGACGCTTACGCGAGTCAAATCTCCGCGTGGGGCGATGCCCTTAACTCGACCGGCGACATATTGCTGTACGGTTGCGACTTGGCTGAATCTGCCGAAGGTCGAGCACTTGTCGATGCGATCGCCAGTCTAACTGGGACCGACGTGGCAGCCAGTGACAACGATACGGGCAGCGCAAGCCGAGGTGGCGATTGGAATTTGGAATACCGTCGCGGCACGGTGGAATCAACGGTCGTTTTCAGTCAGCAGTTGCAGGACAGTTTTCTAGGAGTGCTGGCCGTAGGTCCAGACGTTCAGTTCGCGACAGCGAATCAAGAAGTTCAAATTGGTGAGAATTTTCAGTTTACGGTAACCTTCCAAAACACTGGCACGGACACTGGCTACGGTCCGTTCGTCGATCTTGTGTTTCCTGTCAACGGTACCGATGGAGCTGCTGGAACTGACACCGCTGATGGCGCCGACTTTGTTGGTGCAGCTTATCTCGGCCAAGGATTGAACACAATCGAGTTGACGTTTCCTGATGATGGTGGTGGGACTGGAACCATCGACCACCCGTTTGCTTTAGACAACACTGGTTCACCACTCCAAGTGACAGGCACTGCTGGCGACAAACTAGTCGTCGTCGAACTGCCGTTTGGTTCGTACACGCAAGGCCAACCACCAGCCGATATAGTCATTACTGCCGCGGCTAGCGATCTAGCAGACTTTGGGACCCCGATGAACATCGCCACGCGTTCGGGTTTTCGTTTCGGTAGCGATCCGCTGGACAACCCCAACTCTGATCCTTCAGTGTTAAGCGACGCTGCTACTGATTCGTCGACGTGGACTGAAGTAATGACAGTCACGCCGACGTTGATTTCGCTGACGAAGACCTATTTGGGTCCTGAAGATGAAACGGCCACTGGCCCCAATCACGAACAGCAATATCGCCTTGAGGTTGATATTGCGAGCGGCCAAACGATTAGCAATCTGGATATCATCGATTCCTTGCCCAACAACGTCGTCGTTACATCGATTGACAGCGTGTTGGTTAACGGAGCCAGTGCTGCGTTTACCAGCAATCTCGGTTCGCTCACATTTCCGGGCAATAATCTGGACTTAGTGGTCACGCCCAATAACGATGTGACTGGCACAACAGCGACAGACGACGTTTCCATCACGTTCAGTTTTTACGTTGCGGAGTTCGACGCCAACGGTGACCGAGTCATTCCGATCTCGGGCGAGGACGACACCACCAATACGCCGGATTCTCGCTCCTTCAACAACGCTCGTGCCGTTGGCGATTGGAATCCGATTGACGGTCGTGACGCAGGAGGAATCGACAACGCGGTCGCAGATCCGGATCCAACTGGCGAAGAACATCTGCTGGATGATAAAGCAATCGCGATCCAAAAATCAGTGGCGATTGTGAACAACGTCGGCGCAAGTGGAGCCAATCCCGGTGACACGTTGCGTTACACGTTGAACTTTCAGATCTCCGATTTTTATACATTCGGTGAATTGGTCATTGACGACATTTTCCAAGACGGTCAGTTGTTCGACTTCGCGTATGGGGCCCCATTTACGGTTACCGACCTCAATGGCACGGTGACAGGCAATTTTACTGTGCGCAGCGTGACCGACGCCGATGGCGGGCAAACGCTGGTTGTCGATGAGACTGATATCGATCGAACCGACGATGCTGGCGAAACTGGAACTGGCCCAACAGACGGCAGTGACGGAACAACTACCCTTCGATTTGATCTATCCCAAACCTTGATCGACAATGGCGCCGCTGATGGTGTTTTGCAAGGCGGTTTGACGGTCGA
>CAZORS010000115.1:0-17511 GCA_964582025.1 uncultured Pirellulaceae bacterium | reverse complement strand
CGGACTCGGACGACTTTCTCGAATTCATCTACGGCCGCGGTTGCCGCTTCGCGGATCAACTCAATTGGCTCGGCCAATTTAAACGTTTGCTCATCTTTGAGCCAGAAGTTCGAATCGATGATGTCCGAAGAACGCTTCACAATGTCGACGTAGAGATTGACGTAGGAATCTTCTTGGTCGATCAGGTTCATGATCTCGTGAGCTTCAGCCATCGCCCGCACGATCTCTTTGTTTCCGATCTTGAAGATGTACGAATCGGTCTCTTCACTGGAAGCGGATTCTTCGGACACGAATGGCGTTTGCCAAATCTGAATGGCGTGGTGCTTCTGTGGATCTTCGTCGGCTTTGAAGTAGATCAAATGACCGTTGTCGAAAATCGAGAAACCGTTGCACAAGATCGGCGTATCAACGCGCTGCTCAATCACGTTGTACATCAGCAACGCATAGTCGCCAGTGCTCTGATTGTAAAACGCGTAGAGATAGTCTTCACCGTTAGGCGATGCGATGCGTCTTTCGAATGTCAAACTCGTCAGTCCGCTATCGAAAATCTTGCTCTGGCCAGTTTGTAAATAGTAGCCGTTTGCAAAAATCAGGCCGTGGTCCTCCGGAAGGAAGATGCAAGATTCGGCGACAGAATCGAGCCGCTGCGCCGTTTGTGTTTTCTCGTTGTAAACAACGTAGCGAAACTGATCTTCTTTGAACGGCTTGATCTTCATCAAGATGATATTGCCAACGATCGCGTAGAAAATCTCTGCGTCGTCGAGCGTCTGATCGGGATCGTCTACCGGTTCGGCGTAAATTCCAGAACCGTCATCGGTATTGTCTTCGATCTTGACAGTAAGGTCACCGCCAACCGTTTCGATGTAGACGCGATCTTCAATCGAAATGTGCGGATGCAAGCCACCGCGATGAAGCTCACGCGTTGTGCGTTGCCATCTAAAATCATGCTGCGGCGGATACTTGACTTCGTGGTCGCTACGATTGTCGATGTATTTTAGACCACCGTCCTGCACCAGAAATTTAAACGTCTTGATGTCCGACAGTTCTTTTCCGGTGCGGAACACCAGATACAAGTACGGACCAGAGACGTGAAACTTCGCGAAGCGTGTGTCTTTGTAGTATTTATAAAGCGAGTGGAAGTCAACGTCGAAGGTTTTGTCGTTCAGCAGTTCCAACGATTCTTCGTGAAAGTTTCCGTCTTCGAAACGATAGACCGAAAACACGTCAGACAGTTCCGTCGTCGACTTCAAGCCCATATGGACGTTGTAGCCGAAGAGGAATTTGTCGCCGATCGGAACGATATCGCGAGCCGTACAATTGTGCTCGGTCGTGATACGTTGCTTCGAAACCAATTCAGTCGGAATTGCGCCGAAGACGTTGCGTCGCTCGTCGTTGAGCTTTTGCAGACGAGTATTGAGTTCAGCGGAATGTGACTTCAGTCGATTCTGAATGATCTCGTACGTACCGCGCTCGAGCGCCGGTTCGTTGGCCGAATCGCTTTGCGGATCAAGTTGTGGTTCTGTTTTAGACATGGCATTGAAATGGGAGGTCGGAGTTGGAGGTCGGAAATCGAATACGGGTCAAAACGGGAAACTCATCCCCTGTTCCAACCTCGTATTCCGATCTCGAATTCGCCTACTACGCTTTCGCGTTCAATGCTGCGATGACTTTACCGGCGTTCTGAGTCGAAACTCCCGCCTTGTTTGCCATGCCCATCATCGACTGAAGGTTGCCGAGGACGTTGACATCGTTCGTCAAACCCATCATTTGGCCGATCAACGCGGCGACGCTAAGGTTCTTAAGATCTTCGCTGCTGATGCCGAACATGTCGGTGTACTTCTTGATCTGCGACGAAAGCTGAGCCGGATCGCCGGTGAAGAACGTGTCTTTGACTTCTGTCAAAATCGTGCTCTCTCCGACCAGTCGATCGACTTGCTTACCAGCGGTGATCGAGTTCACGATCGAATCGAAGAACTGACCGTCGCCACCGACGATGTCGATGTTCGCTTCACGCAATGACTCGGCAATCATGCCAGCCTGAGCTTCCGCGATCTGACGTTGAGCATCGATGCCGGCGAGTTCGATCTCTTTGGCCTTGTCGAGTTCCAACTTGAACTCTTCGTGCTCGCGACCGACGCTGTCGAACAGCTTCATCGCTTCCGCTTTCTCTGTGATACCGCGAGCGTCGGCGCTGAACTTGAGTTCCGCAACGCGTGCTTCGGCAGTACCTTCCTTCTCGATCGCGTCGGCTTTCGCAAGGATAACATCCGCTTCGGCGAGGCCAGGAGCAGCTGTTTCGGCTTGCAAAGCTTCCGCCAACATCTTCTTCGCATCCGTTTGCTTCTCAGCAGCCGATCGCTCAGCTTCAGCCGTCACGACGACGGTTTCGGCATTCAGTTCCGCAGCTTGTTTCTCAGCTTCAGCAGCTTGGACTTGCGTCACCAATTGCTGTTGAGCTGTCTCTTCGGCAGCCGTCACAGCGACTTGCTTCTTACGATCAGCAGCCGCAAACTCGCGAGTGTCCTTGATCTTTTCTTCTTCTTCGACAACCGCTCGCTCGACGATGACTCGTTCGCGAATGACGTCCTGAATGTTCTTCTTCTCGACTTCGACAGCTTTCTCTTTGTCGATCTGAGCCAGCGTTACGATTCGTTCACGCTCAGTGATTTCGAGTCCGCGATCTTTTTCGACGCGTTCTGTTTCAACCGCTTCGGTTCGTTCTTTACTCTTGGCAGCAACGATGATGGCACGAAGTTTGTTCTCTTCGGCAACTTGGATTTCTTCTTCGGCGCGAATTCGAGCCGTTTCCTGTCGCTGACGCTCTTCCTGCTCAACGACCATCGCTTCGGCGCCTTGGCGTGCTGTTACTTCTGCGATTTCGCGTTGCTGCTTCTCTTCCGCTTCGACTTGTTGACGCTCGAGTGCGAGGATTGCTTCGCGAGCTTCAACGTCTTGCTTCTTAAGTGTTTTCTCTTTCTCACGCGTGATGAAGTTAGCACGAGTGATTTCTTCAGCAGTCAAATCAGTAATTTTCTTGATACCTTCGGCGTCGAGAACGTTGTTGGGATTCAACTTCTCAAGATCCGTTTGCTCTAGGTAGTCAATCGCGGCATCGTCCAGAACGTAACCGTTCAGATCAGTACCGATAATGCGAAGGATTTGCTCGCGGAACTTCTCGCGAGAGTTATACAGTTCGACGAAATCGAATTGCTTACCAACCGTTTTGAGAGCTTCCGAGAACTTTGGCTCGAACAGTGCTCGCAACGCCTCTTCATCGGATGCTCGATCACAGCCGAGGAATTGTGCAACGCGTTCGACGTCTTCGTGTGTTTTGTTTACGCGAACAAAGAAGCAAACTTTAATGTCGGCTCGCATATTGTCGCGACAGATCAGGCCGTCTGCACCAGATCGATCGATTTCGATCCGCTTCACGGAGATATCCATCAGCTCGGCTTTGTGAAGAATTGGAATGATGAACAGTCCCGAAAAATCAACGACTGTTCCGCCCCATCCATTTTTTACGATTGCAGTACCTTGCTGCACTTTGCGAAAGTAACGCAACATAAAAATGAAAGCACCAAACAGAATGAATCCGATGATTCCTCCAAGGACAATCAGCGCGATGTATCCAGCGCTCAATGCGAGTAGTGTGCCTGACATAGATGTCTCTCCCAATTCAAAAATCCAAGTTTGTATTGTTAAGCTTTCGCTTCTTCCCACTTACATAGTTCAACCATGTAAGTGTCTTTTTCGTAGTCGTACGCCACAATCTTTGCAGCGTCGCCTTTGCCCAAGTTCGGCTGGTCGTCCAACGTTCGAGCGTTGATGACCAACTCCGGTCCATCACGCTTGACGCTGACCTGTCCGAACGTTTCGGTGACTTCCGAAGTCATCACCGTTCCGATCAAGCCAATCATTCGCTCACGGACCGTGTCGTTTTCCTGAGGTTTGAAGCCTTCGGCAAATGGACCAATCGCCAATCGTGTAATGACCAAACAGATGGGAACGTTGATACTCAACAGTCCCAGTCCAATCAACAGATTGCCGTTCGGATTCAAAAAGTGATTTCCAAAAAAGCTGCTTGCCCAGAACAGGATCGCAAACAGGCTGCCGACGATCACGACTGGAACATGATTCAAGTGCATGAATTCAGCGACTGAGCTGAATCCACCGGCGTGGCTGTCGAAGTCTCCATCGATATCCAAATCACCAACATCTGCGTCTAGGTCGAAGTCAATGGCGTCGACTCCGATGGCTCCAATCATCACCATCAGCCAATACAACAGGCTCAACAACAGCAGGCCCGTCGCCGGCAGGTTGACCAATTGAAATGCTTCGTTGATAAATTCGATCATGATTCTCTGATTCCGTTTTTCACGGCGTGAATGTGGAACAGTGGTCTCCACTGTTAATTAAACGGTGGGGACGACCGTTCCACGTCTTCGCGCAGTGAGCGAAAATTTAGGTCACGGCTAACCCGCGTCCGGCTTCGTGCCGAAAAATCTGAAAAACGTTTGGCCCGTTAGAATCGTCACAATGGTTGGTTGTGTTTGCATCTTTCAGGGTTACTTTCGTTCAAGATTCGACCATAATTCGCCTCATCGCACCGGATATTGGAAGAATTCGCCACGGAATATGCCCAGCGGATTCGACCTAGAACGACAGAAAAGCTCATAATGACCGAAGAAAAACAGCCAAGCGAAGTCCCGTCCGAACAGCCAGTCGAGTCGCCGACCGCGGAGGCCGCGCCGATGGCGATTCGGCTCGACCAGTTTCTTCAGCTGTGCGGAGTGCCGACCGGCGGCCAAGCAAAGCTATTAATTCAAGGCGGAGAGGTGACGGTCAATGGTGAGGTTGAAACGCGCCGCCGCAAGAAGCTAACGATCGGCGACGAAGTTGGCTTAGCCGGAGAATTCTACGACGTTGCGTTCGCGCCGGACGAAGAGGAAAACGCCTGATGTTGCATGCTTTTCGCGGCCTCTGCTAACGGCGGTGTTTTCGAGAATCATTGCAGAAATGCTGCATTTGGGGTTTCAGGCGGGTTTTGGTAAAATGAAGGAATGAATCGATCCTACTCAGAAATCGTAGACTTCATTGCGGCAGGAACCACACCGGCTTCCGTCGCAAACTTTGTGCCTTCGGACGAAACGAAGCAGCGTTTTGCCGATCTAATTGCAAAAGAAAAAGCAGGCGATCTTTCTGCAGAAGAAAAAGCTGAACTTGATCACTTTCTAAAACTTGAGCACATCATGCGGTTGGCCAAAGCCAAAGCGCGCAAGATTGTTCAACAATGACGTCGTACATTCCCGCTGAGATTCGGAGGGTTGTTGAGGCTCGGGGAGACGGTGTCTGCGAATACTGTTTGATCAAGGAGTCAGACACATTTCTCGGATTCCAAATTGATCACGTCATTTCCGAGAAACATGGCGGTCTTACCATTGACGCTAACCTTGCGTTTGCCTGCGCATTTTGCAATCGATTCAAAGGGACCGATGTTGGTTCAATCACACGTTCGACCAACGAATTTACCAGGTTTTTCAATCCACGAATCGATAGGTGGTCTGATCACTTCAAGTGGGACGGCGACTTGATTGCGACGTTGACTCCGATCGGCGAGGTTACGTGTGCAATCTTGAAATTCAATATGCCTGACCGTATCCTTGAACGTGAAGCGATCCGAGGAGAGTAAGTTTTGGATGGCAAGTCGTTGAGCAAAGTCGTTTGCCTTTGCCCCGGCTTATTCTTCGCGGTCGGTTCGCCGACGCAGCACTACGACAAATGCCCTGCGGTAATCCATGGGCTGAAGCGCCGCCGATAAAACTAGGCTGACCGTCTCGTCGCGAGCGTGTTCGGATATACTCCCGTTTTCTTGCGTGCCCAATGACTGAAGCGAAAGTTTGTTTTGAATCATTCCATTTTGAATCTGCAAAACTTGTGACATGATCTCATCCGGAAAAACGTCCAAGCGAGTTGCCGAAGGTGCTTTGCTGGCTGCTCCTTGAAATTCTTGGAACGCTACAAACCATCTCGATTCAGCACCCCGCCACAAACTGACAGCGACTTCTGTTTCCTGCGCCACATCGCTTTCGATAACATGAAAGTAACCTTGGGACTGCGAGGGAATGATTGGTTTTCCCAATTGAGTGCAATTCACAATGCCCATGCAATACTCGAAGTCCTGCGACGGCTTCTGGATTCGAAAACGCCATGAGTTGAATCCGCCTTTTGCCATCAATGGTCGCACGTAAATTGAATCTTTGTTCCTGCCATCGATTACTCCGATCTCGGACGCAAACTCTTCGTTTTGCAAGCGCAATGTTTTGAATTCACTATTGCGCACCCAAATGAATGTCGAAAGTGCGAAAATTGTTGTTAGCAAGATTATGTTCAGAACAGAAAATCGCACGGCTCATACCTAGAATTGAAACAAACTCAATGTGCTCGACTTGTGTAACTCAATCTTATCACGTTGGAGCAAGGTTCGTCGTCAAATCCAAGAGTGTCGCCATACCGGTGTTGTTCCCAGAATCATTGCGACTCTTGCTAACTTTATCGACGCGTAATGCCGGTTGCGATGTGATATCGGCGACTCTCGAAAACCTCGACTTCATCCAGCCACTGACCAAGATTGTCGCGATACCATTGAGGCTTACGTGTGACCAACACCAGCCGGCCGCCGATTCGTAAAGCTCGAACTGCGGTTTCAATGAAGTGCTGTGCGATGCGGAAGTCGGCGTAGTACGGCGGGTTCGCAAGCGCCATGTCGAACTGCCCTACCCTCTCCTTGCCGATCATTCCGTCGTGATTCAGTTCGGCGGTCACGTTGGAAAGCTCATTGATCTCCGCGCCGCGCTGAACGCAATCGATGGCTCGGGAATAAGAATCGATGGCAAAAATGTTTGCCGAAGGATCACGTTTTGCCAACGCCAATGACATGGCGCCGCTGCCGCAGCCGATTTCGATGATGTTGCATTCCGGGAAGACTTCGATGAGATCTAAAATTTGACGGGCACCGTTGTCGAATTGTCGATGAGCAAAAACGCCCGGTCGCGTAATCAGTTGGATCAAGTTGCCTTCGTCACGAAACGCAAGTTGACTGGAAAAGTCTTTAAGCTTCTTGAGTGGTTTCTTTTTGATAACGTAATAGACGATCGAATCTTTAAACTTGCGAACCTTGACGGATTTGTCGAAGGTTTGCATCTGCTCGATGAGCCATTTATCTTTTGGGTTGTCGATGGCGGTTACCAAAGCGCCGCCTTCCTTCAGGCGATCGTATGCTGTTTGGAGAATTTCTCGATTGAGTTCCGCTTCGCCGCCCTTTTGTAGGGCGACGCAAGCGAGATCAACGGTTTCAGAGTCGGTGTCCGGCCAATCGGCATGACAGACGAAACTCAAATTGTCGGTGCTGCGGGAGTTGTGTTCCTTCGCCAGTTCACATCGATATTTGTCCAAGTACCAAGCGATCACATTGGCTCTGGGGCGATCCGCGGCCAATGCCGACGCTGATTGGGCGCGTCCGATGGATACAACGACAATCGATTTTCCAGGAATGGTTTTAGCGACTTCAAGGAGTCTCGCTTCGGTGGGGCGAATGTCGACGTTGGGTGCAGGTGCGAATGCAGGGTCAGGAGAATGATTTGGGTCAGCCACGGTTTTTGATGGTTGAAATGGAATTTGGGGATAGTGAATGGTATTGTAATAAAACCATGAAAGATGAAACCCAATCAATTTCAGATTCCGAAAATGATCCGCGGGACTTGGGCTCGTTGGCCGAAGGCGCGCGGCGGAAGTATCTCTATCGCAAATTGGTGATCAATGGTCGCGCCAAAATTCCTGCGAGGTTGGCCATGAAAATGGTCGGGCCCGATTGTGCGTTTCATCTGTATCGGAATCATTCGCCCGGCGACGCTGATTAGTAGCAATACGAGCCCGAAGCGCAAGCTTGCGCGTCGGGCTTGTGTTTCGACGATCAAAACAACTTGAAATCCGATTGATGGATTCGGCCGGCTTGATGTTGCAGCACAGCATTGGCCAATTCAATTGCCATGCGAGATTCAAGGGCAACGCCGGCTCGAATTGCGACGCACGGATCGTGTCGGCCTTTTTCCAATTGGTAATCGATCTCCGAAAGATCTTTGCGAACGCTTTGTTGTGCCGTCGTGATCGTTGACGTTGGCTTGAACGCTACCCGAGCCACCAGCGGTCGACCGGTTGTGATTCCACCCAGCATTCCGCCGTGGTGATTCGATTGGTAGCCGTCACCACGGATGGAATCGTTGTTCTCACTGCCGAGTCGCGTTACGACGTCCTGTCCTGATCCGACTTCGACTGCGCGAACGGCATGAAGTCCGCCAAGTGTTCCCATGAGCCGAAGTTTCAAGCTTTGGTACAGCGGTGCTCCGACGAGCGGCGGCACGTTCACGGCGATCACTTCGACGACGCCACCAAGAGAGTCACCTTTCTTGCGAGTCTCCATGATCAAATTCGCTGCAGAGTCTGCGAACTCTGAATCGATTGTGTAGATTTCAGCTTCCGATAGCGTTGACTCAAAATTTTCGATGTCTTTTGCGGCAACGTCGTGCGAATCAAAAATGTCAGAGAAGTGCTTCTTCGACGTCAGCGATCCAACCTGAACGATATTGGAAATAAAGTGAGTGCCAAACGTTTCAGAAAGGAAAGCTCTGGCGATCGATCCGCCAACGACGTCGCTGATGGCGCTTCGATAGCTGGAACGTCCGCCGCCGCGATAGTCGACGAAGCCTTTGGATTGGTGGTGTTTCACCAAGTCGGTGTGTCCGGGTCGGACTTCGCCCGAAGGACCTGCGAACTGTTTGTAGTGGGCACTCTTTGAAGAAGCCGTTCCAACGAACGAGGCGATCGGTTCGCCGGTTGCAAAACCAGCCGAATAAGTCGGTGTGCTCGATTCGGCATCGCCGATCTTGATTGCGGGACCGGACAGCATGGCTTCATGGTCGCGGTCGTCAAACACGCCAGCGGTCAGAACAACCTGATCGGCTTCGTTGCGAGGCGTCCCATGCTTGTTGGATCCGGGTCGGCGGCGGTTTAGGTAATGTTGAATTCGCTCTCGATCGATCCGAATTCCCGCTGGACAACCGAAGGTAATCGTCGAGATTCCGGGGCCGTGAGATTCTCCGGCACCGGCGACAGCGAATAGTGGTCCGCCCAAAATTTCCATCGAAGTCCTGAATTGTTTGGATGTGGTCAGTGATCAGTCATTTTACGAAATAGCGAGCAGAATAAGTAGGTCACGTTCCCAATGCCGCAACCAACGACAGGAATCTGGGATCATGGGTGATGTTTAGCCGCCCTGATAAACCTTTCGCCCTCTCAGGACATGGTTTACAATTTTGCCTTCGTTTTGACCGTGAAATATCGGGCAAACTTTAAATACATTACGGTTGCCAAAATTTGGCAGCGAACCGGAGACTTTCCTTGTCAGACGCAGATATCGGACTGATTGGACTCGCCGTCATGGGCGAAAACCTTGTCCTCAACATGGCCAGCCACGACTTCACTGTTGCTGTTTACAATCGAACGACTGCCAAAGTCGATAATTTCGTCAACGGACGGGCCAAGGGGCAGCCGATCATCGGCACTCATTCGCTCGAAGAATTGTGCAGCAAGCTCAAGCGTCCTCGTCGCGTGATGATCATGGTGAAAGCCGGCGGTCCGGTCGACGCAGTTATTGAAGGCCTGTTGCCGTTTCTTGAAGAAGGCGACATCGTGATCGATGGAGGCAACAGCGAGTTCCCCGATTCCGTTCGTCGCACGGAAGACCTTGCAGGCAAAGGTATCCTTTATATTGGCACCGGAGTTTCTGGCGGCGAAGAGGGAGCTCTCAAAGGTCCAAGCATCATGCCCGGTGGAAATCCCGACGCTTGGCCACATGTGAAGCCGATCTTCCAAGCGATTAGTGCCAAGACCGACAAGGGTGAGCCTTGTTGTGATTGGGTTGGTCGCGGCGGAGCAGGTCACTTTGTGAAAATGGTTCACAACGGCATCGAGTACGGCGACATGCAGATGATCTGCGAGACGTATCAAATGATGAAGAGTGGTCTCGGAATGTCGAATGATGAGATGCATGAAGTGTTCAAACGTTGGAACACCGGTGTGCTCGATAGTTACCTTGTCGAAATCACACGTGACATTCTCGGTTTCCGCGAAGAAGACGGATCGGCGACGGTTGATGTGATTCTCGATACGGCCGGGCAAAAAGGAACAGGAAAGTGGACTGCGATCACGGCGTTGGATGTTGGTCAGCCGCTGACGCTGATCGGCGAAGCTGTTTTTGCTCGCTGTTTGTCGGCACTTAAGGATGAACGAGTCGCTGCATCAAAAGTACTCGATGGACCAAAGGACGCAGCATTTGATGGTGACAAAGAAGCTTTCGTAAACGATCTCGAACAAGCGTTGTACGCTTCGAAAATCGTTTCGTATGCTCAAGGCTATCAATTGATGCGAGCCGTTTCGGATGAGCGAGATTGGGAGCTAAACTACGGCGGCATTGCAATGATGTGGCGAGGTGGCTGCATCATCCGAAGTGCGTTCTTGAACAATATTCGTGATGCATTCGAGACCAATTCTGGGCTGACGAATTTGCTGCTGGATCCGTTCTTCGAGAAAGCCGTTGAGAACGCTCAGGCGTCTTGGCGAAACGTGATCGCGACCGGTGTGAAGCTTGGCATTCCGCTGCCGGCGATGAGCAGTGCGTTGTGTTACTTCGACGGTTATCGGACGGAGCGACTTCCGGCCAATTTGTTGCAGGCTCAGCGTGATTATTTTGGTGCTCATACTTACGAGCGTTTGGATAAGGATCGCGGTGAGTATTTCCACACGAATTGGACAGGGCGCGGCGGAACAACGTCTTCGTCTTCGTACAACGTCTAATTGAAAAGGGAAATCATGAACGCCACTGAAGCCATTAAAATCAATCTCGATACCGCCGACATGATTTGCGGAGCCTATCTTGAAGACTTGACCAACGAAGAGGCGATGCGCCGTCCGCACGCAGACTGCAACCACATCAATTGGCAGCTAGGTCACTTGATTGCGTCTGACAACGGTATGTGCAACGGTTGCATCGAAGGTTCAATTCCTGCACTGCCGGAAGGTTTTGCAGACAAGTACTCGAAAGAGGCTGCGGCCAGTGATAATGCGGATGACTTCGTTCCGAAAACTGAGCTGATGGAGCTGTATCGGAACCAGCGTAAGGCGATCGCAGAAGTCTTGTCTGGACTCAGTGAAGAACAGCTCGCTGGCCCTGCGCCCGAGAGCATGCAAGCGTATGCTTCGACGGTTGCTGCCGCGTTTAGTATGCTTGGTTCACACTGGTTGATGCACGCTGGTCAATGGGTCATAGTTCGCCGTGAACTTGGCCGCGAAGTCGTGATCTAAACGCGGTTCTCAACTGCCCCAACTTTACACTCCTGAATGGTATACGGATATGAACGCTCGGGAAATTGATCCTGTTGTCTTTGTGATTTTTGGTGCGTCGGGTGACTTGACGCGGCGCAAGTTGATCCCGGCGATCTACGATTTGTTCAAGCACAAATTGTTGCCAGAGAACTTCGCGCTGTTGGGAGTCAGTCGCAGTAAATTGTCAGACGATGACTTCCGTGAAAAGGCTTTGTTGAACAACGAGCTTTTTGATGTTTCTGATGAACCGAAAGATGTCGTCGACGCATTTGCAGAACGATTGTTTTATCAGTCGATCGATACCAATGATTCCGCAGATTATGCGAAAGTGAAAACGCGGCTAGAGGAATTGGACGGCGCGTTTCGCACAGAAGGAAACTTTGTTTTTTACCTTTCAACGCCGCCGGTTCTATACGAAAAAATTCCTGCGTTTTTGGCGGATCATGGGCTTAATCGCTGCGAAGGATCTTTTCGTCGGCTGGTGATCGAAAAACCATTTGGCTACGACAGTGAATCTGCTCGTCAGCTCAATCAGTCGCTCAAAGATCACTTCCCAGAGGATGAGATCTATCGCATCGACCATTATCTGGGGAAGGAGACCGTTCAGAATCTATTGGTGACGCGGTTTGCCAATTCAGTTTTCGAGCCGCTTTGGAATCGAAACTATATTCACCACGTGCAGATTACTTCGGCTGAGCCAATTGGAGTCGGTAATCGCGGAGGCTACTACGATCAGTCGGGGGCGTTGCGTGACATGTTGCAGAATCACTTGATGCAGATTGTTGCTCATGTGGCAATGGAGCCTCCAATTTCGATGTCGGCGGAAGCCATTCGAGCAGAAAAATCTAAGTTGTTTCAGTCTTTGCGGCCGATTGCAGAATCAGAGGTCGCCAAGTTTTGTATTCGGGGTCAGTACACATCCTCGAAGGTTAAAGGCGAAATAGTTAACGGATATCGTGAAGAAGAAGGTGTTCCTGAAGAGTCCAAAACTGAAACGTTTGCGGCAGTAAAGTTCTTTATCGACAACTGGCGATGGTCTGACGTTCCGTTTTACATCCGGACTGGGAAAAGGCTACCGACGAAAGTCACCGAAGTGGCGATCACTTTCAAACGTCCGCCGCATAAGATTTTTAAGCGAGAGTGTGACGTTTCGTTGCATCAAAATCAGCTGGTGATGAGGATCCAACCTGACGAGGGATTGCTACTTTCGTTTGGTATGAAAGTGCCCGGTGAAGGCTTCAACGTCAAGAATGTTGGCATGGACTTCCACTATTCCGATCTTGCGGAAACGGATGTCCCGGAGGCATACGAACGTTTGCTGCTTGATTGTATTAAGGGTGATCCGACTTTGTATGCTCACGGTGACAGTGTTGAGCATTCTTGGAAGTTTGTTGAGCCGATTCTTAAAGCGTGGGCAAACGACGACTCGATTCCGATGTACGGATATCCGTCTGGCAGTTGGGGGCCAGAGCCTGCGGACGAATTGATCGAACCGGCTGAGCTGACGTGGCGAAATCCATGTAGAAGGCTCACTGAGGATACAAGCTTCTGCGAACTTTGAACCTTGGTTTGCGCTCTTCTTCGGATTTGGTCGCCTCTCTCTGGTTGTGGCATCGGGCCATGATACAGGTCTGAAACGAGACCACTGGCGACAAAGTTTAGCTTATGCGACTCATTATATTTGACGAAGGCAAAGTCACAACGGTTTCAGATCTTTGTAGTTTTGTTGTCCGAGTTGATCTCGCCTGAAATTGATTCGCCAATATAGAAAAACTTTGTGCATTTCGGTTTTCTTGATAAGAATCGGTGCAATGGTTTCGTTACAACTAATAGCCACGCTTGCCGTGGAATTTTCATGAATGAATTGGCGCGTTGCAGGCGGGAATTGCTTGCCGCTCTCGATTGCACGTCATGCAATGAGAGAACGCTCAATGCCAGTCAACGAAAAGCGAGAAGGATTCTGCTTGGACAAGCTTCAGTATTTAGATTTTCATCCAGTTTGCTCGGCGCTGCTTGCAGAAATCGCGAGTGAGTTTATTCGAAGTTGGACGAACGAAGAAGCAACAGTAGCTCGTGATAAGTACGTCAGTCTGCTCGTCGCGAACGGGTGTCCGGTTGCGAAAGCCGAGGCTGCGTGGCGGTTGGTTGTGCAAGACGGTTCAGGTTATGTGGGTAGCGTTGGTGATGTAGGCGGCAAGGGCGAAGAGGTCGCAGTAACTGCGGGGCCAGTCTCTGGTAACAGGCCCCATCTACTTCTGATGGCAAATCGCGAACCTGCTCCAGTGATCGATCAAAGCACGATGTCCAATGAAAACGTTTTTTGTTTTGAGCACGGTCGTTGGGTGTTGCGATTTGACGGCCAGACAATCTATCCGCAAGACATCTCAGGAATCAAGTATCTTCATTTTCTGATCTCAAGCCCGGGTAAGTCATTTTCACCTCAGGAGCTCTACGATGGATTTGGAAGTAGAGCAAGAAAGAAGCCCAAGGCGGTGACCGTTCAAGAAGCTTTTAGCTCTCGTTTGGGTCTTGCTCCTGCCCAATCAGATGTGCTGATTGATCAACGTGGGCGCGGCGAAATGCTAGATCGAATGGAGAAGATTGAAATCGAAATGGCACGTGCAAAGTCGATTCCCAATGCGGATCTAATCGAGAAGTTGGCCGCGGAAAGGATCGCAATCAAGGAACAATTGCGTAAAGCGTTCACACCAGTGGGTAGTCGACGAATCCAAGAACCCGAGTTGGTCAGGCGGGTAAAGGCGATCGACATCGCAATCCGACGCGCCAAAGAAAAAATTCAACGAGCAGGCCATCAGGATTTGCTCAATCATCTTAATGACTCGATCGATGTGAAAGTCAAATCAGGTTGCGTCTACATGCCGTCCGTTGAGACTCCATGGCGCACCCAGTCAGTGCAGTTTGTCTTACCAAGCAAGCCGCGATAGTTCGCCTTTGTGTTGTGGTTTGGCGCCACTCTATGCCCAGTTGCGCTGGCGGAATGCTAGCAAAACGCGTTCTTCATCTTGCGTGGAAAATTCACACCCTGCGTGGTGCGATTGATTTGACGGACAGAGTTAAGACTGCATGCGTTGCGGCGCAAGCTTAAGTCTTGCTGAGCACTAGATCGCATTTTGAGGCAATGACATGACTGACTTCAGACGCGCTAAGCGTTTGTTTTCGAGTCCAATCGAAAGGCAAGTGACTGAACACGATTGCGCGATCTGGGCGATTAAAGCCATGTGCTTTCAGCTGCATGTTTCGGTGCCATCGGCAAAGGAAGTTCGCCGACAGGTGGATTTGGATAACGTCGGGACAAGCATTGAAGGCGTTCGGCATGCGTTGGAATCGTTCGGAGTTTCGGCTCAACCAGTGCAAGGCCCCTGCGATTCGATTGCGGCGGCACCGTTGCCGGCAATTGCGATGATACGCCTCGATCGATCGAAGCTCCACTACGTTGTCGTGCTCAAGGCCGACCAGCGGAGTGTGCAATATCTTGATCCAGCAATGGGTGGCGCTGCGTTGACAGCCAGTGCAGACAAATTTGCTGCAGTCTTCACGGGCAACTTGGTGCTGTGTGAACGGAAGCCTAACTACACGAACCTTGATGTGGGCGAAGAAGTTGAGCCCGAGAAATTTGTGATTGGGGCTTTGCTTCACGAATGGAATTCAGCCTTGGCGCTTGCCATTGGGGAGGGGTTTCAATTGGTGTTGTTGCTAATGGGCATTTTGATGCTGAAGAATTTTTTCAGCAGTTCCATGCTCGGTGAACCCAACCTTTGGTTTCTGGCTGGCATCGCAGTATGTGCTGCGATCTATATTTGGATTGGTAGACTCCAAGAAATAATTCGCGCGGATGTGAAGTCCAGAACGCTGCTTGCACTATTTAGTTTCGGGACCGGATTAATCAAGAACTCGGAGATCGATCCCAAACGTGGTCTTCGCGAAACTTCTGCAAGATGTGTCAAAGCCATCTCGGCCGTGGCGAATTCTCTTACAAATTGTATTCGTTTGCCCGGCCACATAGTCAATCTGATTCTCTACATTTCGTTTGTGGCGTGGTTCGACTTTTATGCGGCATGGTACGCGATCGCCCTGTCGATTGTTTTGCCGTTGATTGGGTTAGCGCAAGCAAAACGAAGTCGTTTGGCTCGAAAAAATGCCGCCAAGTCACGAGATCGAAACCAGATGGGGCTTGTCTATCTGATGGCCAAGGCGGAGGCAGCGGACGAAGTTATTGCCGACTTGCCATGGAATCAGATCGACTACGGCGATGCGGTTTCGAAACACGACCGCTGCGTAAACTCCGAGTCAATGTCTTACATGGCGGTCAGTCGGCTCAATGTGTTTGCTGGTTTGCTAATTGGTGGGCTGCAGCATGAAACGCATGGTATGGGGCACACGATAATCGTGTTCTTCCTTCTCAGTGTGTTCACGTCCGTCGTGTGCCAGTTTTCGCGGCAACTGGTTTCCATTCCAGATTGCAGATTTCAGGTTCGTGCCATGTTGGATTTCTTTTCAGATTTAACATCTGAGTCTCTGAACTTTGGATCTACCTGCAATTCGAAATTAGGTTTCCGAAACAATAGTGATCAGCTTGAAGAAGCTCAACCGGTCAAGTTAGGAGCCGAGTGATTGTATGAGGCATAGTCTGGACATTACGTCGGAGTTTTATCGAGTCACCCGCAATCGGAAGCCGGCCGCTGGGATGCTGTTTCGATCGGTGTTCGGTTTAGTGCTGCTTGGTGGTTGGGCTTCGATGACAACGATCGACGAGTCTGTCACGCATGTAGTCAAAATTGTTCCTCGAATCAGCAATGAGCAACGAATCGAAGGAACCTTGAATCCGAGCGCGTCCACAAGTGGAAAAGTTGTCGAGGTACTCGTCAAAGAGTCACAAGCTGTGGTCAAAGGCGAGATGTTGGTGCGTCTTGATCCTTCGGAGTTTCTCATTCGTCGAGATCAGGAAATTGAAAGGGCAAAAAATCTGCAAAAGGAGATCGACGCAAAGCAACGGCAGTCGCAGCTTTCGGTCTCTACGCATGAATCTGAAGAAGCTGAGTTGAAAGAAAAACTCTCAAATGAGCAGCAGTTGGTTTCAAGGCTAACCAGCGAGCGCGAGATAAAAGTCAAACGCTCAGCGGTAGAGCTAGATCGGATTGCGCAAGAGTTAAAACGAGCTTCGAAGTTGAGGAAACAGCGCGCGATCGCAGCGTCTGAAGTCGCCGAGTTGCGTGCGGCATATCTGAAAGCCAAAGAGGATGTTGAGCTGGCCAAACTGCCAATTCAAGAATCCACCGTTGTTGAAATCAAGTCGCGTCTCAAATCCTTAAAGTCCAGTCACAGGGAGTCGCTTCACAGGATAGAGAGCGAAACAATCGGGCTGCGGAAGCAGCTGTCGACAGCGAATAGTGAAATCCAACTTCTTGAAATGAAGATCGATCAATGTGAAATCGTTGCGATGGTCGACGGTGTCGTCTCTGCTTGTTCCGTTCGTGTAGGAGATTGGGTTGTGCCTGGCGAACTGGAGATCACCGTGTCTCAACCTGGGTTTATGGCTGAGTCTTTTCTTCCCTCTTCATTGATTGGGAATGTGAAAGAAGGAAATCGAGCCTTCATTTCATTCGACGGTATCGACCGGTTGATCAACGGATCCTTGTCCGCGACGGTTGCCACAATTTCATCGGACCTTGTTCAAGAAGAGGTGGCGATGGGTGACGGTTCCAGCGTTCTAGTTGATGGCTATCGAGTCTGGATAAAGATCAATTCGGACGAGGATTTCGGGAATTGGGACAACCTGCGGTTGGGGATGACCGGTTCCGTCGAAATTCAAACTGGGAAAAAGCAACTCGCCGTTTATCTAATCGAAAAAGCTGTCGGTAACGGATGGCTGCCGACCATGTGACCTTTGTTTATTCCGTTCAACTTGCCGTCGGTAACGCGTCCTGCCTTCGGTGCTTTTTTTCACTAGGTCGCACACTAGAGGTGTTCCATGACTATGTTAATGACGAAACCGGATTCGGGTGCCAAGACCGAATCGGTCTTTACTCCAATGACCAAAACGCAAATGGCCTCCAT
>CAZORS010000114.1:0-17591 GCA_964582025.1 uncultured Pirellulaceae bacterium | reverse complement strand
AAAAGCGCGAAGCCACATTGCTTGCTCCGTACGCGATGCACAGTTGCGATTCTCAGGGTCGCAAGCATCCCAGCACGGAGCATCCCTATCGCGGACCGTATCAACGTGACCGGGATCGAATCCTGCATAGTTCAGCCTATCGCCGGCTATCGGGGAAGATGCAAGTCTTCACTGGAGAGATGGGTGACTATCACCGAACACGCTTGACCCATACCCAAGAAGTCGCCACCATCGCACGGACGATTGGACGTGTGTTGGGGTTGAACGAGGATCTGATCGAAGCACTTGCTTTGATGCATGACATTGGGCATCCACCCTACGGTCATGCCGGGGAAGATGCGCTCAATGAATGTATCGCGGATGAAGGTGGATTTTCTCATAACCAGTTCGCGCTGACGATCGCGGAAGAGATCGAGATTCGCTATCAGGAGTTTCCTGGTTTGAATTTGACTTTCGAAGTGTTGGCTGGCCAGAAGAAACGAATTGACAAAACCAACACCGTTGGCCCGAAGCCGCTGTTGGAAGTTCAGCTTGTCGATGCGGCTGACAGCACGACCTATGACGCGCACGACACTGACGATGCGGTCAAACTAAAGTTGGTTACGCTGGAAGAAATGTCATCCGTTCAACTGATTCGCGACGCCTTGAAACGAGCCCGCGAAAAGTACTCGAATCTGAATGATGATTTGACTCGAAAGGCTGTCGTTCATCAGCTCGTTGAACGACAAGTGACGAGTCTGATTTCGCATTGTGCTGGCGAACTTCAGGATCGTAATTTCGGCTCCGCTGTCGAAGCGATGTCGTCGGACTTTCTGATTGACCATACGGATGAATTGGCAGATCAAAAACGAGAGCTGGAAGCGTTCCTTTATCGCAACGTCTATCGTCACCCGAATCTGATCGAAGTGCGACAGCGTGCTCAAATGCGACTGAAGGAAATGTTCGCGACCTACTGTCAGCGGCCGGAGCTTTTCCCTGAAAAGTACCGGGCTCGCAGCGAGAAGGTCGGTGTACGCCGAATGGCTGTCGAATATATCGCTGGCATGACGGACCATTTTTGCGAGCAAACTTATAAGAGAATTTGCCAATGAGACGTTCTTCGCTAACATTCTTCCGGCGTCGGGAGTTAGAATGACGCGCGACGGATGAAGAATATTGGGATGCTCTTCTGACTGCGATTCGAGAACGTTGCCGCTCAATCAGGTGAATAACCGGCAATTTCGCTGAATTTGTGGCAACAAAACGGGATTTGCCGCGAACTTCGGGTCGTGAAATGTCGTTTATCTAATAGTGATAACCTTTTAAACTCGGCGTCAACCGCGGAGATCTGTAACTGTGAACAATTTGCCACTTTGGATTCTACGAACCTGCTTTCTGATCGTCGCTGTCGGTCTGGGCGTTTCGCTCATCAATGGCTCAATGACCACGGGCGATTCAGAATCCAATCGTGTTGCGATCTGGGTGATTTTTGGAATCTTTTTGTTCGGCTCTGTCGGAACAATCATCGCTGACTTGCTGATCACCAACAAGCGGATCGACATGATCTCGAGTGTCTACTTTGGTTTGGTGGTTGGACTGTTTTTGACGTACGTGCTGAACGTTGCTTTGATGCCTGTCTTCGGGATGCTCGAAGCTCAGAGTCTTGGCATCCGTCCGGAATTTTTACGCAGTGTGATCGTGACGTTTATCGGTGCTTCGGTTTGTTACTCCTGCATTAGTTTGCTTTGGCAGACGAAGGAAGACTTTCGGTTTGTAATTCCGTATGTTGAATTCAGCAAAGATGTGAAAGGTCTCAAGCCTTACGTTCTTGACACCAGCGTCGTCATCGACGGCCGCATCGCAGACATTATCGACACGGGAATCCTTGACAACCAGTTGGTCATGCCCCGATTCGTGCTGGCCGAACTTCAGGGCATCGCCGACAGTAGTGACAAGATGCGTCGTTCTCGCGGTCGTCGCGGACTCGACGTGTTGGATCGATTGCGGAACAATCCATCGATCGACTTCAAAGTGTACGACCGTGAGCTCCCTGAGATGCAGGGCCAGCCAGTCGATATGAAGTTACTGATTCTCGCTCGTCATCTGGAAGGCAAAGTTGTTACAGGTGATTTTAACTTGAACAAAGTAGCAAAGCTTCAAAACGTTCCGGTTATCAATTTGAACGAGATCGCGAACTCGCTAAAGCCAGTCTTCTTGCCAGGCGAAAAGATCAAGCTGAAGGTCGTCAAAGCCGGCGAAGGTCCGGGGCAGGGGGTTGGCTATCTTGATGATGGCACGATGATCGTGATCGAAGACGGTCGACCTCACATCGGCAAAGAGATCGAAATTACCGTTACCAGCATGTTGCAAACAAGTGCTGGGCGAATGGTGTTCGGTAAACACGAAGCACCGGTTCGGTCTTAGACTCTTCAGTTGTTAAGTTTGAGTATGTCGAAGGAATCAATCGATTGGTAGTTTTCCACGTTTTCGACCGCCGCATTTCCCGGTCGGATGCTGAGCACGGTCTGTAGTCCCGCTTCGGTAGCGGCATCAAGTTCCGCCGCAACATCGCTGACGAAAACGATTCGGTTTGCTTCCACGCCAACGTCGGCGACAATTTTTCGGTAGCTTTCGGCTTCTTTTTTCGGACCGGTCGTTGTGTCGTAGTGAGCCGAAAACAGGTTGAGCAAATCACCTGCCATGCTGTGGCCGAAGAACAGTTTTTGAGCTCCGATACTGCCAGATGAATAAATTCGTAGGTCGAGGCCCTGTTCTTTCCATCGCTGTAGTGCTGGAGCGGTGTCGCTGTAAAGGTGAGCCACCATTTCGCCGCTGTGGAATCCGGACTTCCAAATGATTCCCTGAAGTTGTTTTAACCCCGTAGCTTTGACGTCGTTGTCGATCATGCCACAGACGGCGTCGACGACGGTTTGCTGGTTCGTTTTCGCGTCACCTGCCAGCCAAGATTCGACTGAGCTTTCACCAAGGTCGCAGGCCAATAGTTTGATGCAACCATTGAGCTCGTCCGAATCCCATTTCGACGCGACGAATTCCGGTACGCGTTTACGGGCGAACGGAAACATGACTTCATGGACGAAGTCGATTGACGAAGTTGTGCCTTCGATGTCGAGTAGCACGACGTCGGCGTTGAGTGAAATTTGCATAGAAGAACACCTTCACTCTGGGAGGGGCAGACACGAGGAACGAGTGGATAGGGAGGCCAGCCATGGAATGCGTTGGGAGCTGCGCCCTCCCCGTCGCTTAGGCTCCGATCCTCCCCGCGGGAGGTGATGTTCCGGCTACTTAAATTTCGATGGTGGTCTTAAAACCATCACCTTCGCCGCCTTCAAGATACGAAGGGCCCATGCACAGTGGCGAGTAACTTTCGTGAACTGGATCTTCCATGTAGTGTGGTGTCCAACCTGTAACATCCTCGAACAGACGAATGCAGCGAATCGTTTTGTCGCCACAAAGGTTGAACCAGTGATGCGTGCCTTTGGGAACGCTGATTAAGTCTCCCGACTCAACGGTGATGCCGAAAACAGGACCCGACTCCGGATTGATGTGGAAGATGCCACTGCCTTTGACGGTGAAGCGAACTTCGTCTTCTGTGTGCAGATGTTCTTTATCGAACTTGGCCAGCATGTCATCCAAGCCGGGCGTTTCCGGCACGACATTGATCACGTCCGCCGTGACGAAGCCATGTTCGGCTTTCAGACGCTCGATCTCAGGAGAATAAGCTTCCAAGATTTCTTCGTTCGTGGCGTCAGGGCCGATGCGACCTGCGACATCCCACTGCTCATAGACGATTCCAAATGGTTTGAGGAAGTCAGCGATTTCAGTTGGATCTTTGATCTCGCGATTCTCATCAGGAATTTGGACGCTGGCCATGGAAAAGTCTCCGCAGTGATTTTAGAAATTACCTTCGACATTGTAGCGACCGACGGCAACTTTGGGCAGCGATTTTTCCGCACTGAAATTCAACGATTCTGGGTAGGGATACGGCTCGCGAATGTTGGATTCAACCGATGACATCGTTGGAAGATCTTTGGTGACTGGATTTTCCAGTTCCGTTCTTTGCAGCTGAGCAAACCCAACCAAATTGAACAGCACAATCGCAGCCAGGACTTCCAGGAACAGAATGCCACAGATTCTTGTAATGTCCGTGTTTTGCTTTCGTCGTGACGTTGCCATAACTTCACTCCTTTTTATTTTGACGCAGTAACAGCCACCAGCGAGTGCTATACGCATAGTAGGCTGCAATGGTTCAGGCGACATTTCTGTTAAGCTATGAGAGGTCTTCTAGCTCGATGTCTACGCTATATTTTGAACCCAAGACCCAACCTTGTAATATTTACACGCTGAGAGCAAACTTTGGACGACCTGCAAAAACAACGCGACGAGATTGCAGAAGACTACTTCGACTTGATCCCATTCGATCCATATCCGGTGCAGGAGGAAGCCCTGCTGGCTTGGTTCACCGAAGAGCAAGGTGTGCTGATGTGTGCGCCGACTGGCACGGGCAAGACGCTGGTTGCAGAAGCCGCACTCTACGAAGCACTTAAGCTTGGCAAACAGGCTTACTACACGACGCCATTGATCGCGTTGACGGACCAGAAGTTTCATGAGATTCAGGAGAAGGTCGTTCAGTGGGGCTTCAGCGCCGATGACGTCGGGCTGGTTACCGGAAACCGAAAGGTGAATCCGGGAGCGAAAATTCTGGTCGTCGTTGCAGAGATTTTGCTGAACCGATTGCTGCACGAGGAAGCGTTTAACTTCGATAACGTGTGGGCTGTCGTGATGGACGAATTCCACAGCTTCAATGATCGGGAACGTGGCATCGTCTGGGAGTTCGGACTTAGTCTCCTACCCGGTCACGTGAAAACGATGCTCCTGTCGGCAACTGTTGGCAACGCGATGGAATTTGGTAGCTGGCTGTCCCGCGTGCACGATCGAAGATTGAAGTTAGTTCAATCGCATGATCGCAAAGTACCGCTTTCGTTCAGTTGGGTCGAAGACGAGTTACTGGGTGATTTCGTGGAATCCATGATCACCGGCGACGAGACGACTCGCTACACGCCGGCGTTGTTGTTCTGTTTCAACCGAGAGCAATGTTGGACCGTGGGAGAAATGCTGAAAGGGAAAAAATGCGTTCTGCCCGCCCAGCAAAAACAGCTCTCGGATCGGCTTGATGAATACGATTGGTCGCAAGGAGCCGGCCCAAAGCTGAAACAATTGTTGATGCGTGGCATCGGAGTCCACCACGCGGGTGTGCTGCCTCGCTACCGACGAGTCGTTGAAGAGCTGTTTCAGGAAAAGTTGCTGAGCATTTGTGTGTGCACGGAAACTTTGGCGGCAGGAATTAATTTGCCCGCGCGAAGTGTCGTGTTGCCAACGCTGCTCAAAGGTCCGCCGAAGAAAAAGAAATTGATGGAAGCCAGTTCGGCTCACCAGATGTTCGGCAGGGCAGGGCGGCCGCAGTTTGACGACAAGGGTTTTGTCTTTGCATTGCCACACGAAGATGACGTTCGCATCGGTCGCTGGAAAGAAAAATACGATTCGATTCCCGAGGACACCAAAGATCCGGGGCTGCGAAAAGCAAAAAAGGCGCTCAAGAAGAAACGGCCCAAACGACGCGAAGACGTGCAGTACTGGAGCCAGCAACAGTTCGCACAATTGGAAGTTGCTCCTTCGGCTGACCTTGCCAGTCGAGGTCCGTTGTCGTGGCGGCTGTTGGTTTACTTGCTCGACGCGTCGCCGGACGTTGAACGAATTCGCAAGCTGATCAACGGACGGTTGCTCGACGAGAAAGGACGCAAAGTTCAGCAACGTGCTCTTGATCGCGCTTTGATCACGCTGTGGCGGGGCGGCTACATCACGCTTGATCCGAAACCGCCGATGGCTCTGATGAACAAGGAAACGGCCGACGCCGAAGAAGAGTCCGAAGACAACAGCGAACCCGAAAGCACGATTGACGAAGAGAAGTCGCTCGCCGAGCAGCTAACGTTTGGGCAGGCTGCCCCTTTGGTAGAAAACGAATCCAAAAAGAAAGAACCAGCGAAACCAAAATCACCGCTCGATGACTACGAGGCGAAAACGGCGACTCCGACCGAATCGATGAATGCGTTGTTGCTGCTGCGAGGTGTGCATCCACTGTACGCTTTGTTCTTGATGAATCATCTTGGCATCGCGGATCGGAACGAACGCATCATGGCGTTCGAAAGTTTGTTGCAGCTGTCGTATTCGGTTGGGAAAGCGATTCGCATTCCTCGGCATGACGAACTTCCGCCAGGTCCGTTGCAAACAACGCGGCTTGATAGCCAGCTTTTGAAGATGGGGCTCGCGACGGCTGAAGAGCTTGGCGAGAATCAGGACGACGAAGATGCTCCGAAGCCTTGGGACGATGACTACGTTCCGGTTTTGACTTTGCCGCACAAGTTGCAACGGCTTTTTCAGTTCGACTTTCCGTACGTCGACGATTTACGAATCGCGCCAGTTTGGGTCGTCGGAGAAGTTCTTAACTACGGCGAGGACTTCAACAAATACATCACCAGCAATAAGTTACAGAAACAGGAAGGCATGATCTTGCGACACCTGCTTCGTTTCGTTTTGCTGATCGATGAAATGGCTCAGCTCTGTCCGCCGGACATTGAACACGAACAATGGCAAGCCGAGATTTGGCCGATCGCAAATCAGTTGGAAGCCATCTGCCGCAAAGCTGATCCGCAAAACACGGAAGCTTGGCTGGCGGATTTGAAGAATGCGGAAAACAAAGAGCAGAGCCATTAGTTGCGAAAGCTTGTGTTGGTTGTCAACCAAGTATGTTTGCGGTTCGGAATACAAACCAAAAATTTTGCTGGGAAGCAAACCATGAAACTAATTTTGAATCGATGTCTTTTTGTGGCAGCGGCCTTTGGGACGTCAGCCCTGTCATTGGGGCTCGCTGGATGTGAGAATGCGAGTTCAACAGTTGGCGTAAAAGCTGTACCCGCAGCGGAGAACTTGCCTCTTTATACTTCCGCGAGAACTGCCAACGTTGAATTCGAGAAACCGTATCGGCTCAAATCATCCGACGGAAGTTTTATCGCCGTCGAATCGCCCGGCTACGCTTGTCCAACGCTGGCGGATATTGACGGCGACGGTGATGATGATTTAGTCGTGGGTCAATTCACCGGCGGCAACATGCAGCTCTATCGCAACGAAGCAGGTTCAGGAGCCCTTCCGAAGTTTGGTTATCTGGAATGGATTTCCAGCGACGGCCAGCGAGCCGAAGTTCCCGGTGTCTCCTGATGTGCCAGTTCGACTCCACAGTTTGTGGATTGGGATCAGGATGGAACGCTCGACATTCTTTCGGGAAGCTACTTAACACCAGGGATTCAAGCGGGGCACCTTCAGTTTCTACGCGGCAGCGGTGGGGTCGAATTCGATGCCGCTGAAACGATGAATGACATGGAAGGCAATCCGGTTCTAAATGTGGCAGTCACAAAATCGAGCGACATGCAGTTGAAGGTCAAGAATTTCTGCACTCATCAGCACGCAGTTGACTTTGACAATGATGGTGACCTGGACTTGGTTGTTGGATCAAACTTGGATCAGTTTTACTTTCACGAAAACTTGGCGAAATCTGGTGCCGCTCCAATGATCAGTTCGAATTCCGTCGCGATGCAGGTTCGCCTACCTTCGCCCGCAAAGCATTCTGCTCCTCATTTGGCTGATTGGGATAACGATGGCGATTTGGATTTGATCAGTGGTTCGAGTGTTGGTGGCGCATTCCTTTCGGAGAATGTAGGATCGCGATCCGCTCCAAAATACGAACCGTTTCAAATACTGATTCCGCTAGGCGATTCGTCTGCCCTTTCGTCGACTCAAAGGATCGACAGCGCCAGTTTCGAAATGGGTGGTTCGACACGAGTTTGGGCGACTGACTTTAATTCTGATGGATGGCTGGATCTGTTGATCGGCGATTGTTCGAGCGTGATGGAATTGAAAGATGGTGTCACGGAAGAGGACCTCCAAGCAGCCGCTGGAATATCTGAATCTGAGGCAAATAAACTCGTCAACAACATTACGACCGGATTTGTTTGGGTCTACCTTCGCAAGCCGCCTCAGGAACTTTGATCCGGCGAAGCTTTCGCTCGCAATAGCTGAGCGAGGTGAAAGATGTCACAGTGTTGAAAAGGATTGCTCATGGTATGGGTCAGTTCTTTCCAAACCTCTTCGTCCGCGTAAGGTGATTCAGAACCTGCGAATAGCTGCGAGAATTCCTCGGTCGTTAGCCATTTTTTTGAGGTAAAGAGAAGAGCTCGTAGGTCGTCCGCTCGTCGCACGATGTCGGAAACGGAGTCTTTGTGAGCGACATCGAAATCGAACCAAGTTGCAGACAGAGAACGGCCAGGTTGCACATGGATCATGACGTTGGCTGCCGAGGCGTCACCGTGACTTTGGTTGTTCTGCAAATGGAATTCAAAGAGCGAGCGAGTAGCGGCAGAGATGGCGGCGAGTTTCCGTTCGGCTGATTCTTCGCTGGCCAAATATTGGCAAAGTGGGATGCCGTTGAGCTTTTTCAACGTCAGCTCGTTTTGCGAAACGGTCGCATCGCTTAGAAGTTGCTCTCGCTCGAACCACCGTTTGGTCGTCAAGACTTTCACAGGTGCTCGGCGAAAGCTAAGAATTAGGTTGCCGGGAATTCGGAGAAGGTTTGCATACCAAACGCGACGCTTCGAAACGGTCTCGCTGTCGATAGTAATTGTGTTGATGCAACTTTGAGCCGCGAATCTGGCCAACAGCATGCTGGGCAGGAACAGAATCGTCGTGCCAGCCAAAGCCAATGATCGTCGTTTCTTGTTTTGGTCGGGCATTTGTTTGACAGTGCTATACGACTTCGTCCAGCCAAGCGTTGGAGAAAACTTTCTCGGGGTCGAAATGTTGAACGACTTCTTTGAAGCGATCCATCTCACTATAGAGACAAGCGTTCTGATTGACGTCCAGTGGATTAAACTTTCCCCAGTGACAACGGCCACCGAAAAGTTCAGCAATCAACGGACCGATGAAATTGGCGAACTTGAAGAAACCGTCACGATCTGCAGGACATTGGTAGCTGATAAAGCTGATCGCATACCAGTCCTCGTCGGAAGCTGCGGTGTCTGATTCGGCAGTCGAAGTCAGCATCGCATCGTCAGGCAAGACGCGGCGGAAACAGATCGGATAATGGTGGCAATAGCTGCCCGAGAGCAAATCGAGCGATTCCTTTTGGTTTGCGGAATCCAAAAGTTCATCGGTTTGGCTAGGTTTTTGTTTCGGTCGACCTCCGAAGACACAAACGATGTCGGTCAACAGATCCGTCGCTTGCTGGACTTTGCTGCGAGGCACGAAGACTTCGATTTCAATATGGCGAAACAGGTCGTGCTGCATCACTAGCATCGCGTGCGAGTCATCGACGACTTTCCAGCGATTGATAATCGTCCATGGCAAAATCCGTTTGAAGAAGAATCGAATAGCCGCAGCCGATTTTAGCGTCCGCGAAAGCAACGTCACGGCCACGTGCAAACCAACATCAATCACGCAGAAACAATAGAGGCGATAGAGTGTCGCCAATCGACTGCGAGGCGCTTTTGATTCAACGCGGTGGTGGCCAAAGTAGTTCCAAGCCCAAGGCATCAGATAGAACTGTTGCTGCGGATGCGTTGACTCCATCGCGATTACCGCGTCGAGCGTTTTATGTGCTCGAGCATGTTCTTCGATGTTGTATTGCGGGCGACATTGAAACTCGATCGCGACAATCACCCCCAGCATCCCCAACGAACATCGAGCAGCGCGAATTTCATCTCCCGAATCGATCGTCGTCAATATTGCCTTGCCATCGGAATCGTAGTGAGCGACGCGGACGGCTTTGATGAAATGTGAAAGGCTGTTGCTGCCAGATCCATGCGTTCCCGTCGCGGTGGCACCAGCAACGGTTTGTTCGTCAATCAAGCCGACCGACGGAAGTGTTAGACCGTGACGAGCTAACTTTTGAAGCAACCGTTTCACTCTGCATCCCGCGCCGACCCAGACAGATTTTTGGTCAGAGGCAACTTCGACCGAGTTCAGTGATCTCATTTCGATCACGACGCCATCTGTTTTGGCGACGTCGCTCCAAGCGTGCAATGAGCCAATCGCTCGAATGCGCCGACCGCGATTCGCTTGCAAGATTGCCAGCACTTCTGCTTCCGATTCAACGTTGTAAGTCGAGCCCGGTTCGAACTGAACGTTGCGCCCGAAGTTCTCAATTGCAGCCGTCATAATCTGAATAACCTTAACAAAAGGACCGTTTGAGGACGGGTTACACCAAAGAGTCGGTTTCTGCGACCGAGTTCGCTGGGGGTTGGACGAAAGAAATTGAGTCTGTCCATTCTAATTGATTGAAACGAATCAGATGAAGCGAATCGCACAACTTGTTGTTTTGGTAGCCGTTTTTATTTCGCTGAGCGATATTTCTATGGCTCAGTTTTCCCGTCTTCGACAAGCGGCAGACAACAATCCGAAAAACCAAACGAAATTGGAGTCTTGGGATCAGTTGCCGCTTCATAAGCACGCTTTGGTTCAGGCGCAGATGACACGAAACGGCGCAGGGGCATCGTGGCGGACAAAATTGGAGCGTCCGAATTCTCAAGGAAGTGTCGACGTGATGGACACGCGGAATTTTAGTCTGTTTGACTATCGGAAAATGTTTACTGAAGGGCGAACCCCGGCGCCGCAAGAACTCATTGGACGCTGGCGAGGTGTCAACAAAGGGATTGTTGAGCTGGTGGGCTATCGTCAATTCATTAAGGAAGTCACGCCAACTCCGTGCGATATACGTGGCGATAATATTTTGGTCGAGCAAGTCTCCAACGATCTGTTGCGGACCATTGGCTGGGCTCCGGTCGCCGGAATGCCGGAAGAAGGATACGTCTCGCGACAAGGGTACTTTCAAGTTCAAGCTCCGCGAGGAACAGGAAAGTTCAAACACGGAGTGATTTTTAACTATCGTGACGGAGCCAACAAAAAGACGGATCCGGTCCGTTTACTCGTGGACAAGTTGGTTGTACTCGATCGCAACCATCTGCTTGGTCGAGTGACCGCGAATTTCGGTCCACTGCGAATTCCACTTTCATATTTCACGCTCGAGCGAATCCAGTAGTCGTCACCGCGTCGAATCTTTGCGTCTCACAAACTACAGCCGAAATGAGCGGCTTCTGCGACTGCATGCACTCATGTGAAAGTAGGGCGTTTGTCCTGTTAAAGTGTGCCGATTGTTCCGATCGCGCCCTCCATTAAAGCCGAGAAAACCGCAGAATCGGAAGTACCGGCTCTGCTTGAACAATCGTATCGGCCGATACGAGATGCACGACGCGAATTGTTTGACGCGTCAAACTTGCAGTCTGAGGCCCCGTAATGAAGATCTCGAAGCGACGCTTTCTGATGACAGTTCTTGTTGGCACTGGAATGTGTGCAGTTCTCTTGGCTGCGTTTCGTTCTGGACCCAAAAGTTCAAAATCGAATGAGTATCAAGCCAACTTGGAAGACGACAGGACTTCGCTCCAGAGCAACGAATTCGACGTGACTCCAGAGGTTCAAACGCTGCAAGAAATTCCAATTGATCGTCTCGTTGCCGAGCTTGAGGACGCTTTGTCGCGAGAGGAAACTTTGTTCGCCGAGGACGAGTTGATTCTCGAAGAAGCTGTCGCAGACGCTGGTCAAACGATTGACTTGGAAATTGAACAAGACGATCAAACCCCCGTCGTCAGCCCAGAGCTGGTAACGGATTCACAAGACCCGCAGTGGAAAATCAATCCGTACTCGCGTACCAGCGGCAAAATCGTAGAAGAACGTGTCGTTTCTATTCCAGTCAAGGCTGAGGAACTCGAAACTGATAACGCAGAGTCAATGATCGAAACCAAGGTCGACTTGACGACCGAAGCTTCGGTAACGGAGTACGTGCAGCCACAGTACGCTCAACCAGAATTGGCTCATCCAGAGTACGCACAACCAGAGCAGGCGCGGCCAGTACCGATGCCGCCGGCAGCAACTCCGGGCAGAGTCAGTGATGCTGCATTACAAAAAGCAGTTCATCATATCGAATACGGAAAATCTCTTGCTCGTCGCAACGCGACCGAGGCCGCAGGTCAAGAATTCCTCGGAGCGCTTCGAGTCCTTGCTGAGTCTGGTGACATGGCGACCGGCACCAACGATCAAACCACCGCAATGCGAAACGGTTTGTTGGCGATTCGGGAAGCTTCTGACTTTAAAGTCGAAGATCCGCAACGACAAATCATTATGAATGTTGCAGCAATCGTTGAAGGACATGAGACTCAACTGATTGGGCAAACTGAAGCTCAAACGATGACTGCTTCCGCCGCGACTCGACGTTACCTTGAATACGCAGGCCTCCAGTTAGGAAGCTGCGGTGGGCAAAATGCTGCCGCCGCAGAAGCACTCTTCTGCCTTGGAAAAATGCGGTCGATCTCGGCTCACTCGAATCCTGATCCGGAATCGATCGAAATGAGGGAAGCAATTATTTTCCATCACGCGGCACTGACTGCCGATCCACACAACTTCCGTAGTGCCAATGAGTTGGGAGTTCTGCTGGCACGCGATGGTCAACTCGCCAATGCGGAGCTGTATCTCAAAGAGAGTCTAAAAATCAAACAGGTGCCTCAGAGCTGGGCGAATCTTGCGAAGGTTCATCAGCGCAAGGGTACGCAATACGATATGCAGTTGGCTGATCTTGCGATGAATGAGTACCAGACTTCACTTCATCGCCAAATGATAGAAGCAATTCCTGGAGCAGCCATTCAATGGATGGAGCCGGGAGAGTTTATTGCTCGCAGCCCAGTGCAAAACCCGGAAGCCACCGTGACATCAACGCCGCAGCCGGCAATTGCTCCGGTCACCAATGTTGAGCCAGAAGGCAAGCCGTCTATTGTGGAACGCATCGGTTCGCTTTTTGTACCGAAGAATGATCGCCGCTAGTCTGAGAAATCAAGACCAACGATCGACGCTTACTCGAATTTCAATCCCGCAACGAATGCACGAGACTGAGGCCAAACGCCATGACCATCAAGGCAATGTTTAAACTGACACTGGCAACAACTTTTTTAGGTTTGACGCTAGTTGCGATTGTCGCAATGAACAATACCACAACGTCAGATCGTGTTCGCGTCGCCGAACCTGCGTCAGACACGACCGTTGATAGGAGTGTTCGGCCCGCGACAGCTGAAATTGACCTCGTGGCATCGGAACTGAAGTCGAAAAAGCCAAGCAAAGTTCGCACCGCACATTACGAAGCGGTTTCATGGCCAAACCAGGATGACGGTGTGATTCGTGACAGCCAGGTAAAATTGTGCCAAGGTTCGGATTGCGGATGTGACACGGGCGTTGCAAGTGCCGGTTACGCCCAACCGATGGGATACGTCAGCCAAGCTTCCTACGGTCAAGGGGCTCCGCAAATGGCATCTAAATCGATGTATGCGGTTGATCAAAATACAAAGTCTAAATTGCTTCGAGAGCCACGTTGGATGAATGCCAAGCAGCGGCCTTTCGAGCAGTATTCTTACGGTGAGTACATTGGTCCGTTTCGAACTCCTCATGTTCCAGATTATCGAATTCGCATCGGCGATCAGTTGGAGTTCGTCTATCTGTTGACGCGTCGTCGCAGCAATGAACCTTACCGATTGTTCGTTGGCGATACGATTCAGGTCACGTCGACAACGGATTCAACTTTGAACCAGCCAACCGTCCAAATTCTTTCCGACGGCACGATTTCTCTTCCGCTTGTTGGTGTCGTTCGTGCGGCTGGAAAAACGATCAATAACATTCAGCGTGAGCTCAACGATCGTTACATCAAATACGTGAAAAACCCTGAGATCGTCGTGCAGGTTCTTCAGGGCGACACGCCTCTGGAGGAACTTCGTTTCGCCGTTGATGCTCGTCAAGGAGCGGGTGGTCAGTCTCGGAATGCACTCGTTTCGCCCGACGGTACAATTCAGCTTCCGATGGTTGGCAGCGTGCCTGCGATCGGATTGACGTTGGACGAAATTGGACGCGAAGTCAACGCTCGCTACCGTCTGTATTTCGGTGGTATTGAAGTAACTCCCATTTTAACTCAGCGAGCACCTCGATTCATCTATGTTGTTGGAGAAGTCCCTCAAGGCGGACGTTTTGAATTGACAGGCCCGACGAGTGCCGTGCAAGCTATCGCTCTGGCGGGTGGATTCAACGACGGAGGCAACTTGCGACAGGTGGTTGTGTTCCGCCGCGACGCAAACTGGCAACTGATCGCAACTCGACTCGACCTCGGTGGGGCGCTCAATGGACGTCGTCCGTATCCGTCGGATGAAATCTGGCTGCGTGATTCAGACATCGTGCTGATTCCAAAGAAGCCGATCCAGCGACTTTCAGAAGCGGTCAATCAGTATCTAACAAATACGATCTATGGAATTTTCCCACAGCAGGGAATCGCATTCAGCTTCGACAACTTCGAATCGCTGTAGAGTGACCGATCTGAGAACTATAAAAAGCGAGCTTCAGTTACGGAGTTCGCTTTTTTTGTTGCCAATGGTGTTGGAAGTGCGGCACGACCACTCGCTCGCGCTTCGGGCTTGTGTTGGGATCGTCTACTGATCGTTTTCGTTGGCACCGAATTCGATTTCCCAGCCACTTTGCTGTAGGAACTTTTGAAACGCTTCGACTTCCGAAGGAGCCGATCGTTGGCCGACGTTTTTCTCCCAGTACATCCGCATGATCGTTTCGTTCCACTGATCGGGGTGCAGGTTGTCCAGTTGATCTCGCTGATCATCTCCAAGTTCATCGTAGAATGCGTGCAAGGCTGCCTCCTTGATGGGGAACCTCGCTTGGTTGGCGGTCTCGATCCATTTCAGGATCAATTCACGTCGGTCGGCGTCAGTGAATCCGGGCTGATCAATGATTGATCTCGCTTCATCGGAAGCAATCTCTCGTAGATAGTCGATGCCGATATTTTTCTCCGCGATGTTGTCACAGAGGATCTGTCCAAATTGTTCTCGATCGTTTCGCATCAGGAATGAGACCAACTCTTCAATGGGCGCGGCTTTGATTCGATCGACAACCATGTCGTTAGGCGGCAGCCCTTTGCCCTCTCGCATTTTGGTCAGCACTCTCCCGGTCCGTTCGCGAATTTCAGGTTCGTAGTAACGAATCGAAAAGTCATACCACTGGTAAAACAGGACGGCATCATCAAGCGGTAGCTTTGTGGACCCAATGGCCCCAAAGGATTCCTCAGCCTGTTGACGGGTGATCTTGCCGATCTCTTTTAGTCGTTGATCCAACGGAAGGTCAAGCAGATTTGCCCTTTGGTTCATCCCTAGAATCTTCAGCCAGTCATAATACGAGTTCATCACTTCGACCAACTTTTTGCTTTCGGATTCTGCGGCCAGCATGTCGTGGAACTCACGAAGCGTATCCTGCTGTTTCGAGTCCAACGCTTCGAATTTTTTCTTCTTTTCGAATAACTCTTCACGCTGTTGATCTGTCATTCGGGAAAGTCGATCGCTGCGGTCTCGGATACGATCAGCATTCGGTGGCTGAGATATTCCGTCGAAATTTGTCAACGGAATCTCGCGTGAATCGACAGCAAACAAGTCGTCGACTTCACGAAAGAGCCCTTTCGCATAAATCGATTTCAGAAACTCGATTCCTTTTACCGCGCTGCCCTCGAAGACAACCTTCGTGTATCGATCATGGTTTTCGATCAATGGCAGATTGTAGACGAGCTCCCGCTCCGGTCGTTCGATGGTTTCCCGTTTAACGAAGTAGCTAATTCCAAATATTGCGGTCAGGAGAGCGGCCAACATCAAGCCAAAAGGAATGATACCTTTCTTCGGCTTGTGAATGCTCTTGCCAGCAATCGCCATCTCGACGGTTGTCTGTACGAAGTGACTGTTCGGTTGCACCAACGGCAAGCTGTCGAGCATATCCCAAGCGGATTGCAGTTCGCGCATGTGTGCATGAAAAGACTGATCATCAGCAAGTCTTTTTTCGACCGCAATACAATCTGCATCCGCGAGCTCGCCGTCGAGATACGCGGTCAGCAATTCGCTGTCGATTTCGGTTTGAGTTCTACTTGGTTGTTTGGCCATGGTTAGTCGCCCTGAACCTCGTTGTCCGGTGCTTGATTCATCCCGTCGGCAACGCCATCCGTCAAACCGCCAGATTCGAGATACGGTTTCAGAATGTCTTTCAAATTGTTTCGCGCTCGCGACAAAAGTGACTTAACCGCTTGCGTGGTTAGTCCCATCGTTTCTCCAATTTCTAGGTAGCTCATTCCTTCAAATTTGGAAAGCATCGTAGCGATACGTTGTCTCTCTCCAAGCTGTTCGATTGCCGCCAGCATAACGTTCTGCATTTCGGTTTTCAGGAGCTGCCTTGCTGGCATCAGTCCACTTTTTTCCTTGGCCATTATTTCCAACGGCCTGACAGGCATGGAATCCGAAGGAGACGAAACAAGGTTGATCTCTTTTCGACGAGACGATTTTCGCAGCGAGTTACTGGCGACGTTGTGCGTGATCGTGAACAGCCAGGTTGAGAATTTGGCGGTTGGCACATATCGCTCCCGAGCTCGATAAACGCGCAAAAATACATCCTGAGCTAGGTCTTGTGCTGTTCCCCGATCGCTTACCAGATGCGTCAAAATTCCCACCAAACGCCCCTGATACTTTTCCACTAATTCCCGAAAAGCTTGCTGATCCCCATCGCGGACGCGCAGCATTAAGCGAACGTCTGGATCGGTCAGCTCATAGCGAGTTTTTGGTTCCGGGAGAGGATCAGGCATATTGGACGATAAAAAACAAGTCTTCAGAAGATTTAACCCGCACGCGGGGCTGACAGGGCCGCTCTAATTGCTGGTTTGGTACTGATTTGGGAATGAGGTCAATTTTAGGATCCGTTAGACCAATGCAGTAGGCAATTCGCATCGAACCAAATATACTTTGCGGTTCGCAAGTGTCCCAGAATACGTCATTTATCGTTTTTTGACGCTTTCTGTTGTCCAACTTTTTCATATTTTACGTTAGTTGCGTTAGAGATCATGGCCAAAAAGGCGACCAAGAAAAAAGCTTCTGCTGCTGCAAAAAAAGCAACGACCAAAAAGAAAGCCTCGAAGAAAAAAGCGGCTGATGAGGGCGATGATGCGGAGGCTCCGAAAAAGAAAAAGAAGCCAGCCAAGAAGCGAAAGTCTCGTGCTGCTGCGGCTGCCGAAGTTCGATTGCGAGTCTTCTGGGGTGTCTTCAATCACCAGATGAAGCGGGTCGCGTTGTATGAGTTCAACCAACGCAAAGCGGCTGAAAAACGTGCCAAGGAACTCAGCCCTGAAGGCAAGCCTCCACACTTTGTGCAAAAGGTGAAAGAGGAAGTGATCGACGAGCCTGAAATCGATCCAGAGACTGGCGAGCCTGTGGCGCCGAAAAAGAAGGCCAAGAAAGCCACCAAGAAAAAGGCTGCGACAAAGAAAGCCGCCCCTAAGAAGGCTGCCAAAAAGAAAGCCGCGAAAAAGAAGAAGTCTTAGCATTTACGCTAAAACTCATTACATCAACCCGCTGAATTTCAGCGGGTTTTTT
>CAZORS010000113.1:14416-17613 GCA_964582025.1 uncultured Pirellulaceae bacterium | reverse complement strand
TCGAGTTTCTTTTCTGCTTCGGGCTGCGTGTCTGAATTTCCGGCAGGATCTTCAACCGGTTTTTCCGTGGGCTCTGACGTTGGAGTTTCCACAGCGACCAGCGGCTTTGGCTCCTTGTTCGCTTCTGCGCTTTCGTTTGGCTTTGCCGTCGGCATTTGCTTCTTTGCGACCGATGCGGCCGCAGCAGCATTTTCCTGCTCAGTTTTCAGCGCTAACTGAACCGTCGACTGCGCTGTCAACTTTCCGGTGTCGCTCATCAAGGAGCGAAGTTGCTGACGCAATTCAGCATCGTTCGCGTAACGTTCCGCCAGAAGATCGCTGACGCCGCGGATAACGTCATCAACCGAATCAAGACCTTTGTCGACGCGAACGTAATCGGTGGCTTTTGTTGCAAGGTCCACTTCCGGGGACGTGCCGTTGAAGATGTCTTCCGCGAGCGGCCCGAGCCCCTTCTGGCGTGCTTCCTGAGCACGTGACTTTTTGCGTGGTTTGAACGGTAAGTAAACATCCTCGACAGCCCGACTCGTGTTCGCCTTGTCGAGAGCGATCTTAATTCCGTCCGTCAGCTTGCCTTGCGATTCAATCGACTTGAGCACGAAAGCTTTGCGTTCTGCCAACGCACGCAAAGAAGTCGTCTGCTGCTTGACCGCGAGGATCTGCTCCTCATTCAATCCACCTGTTTCGTCTTTTCGAAATCGAGTGATAAATGGAATCGTATTTCCATCATCTAACAGTTCGACAGTACGCTGAACTTTCTCGGGTGGTAGATTCAGTTCTCTGGCAATTATTGAAATATCAATCATCTTGGGAAAACCCATGTGGGGATGATCCAGGGGATTCGGTTTTCGATCGAGGGACCTGAATCGCGTCGGAAGGGGGTCGTGATTTTACCAACATTTTGGTGGAATCGAACAGCCTATCTATCACGAACAGAGCAATCTGTTAGCAAAAGGTCTATCTCTCGATGAAAATAGTTGTCAGATTTCTTCTCACAACGTGTGAGAACCTTTGGCGTGGTGTTACAGCGGCTCGGCGAGAAGTAGAACTATGCCGATCTGCTCGTCCACATTTGGCGACACAAGACGACTCATTTCAAGGATCAACCAACTATGTTTCGACCCTTTGTATTGTGCGCTTGTGTTTGGGCTCTGGGCTGTTCTTCGGTTAGTGCCCAAGAGTGTCTATTTGACAGTGGAAGCCCAGATTACGCTGGCATTTCCAAAAGTGATTTAAGTTCGACGGATCCGCAGCGCCGTTTACGCTAACGAGTGATGCAGTGTTGGGCGAGTTTACCTGGTGGGGCAACTTTTCAATAACCGCTTGCTTGTCCATCTTTGCGAGACTCTGACGCACCTAGATAAACATCGTTGACGGCGTCGTATTGAATTCCCTGATAGCCGCCAAACGAGCCCACGTTTCGCGTCAAACGATGTCGTCGTTTCACTAATTCACGAAGCACTTCGCTGTCGAAACCTGATTCCAAAGAAACGGTACCTCCATCAGTCATTTGCTCTCCGGTTGGCTGCGAAGATCCCGTGTGCAAGATCCGCGGGGCGTCTCCTGCTTCTTGAGCGTTCATCCCGAAGTCGACCATGTTCATCACGATCTGAGCGTGTCCTTGCGGTTGCGTAGCACCACCCATCACACCGAAACTCAAAAACGGTTTTCCGTCTTTGGTAACAAAGGCAGGAATGATCGTATGGAACGGTCGTTTGCCGGGAGCATAAGAATTCGGACGACCGAGCGTCAAATCAAATAGCTCACCACGGTCCTGCAAACAGAAACCCAAACCGTCGGGACACATACCCGACCCCATCCCTCGATAGTTGCTCTGAATCAATGAGATCATGTTTCGATCCTTGTCCGCGACGGTCAGGTAAATAGTATCTCCATCGGTGATGCCAACGTCATATCGTCTGGCTGCTGATTTTCCGATCAGTTTTCGACGCTCCGCCGCGTACTCTTTTGAAACCAGATGCTCAACGGGCGATGAGTAAAACTCCATGTCCGCATAAAGTCGAGCACGATCTTCGAACGCCAACTTTTTCGCTTCGACAAAATAGTGAATATGCTCCGTGCTGCCGTAGTTGATTTTCGAGAAATCGTAGCCTTCCAGAACATTCAGCATTTGCAGTGCTGCGATCCCCTGACCGTTGGGCGGTAACTCCCAAACGTCGTAGCCTCGATAGTTGGTTGAAACTGGTTCTACCCATTCGCTTTTGTGCGACGCAAGGTCTTCGTACGAAAGATAGCCACCGTGCTGCTTCATGAAAGCGTCAATCGTTTTGGCGATTGAACCTTTGTAGAATTCGTCTCGGCCACCTGATGCCAACTTTTCCAATGTCGCCGCCAACATTGGATTGCGAAAGATTTCACCTTTGGCAGGAGCTTTGCCGTCGCGCAGAAACGTGTCCTCGAATCCTGGATAGCGTTTCAAAAAAGTACTGCGGTTCCAGTAGTAGGCGATCAACTCCGAAACGGGAAAGCCTTCTTTGGCGTACCGAATCGCCGGAGCCAAATTCTCAGCCATGGACAGCTTTCCAAACTTCCCATGAAGTTCAAACCAGCCATCAACACATCCCGGCACCGATACCGGAAGCGGACCAAGCGCCGGAATTGATTTCCGATCGCCGATCTCCTGACGCAGTTTCTCAAACGTTAAACTCTTCGGCGAACGGCCGCTTGCATTGAGTCCGTAAAGCTTCTGTTCTTTCTCGATCCAGACGATTGCAAACAGATCGCCTCCCATTCCGTTGCCTGTCGGCTCCATCAATCCCAACGTTGCATTGGCGGCAATCGCAGCGTCAATCGCATTGCCACCGGACTTGAGAATGTCGATCGCGACTTGCGTGGCCAGCGGCTGACTGGTCGCGGCCATGCCGTTGGATGCGATGACTTCACTGCGAGTCGCGAAAGTCTTTCCGGTAATTCGATCCTGCGCTAGAAGCGGTTGCGAAATCAACAAACCGATTAGCAAAATCATGAACGTACGCATGGCAATCCTCTTTGTTAGCTGGACGGCAGATTAAATACACCAATCAAGACCGTAACGTTGTTTGAAAAAATCATAACCCGAAGCGCGAGTTTTGAGTTCCGTAAGAACGGCAGGTATTAGCCCTGGATGCAAATCCGGGGGAACCGTTTCGACATCATGGAGTCGCGAAGCGTTGGCATGAACAGTTCCTGCCGTCACTTCG
>CAZORS010000113.1:0-14316 GCA_964582025.1 uncultured Pirellulaceae bacterium | reverse complement strand
TTCGACATCATGGAGTCGCGAAGCGTTGGCATGAACAGTTCCTGCCGTCACTTCGTGACTCTCGATTTGGCGGGAAACAATTCCATGGACTTGCGTCCATGGCTAATGCCTGCCGTCGCTTCGCGACTCCCAACTTTACGTGTTAAACCATGATTGCTTCAACCAACCGGGAACTGACGACAATACTCATAGACCGCCATCGTCGTTGCGGTGACAACATTGTAACTGTACGGCAAACCATAGACGGGAATTTCGATGCAGTCGTCGGTCAACACTAATTCTTCGTCAGAAATCCCGTGTCGCTCGTGCCCGATCAAGATCGCGGTCTTCCGTAAGTAACGATATTCGAACAGGTTGTGCGAATCATCTGTCTGCTCAAGGCCAACAATGCGAAAGCCATCAGACTTCAGTTGCTTGAGAACCGGCACCAAAGTTCGCTTATGAACAATCTCAACTTGTTCAGCACCATCACGGGCAATCTTCGGATCGATTTTCGGATTACCGGACGTGATAATTTTCGTGATGCCGGCACAAGAAACCAATCGCACCATCCGAGAAAGGTTAACGTTGCTTCGTAGTGCTGGACACACGACAACGACTTCGCGAGGACGCTCGAGTTCAGTGCCGGGTTTGTGGCGGATTTGTTCGGTCATTTGATCAAAGCGAAGATTCGGAAATGCAAGACACGTCCTAGGCGTAAACTACGAACATCATGCAAGTCTAAATCATCCCAAAGTCCATCAAGTCATCTGTTGATGTGTCGTCACCTGTCGCCTCGGTTGATGTTGCGGCCGCTTGCTGCAGACCGACGTATTCGACGCTCGAAGGATCACCAACCAGAAAGAAAATTTCGCCCGAATCATTGTGCATCAGAAAACCCGCATCTGCTTCCAAGCCGCCACGAAAACTGTAGGGAAACTTGAAGATCGTTCCCTCAGCAAGTGCCGCCGCCAGCGTTTCATCAAGAGCTTCGCTCTCGAGCCGATAGATCAATCGAATGTTGTGGTTCAGCAAATCTTCCGCGTCCGCTTTGTCACTCAGCTCGACCGGCGCTGAAAAAGAGGATGCAACTGGATCAATTTGGTTGCCTTCTAAATCGACTGCCGTCAAATTGGATTTTTCTATCCAGTTGCCATCGGCGTCAACGTAACCAATCCCCGTCCCGCCTTTGCCGATCAGAGTCTTGCCGTCTTCAGCCAACGTGTTGAGCTCGCAAGCTTCACCATCTTCATCGAGCACCAACAGCTCTTTGAAACCGTACAGCTTGGAACGGTCAACCTTGTGCATTTCAAAGTCGACTTGGTTTCCGCCGTGATTAAAAGAAAGTGTGCGTGGCATCGGGACCTTTCGCTACTTGGCTTCTGATTCTGGCGTCGGTTCTGCCTTCGCCGCAGGCTCGGACTCTGCTACTGGCTCGACTTCCAGTGGTGGATCGGGAACTTTACCCGAATCGATCCACTTGCGAATTTCAGCTTCCGAATTTTTGATGAAGTCCGAACTGGCGATCTTCTTCAACGGAGAAAACAGCTTCTGAATATAAGCTTTCTCTCGCTGGACGGATGTTTGAGCCCTCAGCCGAATTTCTTCGTCCGCCATTCGAGCTCGAAGATCCGATGGATTCTCAAGCGCGGAATAGGTTTGCAAAATTTGACGAGCTTCGTCTTTCTTGCCGTCCTTGATGGCTGCTTCAATTTGCTTCTGATAGATCTGTCGCAACACAGCCAACGAAAGAATCTCATTCTCAATGCCCGTCACCACGCCCGTGGCCAATAGACGAGTATCATCGGCGGTGATCGTCGTTTCCAGTTCATTGCGGAAGCCGGGAATGACAGGAATCTTTTTTAGCCGTCGTCCGCCCCGTCTGACCAACAGCATTCTCATTCCATCGCCGGTTGGGATTCGGATTTCTCCTCGCCAATCTGTCTTCCCGTGATACTCAAGTTCCTTCGTAATGTCATCTGGTTCGACGGTTGCGATGTCGTAGCCTTCGAGCGGCTCAACCTCTTCACCGCCACGCGAAACCAATCGCAAAACGGTTGTCCCATCACCCGGACGAATTACCAGCCCCAACTTTTCAGCTCGCTTACTCTTGCGACCGGCAAGCGGAGCACGTACCGACGAATAGACTTTTCCATTGATCACAGAGCCTTCAACCCCTTCGATCGCAATGAACGTGAAGGGAACTGGGTCAAGCTTCACCAAATTCCCACTTCGGTCAGATCGCACAACAACCGGCAACAATCGATCTGAATCGCGAACGAAACAAGGAGAGTTTGTGTTGGTCACAACTTCGGGGACCAAGTCTTCGTTGATCTCTGTTCGAACACAGGCTTCGATTCCTCGAGCCCTCAGTTCGGCTTCGTTTTTCATGGTGACTTCGTCGATACGAGCGATCGGCATGAACGCTCGACTGACAAGCCTTGACGCCAGCGAACCAACCGAAGACATCAGCCTCGTTTGCGCTTTGACTGCAGGACCAATCTGCTGAGTCCGAGCATCAATCTCTCGAACGCTGATGTCGTAGCCGCCAGCACTCGACCTCATTCGGATAATCATCAGCTTGTCGTAAAACTCAAGCTCTGGCTCAGCCAAAATTTTCGCAACGGACTCATCATTGATCTTCGAATTGAGCAACTTCCAACGCCACTGGCTGGGCGGCGTTCCAACGTTGACGTTCCATCCGCTTGGATCGATTAGTTGGCACTCTGTGCCGATCCGCTGGCAGATTTCCGTCTCGCTATTGGTCAAACTTGGCGAACCGTCAAGGCAAAGCCATGTCGCGACTTGATACGGACGAGTCTCCCACGCACGCTTGGATGCTTCTGGTTCTTCCGTGATCTTGATCGAGCGAAATTCGCCACGCCAAGAAGGCGGAGCAGAAGTCGCCTCCGCTTGATCGGCTTCAGGACTTTCTTGAATCGCAAACGCACTGCCGCAGCAAATAGTTAGCAACAGCAACGATGAGGAAACGAATCGACAGTGGATCATTTTGCCGCCTTCCTTTCCGTCGCGTAACCTTCGATCTTCCAACGGCGAATGTTCTGATAGAGGTGAATCAAATCGCGTCCCAAGCCGTAGACGTTTTTGCGAAAGGCAAAATGTTCCTTGATTTGGTACATCGGTATCACAGAAAGATCATTCGAAACCTGACGGTGAATTCGACGCAGCGTTCGACTGGTTCCTTGCCAAGATTTGCTGTAGCCGAGTTTCTGCAGCGACTGCTCAACTGGCGACGAAACTGTTTTGGCAATGCCGTGCGTTCCCATGATTCGTGTTGCGTCGGTCAAAGGTTCTTCGATTGCGGCTTCGACGTAAAGCAAATCCCAGTTGTCATCCTCTGGGAATGAAACGGCTTCATCGAGCGGCCTGAGCGTTGTCGAAATCCCTGACTCTTCCCAGCTTTGCTTGATCTTGAAGCAGGCAGCCGTCGCCAAAGAACCTGACGGATGAGCCAGCACGACCGATGGCGGTGCAGAGCGACCCTCTGGAAATTTAGCAGTCTTTGAAGTGTAGGCCATGTGGCTCAACACCATCGAAAGCCGTTGCTGATAGGGAAGCGGTTTGACTTTCAGGTCGTAGCCGTACGAAACCTGATCGTACTCATCGCTGCCGATCGGAAACGGCCCACTCAACGGCTCACAGCCATCAATGTCGGCTCCACCAAAGACGTCGTTCACGATTCCTTCGCGATTGATTCCGGTTGAAAGACTACGGATCAACTGCATCGACCCTTCGTACTCACCACGAATTTTCGGGACCAGAAAGTGAACCGTTGGGATCGCGTAAGCTCGAACTTCAATTCCCTTGGCTTTCCGCAGTTTCGGAATATCCGACAGAGCAGGGCGGTCAACGATGTCAACTTGACCTCGAATGAGTGCATCAACGGCATCCGAAGACGCTCGGTAATACTCTTCGATCACAACAGGATACTGTTTGTCTGGCTCACGTTCATAACGTTCATTGAACTCAAACGTGCATTCGTCGCCTTTTTTGGAAGTCATCGCATAAATGCCGTCTTGAACTGGCTGGCCATCTTCAAGACGATCGGAATACTGAAAACGGGCAACCGCAGCTGGACGCACAAATGGCTTTCGCAACTGGATAGCAACACGATTGCTGTCGACTGAAACTGAATTAAAAATCTTCGCCCAAGCCGGCAAGTAGTTTGGCGAAAGAGCATCGGCGTGATCCAACAACCGCGATGCGATTTGATTTGGCGTCGCCCGAGGCAACAACGGATCCACTTGATCATCGAAGATAAACGCGTACTCCAAGCCGAGGTCGTCTGTCCGTTCGAATTGACCATTGAGAAACTTATATCGCCCGCCTTCATCGCTGAGCCCTGTCAATTCAATCAACGTCCGTTGAGTCAATCGCCCGACTCTGCGAGAACCCCAATGAGCGAGCCGATTCGGATTTGCATCACCGGCGGGCTGATTCACCGCCACGACGATCAGTGGAAACTGTTTCGTAATTCGAACTTGAATCTCGCGAATCTCAGGCAAGCCAGGGTTAATCCGTTCAGCAAGTCGTGAAAGGTAGTGAGCCTGCCGCCCATCTCCTGCATCAGCTGCTTTGATAGCATCGCGCGCAACCTGCTTCGACTGATCAATAAATCGTTTCCGCCAACCCGTCACAAATCCCTTGGCTTCATCTCCGTACTGACGTTCGATCGCAACGAGTGCTGACTTGATGTATTCCGCGTCTCCATCATCAAATCGTTGTTGAAGCAGGCCGTCATAACACTGCTGAATAATCTCAATCAGAGTCGCATCAATGTCTGGAATTCTGAACGAAGGATCTTTCTTGTAGAGATCCTCAAAGATCGAAAGCGAAAGCTCGTAGTTTCCGTCTTCCAAATTTGCGGCCGCGTCCTTAAACAGACAGCTCTGGAGTCGCTTTCGAACCTGAGGATCACTCGCACCGCCATTGTCGTAGACGTACAGCAAGTTTCTCAATGCGGCAGAATACTCTTTTCGACTTAGAAATTCTTCGGCCTCTTTGAGCAACAAATCGGTGAACGGAACGTACTCGTCAATGTGTCCATACGCGACCTGCAACAGATACTCTGAGTCTTCACGATACTCAAACTTCAGCGTTCCTTCTTTCGGAAACGGCAGCTCGGGATTGTCGAGCGGCACGATTCGGATGATCACATTGTCGCTTTTTTCGTCTAGGTAAATCAAATCGAAAGGCTCTTCGTCCATCAGTGGCGTGGGCCACTCACCTTCTTTAATGACCTGAGCATCAGCCTGTTGTATCACCGATAGAAAAACAGCGCACAGCCCCATCGACAGCAACGCCAAGCGATGCCATCGAACCACCGAATCGATTTTGTATCGTGAAATCATTCAATTCCCCAAATCTGAAGTGACTCGACTTATGGACCGGTCGAAAGCACGTGAACCGTTCCGTCCATCCCGGAAAAGAAGACTTTGCCGTCAGCGAATGTCGGTGCGTGAACAATCGGCTGCCCAAGATCCATCTGGTCAACATCCTTGCCATCGGCATCCAAGAAGAGCACCTTGCCGCTTTGCAGTATCAGTGCCAATCGCCCAGAGATAACTTGCGGCGGACACGCAAATCGCTCACTGGACACATTCCGCACCCATTTTTGGTTCAACGATTCGTCGAACAAAACTACCTGGTCACTGTCGAGCAGCACAAGAATTCCTCCATCGACAGCCCAAGGCCCATCAACAACTTGACCGCCGGTCGGAACGCGAGCAAGCTCGACCGCCCCTGCGTCAACTTTGACAATCGAATCCGTTTGATCAATTCGGTCGGAAGCAAAAACCGCGTCTCCGAAGACAGCAAGTTTTCCGACAAAGTTACCTTTCGACTCAAGCGAACCTGCACTGCGAATCGATCGTCCTTTGTCAATCTCCAAAAGGTACAGCGTGCTCGTGGTGGCGCCACTGTTGGGGCCGGCTTGAGTAGCAATGGCGATCTTGCCTTCGCCAGTCTGAACGGGACGAATCCATTCTACTTTCTTGCCCGGAGAGACCGGAGGCAAGAACGCTTCACCGCTCATTCCGCCGGTCGCAGCATCAACTGCAGCAACCTGTCCGTTGGAGTTCGCAACAATCAACTGGCCGTCAACTGTAATCGGCGTACATGCAGGATTGTCCGATGGAGCGGCGTAAGTTTTCAACTCCAATGAACCGCCCCCTACATCAACGACTGCGAATTCGCGAGAGCCTTCGCCACCGGCACTAACCCATACGTCACCGCCAAGATTTGTGGTGCCCGTGAAATTTAAATTTTCGATAACCGTGCTTGCTTTGGCTGCCTGTCTGACGAATCCAGTGCTTGAAGATTGCGAAACATCAAAAAGGTCACCCTGACTAGAAACGGCAAATTGCGTCCCTCCGGCCGAAATCACGGGACCGGCAACTGAGCCACCAAAGTCATTTCGCCAAATGGGCTCGAGCGTGCTGGCATCCACCAAAGATGCAGATACCATTCCTGAACCAATACGTTTCCGAACATGAAAGAGTTTGTCGTCCAATTTCAAACAAGGTGCGACAAAGGAGTCAGTTCCATGCTTAAGAACCTTCAGGTCGAACTTCCCTAGATTACGTTTCACTTTATAGAACGCTGCACCCGTTCCGCAAACCCACAGGCTACTGCCGTCGGTTTCGATGAATGAAGGCTGGCCTTCTTTGCTGTCGAAACGTTCCGAAGCGAATTTTGAAATCGGTGTTTTCTCGTCGCCTTGATTGAATTCCAGAATCACCATTTGGCCATTGTCGCTCACCGCCAACAACCAGCGACCGTAGCGCTGGAGATGACGAGTCACCGGACCATCGGCAACACGGCGAATGACTTGTACCGGATCCTGTCCCAACTGCATGCCGTTCTCTTCTGGCCTGAGCACAAACATGTCGCAATAGTCACCGCCGTTGACCAGCACGATCAGGTGACCGTTGTACATGTAGGGCGGCACAGAAATACTGCCACTGTAGTGGCCGAGGTAAAACGTTTCTTTGCAGGACATGTCTTCGGTGCCGATGACATACAGATTGGACTTCAATCCGGCTTGATAGATCAGCGGATCCTGCTCACTAATAAAGCATCGCGTGTTGGCGCCTTGTGGAAGCTGCGCCGACCCAAGCAACTGACCACTGGCAGGATCGAGTCGCAGAAGTTTTCCTGACGCAGTCGTCACGACCAGCTTTTCAGGCGTCATCGCAGGAGTGAAAAACGTTTCTCCAATCGGAACTCGCCAAACAAGCTCTCCATTGGAAGTCTTCAGTTTCAGTAGCTCGCTACGACCAACATCAGAGACAAGAACGTGTTCCTCGTTCATCTTTTGCGGCTGAATCGACGAGCCAAGCCCGACAAACTTGCGCCATAAAATGTCACCGGAACCCGCATCAAATCCGATGACCGATCCGTCAACAAGAGTTGGAATCACTTCGCCTTGCAAGCCTTCGTCAGGACTGCCGACGACGGCGCCCAAGACGTAAGTTTGCTCGATCTTTGAAGGAGCCAAATCACTTACCGGTTCGATGTTCACATCAGCTGCAGAAATCAGTTTGGACTCGAGTTCACTGGTCTTCACCATCAGCTCACGCAATTCTGCTCGAGCACCCAAGTCACCATACTTTCGCGTCAGATCCTGAAACTTCTTGAAGGCATCTTCTGTTTTGCCTTGCGTACCAAGATCATTAATCTCCACTAACGCAGCCGAATAATCCTTCTCCTTTTTGATCGAGCCCTCGATCGTGCGGATGTTGTTTTCGATCAGATCGATATTCTTTTTGTTCGTAGGGGCCTTCCGTGACGAACTGGGCACGAAGGAAACATTGTCAACGAGCTCTTTCCTGAACTTTACCGCTTCGACAAGATTGGCTTCCATCTCCTTTAGCTCGGTGTTCTTCAGCATCTTCGTTGTTAGCTCAGCCACCGAACGCGGCAACATCAAACCAAGGTCGTCGCGAATGAAATCCAACGACACGTCTTCGTCTTCCGCATATTCTGGCAGCTTGATCGAAGCACGGTCGAGCGTTTCCTTCCACAGCTCGGAATCGTAGGAATCTCGCAAAAGGCTCTGAACCCGCCGGGCTTTTGCTTCCTTGATAAATTTGTGATTCGGGTACGCTTCGATGTATTCGTCGTAGGCCTTGATGGCCGCTTGATAGGAGGCATTTTCAAAGTGGTCACGAGCGTTGTTGTACATCGCCTCTGGCGTCATATTGTTGACGGAAAACCAGAGAAACGTTCCAACCATCAACAGGAAACCGAGCACACCAAAACCGATGTACGGCCAGCGACTGTTCCACTGATCTCGTTTGTCTTTCTTGCCACTGAACGTTGGTCGCGTCTTTTCTTCGTCAGCCGATGGATCTGCGAATTCATCAACCGCTTCCGGGCCGTAGTCATAGGCGCCGGCCGGAATGGCATCGACCTGAACTTCGTCGATAGGCGAGTCCACCGGAAGAACCGAGCCGACATCTTCTCGCGTCCGTGTGTTGCGATTGGAACGAATCGGTTTCTTTTTGATTTCTGCTGACTTCGTTTCCTGTTCATCATCAATGACGCCAAGCATCAAGTCATCGGTATTTTTGCGAGAAGAGGCTGGCGTCTCGCCTTTCATGATCTGGCGAGCCTGTTCTTCGGTGAGCTGTTCCTTGCGGACCAGATAACTGAGAACCGCACTGACTTTGACGGTGCGTTCCGGGTCTTCAATCTGGATACGAATCTTGCGCAGCGCCTTGGATTCGATCGAGCCCAGGCTCTCAAGTTTCTGTAAAAGTTCCTTGGGCGTCATTCAGAGTTCCTCATCCGTCGTTTCGATGGAAATTTTCTCGATTCCGGCGACGACTCCTGCGTCCCACGCCGAAATTACTTTCTTGTGCATCGAGTCAACATGAGCACGGATAATCATGCGACCGACGTTGTCGGTGGTTTTGGATTCTTTGACCCGCGTCCACATTTCGCGTTCGCTGGGGCATTCGACTTCTTCGTCCGATCGTGACGTGACGTAGAAGGTATTGTTTTGATCAATCAGGACCGTGACGTAGTCAGGATCCTGTTCCTCTTCTTGGACGACATCCGAGGGCTCGTCCGTTTCCGGCGGTGGTTGCTCGATTGATTTTTGCAGCGAGAAACTGGCCGTCACCATAAAGAAAATCAACAGCAGGAACGTGACATCCACCATTGGCGTCATGTCGAGTTCATCTTCTGGAATCTTGTCCTTTTTCCCGACCGTGGCAGGCTCTTCGTATTCTTCGTCGATCTCACCTTCATGATCTTCGAAGCCCTTCCAGCCCATATCTTTATAGTCACCGGTCTCGTGAGTCTTCGCACCTTGTGCTTTGTACTCAAGAACGACTTCGTCTTCGTTCACATCTGGATCTTCAGAATCGGCACTCACTATTGCTCCTCCTCCACGCCCACATAGACTTTTCGCTCTGCCGCCATCTCAGATCCGGCTACTCCGCGACGCACCATCTCGACGGTGCCCGTTTTCACTTCGCCAGCTGCCTTGATCAGGATCGAAGTCTTCTCCGGGTTGGCGCCCAATTCATCTTGCACGAACTGAGCGATCTCTTCTTCGATACTCTCTGGGTCGGTGGCGAGAACTGGATTGTTCTCGTTCTTCCCTTTGAAGATCGTGTAATTGTCAGTGCCTTCTTCAAGGGTCACCAACAACGTTACGGCAGCCTTCTCCGGAATGGCAATTCCATAGCTGGCTTTGGGCAATGGGATCGCTGCCTGCGGATCCATCTTGGAGGAAACAACGAAAAACGCCAGCAACAGGAACACGATATCAATCATCGGTGTGACATCGAGTTCACCATCGTCAGGATTTCGCTTGCGCTTGGGAAGCTGAAGTCCGGATTCTTCTTTCACGTTAGACCCCGACTATTTGTTGGGGAATCGGATATTGGCTTCCTTGAAGATCTCAAGGAACTGATTGAGCCCGTAGCCAACTAAGTCTTCCATCTTCTTGATTTGGACGTTGATGTAAGCCGTACCAATAACCAATGGAATCGCGATCGACAGACCCAACGCCGTCGTGATCAAAGCAAACTGAATGTCCTTCGCCAACGCACTGACATCGACGGAAGCTCCACCGACGGATAGCTTTGCGAAAGCCGCCATCATACCGAGTACCGTTCCCAGCAGCCCGATCATGGGAGCAGCCTTAATGACGGTGTAGACCCAACTGAGTCGATACTCTAGGTCCTGTAGCACGTCGCGTTGAAAGCGATCGACCAGCAGCTGTTTGACTCTTGAGTAACCAAGCTTTCGATTGGCGATGGCCATTTGCGAAAGCTGGCAAGTCGCCCGCCGATCTCCGTCACAGAGTTCGTTCGCGGCATCGTAGTCGCCACGCGAAAGCGGCTCTTCGATCGCTTCCAAAAACGCCGTCTGCTGCTCTTCACTGGTAAATTGCTTTTGCCGCACGCGACTGATAACCATCACGATGCAAAACGCGCCCCAAAGAGCAATAAAGAAAATGACTACATAGATGCAGTTGCCAAGTATCGTAAAAACGGATTCCATCTAGCCCCAACCTGCCTGATTCCAAGCCAATTCAAATTTTCAGATGACATTTCAGGGTGGCATTTAGCCGTCATTCACCCTGCGGAAATGTCCATTCCAGCGGGTCGCATTATGAACCAGATCAAAAAATTGAGAAGGCTTGTCTCGCATTTTCATTGAAATTGCGAGCGCAAACGATCGGCGAAACGCCTCCGGAACTCGCGACTGGTGATCCAGCACGCGTTGCAACCCATCTTGATTTGGAAGAGAGAAGAGACGGGATACTTAAGCTTAACTAACGAAACACGAATCCGGAAACGGAAATCGTAAAGCCGTCGCCCAAGCTCGAAATTTTCAGTTTTGATTCTGCGACTTCGTCGAGGTTTCGACCCAATTCCTTCAGCTTGGAAGCCTCCAATTTAAGGATCCGAGACTGAACTGAAGCAGGATAGAACTGAACGAACAGCATTTCCTGCACGTTAAGCCCAGCGTCGCCAGCGATTTTGCGATCCCATCTCTTCAAGGTTGGCCTTGAATGGGCGAACCAGACGGAATCATGCTCATCGGCGCGGTTCGAGTGCGTCACGGTCGCGTCAGAGGAAAGCATTCCAACTCTCCAAATGTCGTTGTCACGACTGGCAATGACGCCGATTTCGATTCCGAAAAAATCCAGCTGCCGTTTGTACTGCTCGATCGAATCGACTTCATAGCTGATTTTCCAGCGTCGTGACGAAGGAACCGACTGCGGAATTGGAATCGGACTGGGCACGCCAGGAGTCCCGCGGCTAAACTCCCCTTTTCCGGAGCGACCGTCTTGGGCAAGGATTTTTGACACCGAGTCTTCGACTGACTCTACAAGCGAAATCAGCTCGATGTCATTCGCACCGCTAGAGACGAAATCCAGCTCCTGTTCAGAGTCGCCGCCAGCTTAATCATATTTGAGTTCACCCCAATCGTTTTCAAGCGGCGGAATAAATCCGCGCTGTGGCTGATCATTGCCAAAAAACCAAACCGCGAACAGGCTCAACACGACAAAACCGCAGATGAAGATCGAGGCAATCAACCCCGCGTTAAAACGATCATAGCTGGATGCTTTCGGCGAAAACCGGTTATCGACATCCAACTCGCGAATCACTACACCCATCGCATCCTCAATTCCTGTTACTTATATGCACAGCCCACGATCGTGAACTTGAAACCGCCGCCATCGTCTTCAACTTTGATGTTCGTTCGCAGAACTTCCTTCAATTCGCGACCAACGCCTTTGAGATATTCATCTTCGGCTTTGGCGATCGCCAGACGCGTATCCTGCGGATAAAACTGAACCATCAACGCTCCATTGGTGTCGACGCCAGCTTTTCGGGAGATCTCCTGATCCCACTTTTTCATCCGCAGCTTCGCGTGTGAAAACCGAAGAGACTTCGCCTCCTGTTCGCGAGTCGTTCTCTGGACGTTGACTCCCTTGGAAACGTTGCTGATTCGTGAAATAACTTCACCAACCGGTTCCACCACGCCGATCTGGATATTGAAGTAATCCAACTGCCGCTTATAAGTGTCCTTGTTGTCGACCTCATAGACGATTTTCCAACGTTTGTAGTCTGGAATTCCTTTACCGGTTCCGGATGGACCACCTTCGCGACTTCCGTATCCGCCACCCTTACCCATCACGGCCGCATCGCCGCTGACGTGTTCAGAGTTCGCGCGGATCGTGGAAACGGCATTCGAAACGGCTTCGAGCGCTTCGGCCAGTTGAGGCGTTTCGACTTCAGCGAAATCCTCGACACCAGGATCGAGTTCGTCGTCTTCGAAGCCTTCCGGTTTGTCGTTTCCGTCATCGCCGATCGTCGACTGTTCAAACGGAGGCGCGATGTTGCGTTCAAATTTGAAGACCGATGTGAACCAAACCAAAAACAGTGCTGTCACGACAAAGCCGACCAGCAAGATCAACGCCGTCAACCAAGCACTCAGCCGATCGTAGGCGCTGGTTTTTGATTGAATTTTGTCCAACGGTTTAAAAAACGTGCTCATATATGCTCTCTATTCCAGAAGCTCGGCATTGGGGCGAAATTCAAGGTACCACTTGGTCCATTGTTGCTTCAGCCGCGCCAATTCAAGAAGGTTATCCTGTTTGTTGCCTTTATCTTCAAAGGTAAACGTCTCGAATTTTCGACTCACCAATCGAAGCCCATTGTGTGCAAGAATTGCGATCGTCGGATCGGGATCTCCCATCGCGTACAGCAAGGCTGGAACGTTATCCATATCCTGCTCGCCGGACAGAAACCTGATCGCAACGAGCCGCCGATAGTAATTTTTTTCACTGATCATCGTTTTCAAAAACGATGTGATTTCTCCACGCGAACGCTTGCCTTTCGATTTAAATTCACGAACGGCACGCTTCATCGCTGCGGTGATTTGCTGCAGTTGTCGATCGTCAAGGGTGTCATCGGTGAGGGAATCAATCAAACCTTTCAGGCTCTTTTCTGCTTCGGAAGAAGCGATCGTGCCTGTTTTGCTTTGCGTCAGCGTACCTGAATCAAAACCTTCTCCGCCCAACAACTCACTGCCTGTTGGCGGCAAGGAAATGATTTCGCTTGCTCGCACAAGAAACAGCAACGAGAGAGCTGTGTTTACATTAACCGGCATGTTTGGAACGCGCCGATGGCCTTCCACGGCACCGGAGTCACTTTGGAACTCTTCGATGTAGTCGACGCCATCGTCGTACCACGAACTCAACGCGCTTCCCAAGTTTCCATCAGCCTGCTCTTTAAAGTAAGCGTAACGCTCCAGAGCGTACATGAAGTAAGAGTTCCACTGATTGATCGGAAATTGAAACTGACTTGAGTACCAAGAGTTACCCGAGCTTTTACAGCTCGACAATTTCCCTCTTTCAAATTTGACGACCGGGCTAACGCCATCGCCCCAAGCTGCCTGAAGGTTACCTTCTTTGTCGTCAGTCGGAGGAACGTAGACCGTGACATTTTTGGGAAGCCCCAATGACGAATCCGCACTGAGACTAGTCATGTTCTTGACGCGTTTCGAAAGCCTCAACATGTCCGCCAAAAGATAAACCGAACTCAATGAGGCTGAGTGAAGTGAATTGGTCCCTCCAACGCTTCCTTGCCCAGGGGATTTCGGCTTGTAAGCCCATGTTCCGTTACCTGCTTGATAGTCGACATAGAATTGCAATAGATGCTTGACGTGTTTTGGATCCAACGGAATGCGATGCTGCCTCGCGACAAAAAACGCAAGCGCGCCAAACTGAGATTGTGAAGTATCACCATTGGACTCGCCTTTGTAGGTAAACGCTCCGTTCGATATCTGGCGATCAACCAACGTATCGAGGATCTTCATGATCTGCGGCTTGTACTTTTTGGCGTCGTATTCAGCCAGAAGAATCAAGGCTGTAGCCGGAAAATAGGTTTCCCGATTATCTAGCACCTCAGCGGATCCAGAATCAACCATGCCCGCGACGCGTGCTACCGTCGATGAAACATACGGATTATCGGTTGGCACTACGCCTTCGTAGCGTTTGTAGTACTCCAAAACCGCAAGCGCACAAATCGGCCCTTCTCTGCCTCCGCCCTTGTTGGACTCCAGAAATCGTGCCGCTTTGTCAGCAATTTTTTTGACTTTGTCGGCGTAGGGATCTTTGTATCTTTTCTGCGCCCAACAAGCAGTCGGAGAGAACCATCCAAAGCATACCGCCACCATCAACGAGCCAACGATGGCTCTTTGCGACCCAAAATTCATGTTCACCCCAGTTCGTGTCCAGCGATCTGATTACACATTTTGGAAGGCAAATGCGTTGTAAGAGAGAGA
>CAZORS010000112.1:9426-17792 GCA_964582025.1 uncultured Pirellulaceae bacterium | reverse complement strand
TTCTGCAGTTGCCAAAACGGATTCCGCCAAACGCTGACGGCGCTCAAAAGGGCAAAGCGAATCGTCTGGCTCGACCTCAAATTCCTGTTCTTTTCTTTCGACCAAATGTTCAAGCGAAGACTGGATGCGATCGACTGGGCTACCCGACGGTTCGATGTGAACTCCGATTTCGTTTTCAATCGAATTCATGATGCTGGAAAACTCTTTATCAAAGTCGCCCACAAAGACATAGCGAATCGCGATTGGATGGATAACTGTTTTTAAGCCTTTCTTGAAACGACGCCTTGCCGCCGTACGAGCAATAAAAGACGGACCGTCGAGAAACGGCATGAGTGAATCGTTCGTTCGGCTGGTCGCACCTTCGGGGAACATGAGCAGCGGTCTGAGATTTTTTTCCAACGCCGATACGGAAAAACTAATGGATGTTTTATCGAGTCCTTCGCGGTTGATGGAGTAGCCGCCATAAAGCCGAATGACCGCTCGATTGAACCAGCCATGATTGAAAAGGTGCCAACTGGCCATTGCAAACATGGGTTTGCCAACAAGCCGCAACAAATCGTACATGACGACTGGATCTGAAGTCCGAGGATGGTTTGGGATCATCATCACAGCGTGACCGTCGTCAATGCTTTTCTTCAATCGATCAACGCCGCGACTTTCCACTGAAACGATTGATTCAGTAAATCGCAGCAGCGGCGTATGGACCAGCCGATTGTTCATCAGCTTTGCAAGCCAATCCAACATCATCGGCGGCACAAAGCGATAGGGTTTTTCAATGAATATCTTCTGCATCGCGAATGCAATCCCAAACTTTCTGCGGCTGCGTCTGCACTATTAGATGAGGTCCAATTATTTCGTGAACCTTCACGTTGGGGTTCGCAGCGGTGATTGTAGAGACCGCATGACGTGGGACAAGGCGATCACGCGTGGGCCGAATGTAATCTATTGGGCACTTGAGTACAGCAAGCTCTTTGGTGACGTCGACATCTAGGAGACACTGTATTCGATGCACTAACGTTTCATGCGATGAGGCTGTCATTGCGAACCGAAGCCCAGCCGCCAATTCTTCGTCAGCGCCGAAAAAATATCGTGCTATGAAGTTTGGCAACTCCTTGCGTATCAGCCATCGCCAGGGAAGGTGTCGAGCAAACCAGGGCGCCGGTGATTTCGCGAAGGTTGCGACAAGCGTTATTCTACTGACAAGATGAGGATGACGATGGGCTAGCAGGATGGCCAGTGGACCAGAGAAGGACTCCGCAATGAAGTGCGTTGGCCCTGCTTCACACGTGTCATTTAGATAGCTGGCAACATGTTCGCACAATCCTTCGTAGTCCAACGTCGGATCATCGGGCAATGCAAAGGGAACTAGTTGGTATCCATCGGGGCTTAGTTTACTGAATTCAGCAACCAAAAGGTCAGCGGAACCGTCGAGTCCTGGCAGGAATATGAGGCCACTAAAACTCATGCCATCGACGAATTCAAATGAGCTTCAAGCTCTTGAATTTCCATTTTGAATCCACCAGAAAGAATCGGGAAGCGGCACCATGTCTTCGGATCAAGATTCTTGTCATCCAAATGAAACGAGGGTGCATAACGTTCTCGCTTCCATTGGTTTCGACACCAGAGCTTGAAGAATCGAATTGTCCACAATCCAAGTTGCTTCGCATCGACATCAGGAAAATCGACTTTCAAATGCTCATACACTTCCAACGGCACCAGTTTGTCGCGAATCGCGTAGCATTCAATCACGTCCAAGATTTCGTACGGCATCAAGTCGCCTTCATCCGTTTGACCTTCCCCCGGAGGACGTAGCTCAGCTGTCGGCTGTTGATCATTGACCAACTTGAGTTCAGGAATCGGCGTTCCGCCGACAGGGCCAGTCGTCTCCATCCAACAAAGCCAATTTCGCAAGTAAGCTTTATCGATGCCAGCAATCGGGCTGATTCCCCCAGAAGTGTCACCGTCCATTGTCGCATAGCCAACAGCGGCTTCACTACGATTGCTTGTCGAAACCAGCAACGCATTCTTGATGTTGGCCAGCATCCAAACACCCGGAGAACGAACGCGAGCCTGAATGTTTTGCAGTGCGATGTCATGATTTTCCCACGTGAGTTCTTCGCCGATCGCGGCACTAACCATCGATTGGTAATCCTGCACCAGCGAATCAACGTCGAATTCGTAGTGTGTAGCACCAACCGCTTTGGCCAGTTCACTGGCGGCCGTTCGAGTCACGTCGCCGCTGTTTCGAGTCGACTGATAAACCGTGGTCAGCAGTCGTTGATTCAGTTCGGACACGTTCTTGGGCAGATCGTTTTCATTTTCTTTTGGAATCGACCACTGCAAACGCGCAAGCAGTTCGTCAAACCCAAGCTCAGTCTCAGCCAGCTGCAGCATGACGGTCACCAACGCCACGATGCTGGCCGAATCGCAACCGCCGCTGAGCGAAACGACGAACCCTTTTGAGAATGACTTTCTCAAATAGTCAAACAACCCCAACGCAACGGCCCGCGTAAACTCTTCGGCTTTGATGTCCGTGTTTGTTTCCCAATCTGACTTCACGATTTCCGGCCGCTCAAGTTTGCAATGCGGATAAGTGAAATCGACATCGATCACGTCGGCTTCATCACCATCAACAGAAGGTTCAAAACTTCCAGTGCGTGCCCGAACCATGCGAGTCGATTCGACGTTGATGACGGCTGAAGTCAGCAACACCGGCTTGAAACTAAGCCGTTGACCACAAGCGAGCATATTCCCACCGCTGGCGATCATCGCGTCGCCATCAAAAATGGCTCGGCCAGATTCGTTGCCGGTCAGATTGCTGTAAACGTAAGACACGTTGAACGCACGGCTCCCCTCGAGCACAAAACGTTGGCGGACTTGATGTTTGTCGAATGCGAAATGACTTGCACTCGGATTCAAAATAATGTCCGCGCCGCGAGCCGCCAAACTTCCACCGGGCCGTGTTCCAACCCAAGCGTCTTCGCAAATTTCGAAACCGATTCGAATGCCGCCGACGTCGAAGATCAAGTCTCCGATTGGATACTCCTGACCGCCAACTTCGATCTCTCCGTGGATTCCGCCCGGCCAAGCTTTGAACCAACGTGGTTCGTAGTGGATGCCGTCGCCTGCAAGATGTTGTTTCGCGACGAAACCAACAAGCTTGCCATCGACCGCCAACGCCGCACAATTAAAGATTCCTCCGGCGTACATCAACGGAACGCCAAACGACACGACCATGCCCTTGGTGTGTGGGAGCAGTTCCAGCATCACCTTTTCCGCGGTCGCTCGAATTCCCGGACTGTGAAACTCATCTTCGCAGCCGTAACCGGAAATGCAAAGTTCCGGCAAACATAGAATCGAAACGTCTGATTCTCTAGCTTGCTCGATCGCAGTGACAATGTTCGCGGAGTTGTTGGCCCAATCGAGCGGAGTCTGGTTTAACACACCAGCGGCAACGTTCAGAAGTTTCATATGTTTGGTTTGGAAGAACGTAGATGGGGAGCTTTACGGGGAAGAACCGTGCAATCGTAGTAACACGTAGCTCGAAAACCATGTTCGTGATTCATGTCCTTTGAGCGTATAATAATATAGACGTTGTAGCCGAGTCTGTCTCAGATTCGCAATGCAGGAAATTTCAGTCTGGGACAGATTGACCTAAGACTTATACAGGAGAAACGTTTGGCGTCCGCTGACCCCAATATCAATTTCGATTGCCCTGAGTGCGATGAACGAGTGTCTGTTGCCAGTGACAAGATTGGCAACCAGATTTACTGCCCGCATTGCGCTGATCAGATTCACGTCCCCAGCGCGATGTCTGTAACAGACAAACTGCTTGCCGGCATGATCGAAGAGGAGGAGGACGATCATCCTGGGACGCTGAAGATCGATGGTATTTCCAATTCGGCAGACGATGGATCCTCATGGCACATCAAATGTCACATCTGTGATTCTGTCCTGCTGGTTTCAGATCAACAAGTTGGATCACAAGTCAAATGCAATGATTGTTACTCAATGTTGAGTGTGAAGCCCCGTGAGAAGACTTTGGATCTCGAAGACGGCGTGCGGGACGGATCAGATTTGGAAGTCATCGAGGACAATGCCTCCGTATCGATTCGAGATGACAAAGATAGCCGTTCAGATGATTCGGATGAACTCACACTGTTGCCGGAAATCAAGCTGGCACCCGAAGTTACCAACGCTCAGAAGGAGACGCGACTGGACGATGCGATTGTTGAAGAAGAACCGTTGTCCGAATTGACGGAAGAACACCTTGATGAACCGGTCGAAGAGCAGGACGACGAGCCGATTCTGCTTATGGAACCCGTCAGCATCGCCAAGACTGTCAGTCCGATGTTTGGACTCACGGAACCGGACGGGGCCGAAGATGACGACGAGGATGATTCCGACGAAATGATTGAGATGCTGGACGTTTCCCCGGATGAGCTTAACGCACCGGAGCCTCCTTTGGAGGAACCGTCGGCAGCGACGCAATTGCCTCGCATACCGCGAAAGGGAAAAAAGCAGGCTCCGTCCATTCCAGTCGAAAACGGAGAAGAGACCGAAGCCCCCATTCGTGTTCACGCAAAACGACGTCCAAAGAAACCGATGGCTGAACCTCAAAATCGACCAAAAGCTAAAACACGGTTTGCTTTTGAGAAAGCAAGTCTTGGCGACGTGCTCGACAAAGCGGCGGGCGTTCTCAAGTCAGCCAATATTTGGATTTGGACACTTGCTGCGATTGGTTTGATGGCGACCGGCAGCGCTATCTGGCAATGGGTTCGAACGGATCTCGCCGAACCAGAAACAATTACCTTCGCACAAAATCTGTTAGGCTGGGGAGCAGGATTGCTTTGTGGCCAGGCCGTATTTTTCGTTGGCTACATCGTTTTACTGTTCGTCGGCGGAGTGATCTTTCGCGAAACGGCACAAGGAAAAACGAAAATCGAATCGGTTTCAGTAAGCGACTCTGCTGACTTCACCAGCACGATGCTACTGTTTGGATTTTCGATGTTCATCGCGGCACTTCCGTGCATGTTTTTCGGACGCATGTTCATTTCGATCCCATTTCAGTTTTTCTTTGGTGGAGTGCTATTGTTTGCGGCTTGGAAAAATCAGGGAGCGTTTTCAATTGTCTCAGGAAGTCTGCCGAATTCCATTTCGCAGAATTCTGCGAGCTGGAAGAACTGGCTTATGGGTGCCGGCATTGCCTCCTTGGGAGGCATCGTTGGCGGAGGATTGATGGAAGTACAATTGCAAATCGTTTCCGTTTTCACTTCGATCGCGGGAGCCATTATTATCGCTTTCGCAACGCTGCTGTACGCTGCGATCACGGGCTGGCATTGCGGCGGTGCTGTCGAAAGCCTGCAGGAATCAAATTGACTCCAGCCGAATTAGCAAAGGGATTGGATAGAGCTTTGAATCGACTGAGAAAAAACTATCAATGGTGCTTGGCGATCGCGTTTGTTTTGACGTGCCAAGCCATCAGTCCAGCGATGCAAAAGGAAACTGGGAGCGAGCAAAATCTTGGTGAAGCGGTGGTGAAGCCAATCGAAGACAGCTCGCGAGACGAACGGACTGAGGAAGTTCCTGAAGAAGTAAAGGTCCAGCCGCTCGAAGGCGATGCGCGCGAAGAAGCCGTTGGACTCATTCGCCAACTCGCGGATCCTGATTTTAACCTCCGACAGGAGGCGTCCCGGAAGCTGTGGAAGATCGGTCCGCCAGTCGTGGAAATGTTACAGCGAGTCATTGACGGTGGCGTAAGCAGCGAATCGCGCATGCGAGCCAAGGATTTAGTGACGCTAATTAAAGCGGGCGTAACTCACGACTCCGATGCAGAAATCGTTCGCTGCGTTGTTGGGTTTCTCGATCGTGAGATTCTTGTCCAAGGCAGAGCGATTCAAAAGCTGTGCTTTCTCGACCAGCGTCGAGTGGCTCGAAAATTGATCGCGATGGTGCCGTCAGAATCAGAGCGGGAAACACTTCTGACGCACTGCTCCGTCGCCGCCAGTGACGCCGAAGTTGCCTTGCGACTGGGCGACTGGGACAAGTTTCGCGAATGGATCAATGATCCTGCAACGCGCGAATCAAACCAGCTACTCTATCATTACAACTTGTGGGTTGAAGGAAAACTGGAAGCGGAGATTGATTGGCTTCGCGGGAAGGCAGATCTTGAGATAGCGAAGCTAAAAAAGTACGACGCGGATAAAAAAGCGAAGGAAGCCAAACAGAAGAAAGCAAAAAAGAAATCAGCCTCGGAGTTAGCGAAGAAAAAAAAAGAAGCTGAAAAGGAATCAGCTCCTCCACAACCAAGGCTTCAAACCCTGATCGGACTACTTCGGTTCCTCGAGCGCTGGGAGGAAGCAACCGAATACGCTGACAAAGTATACGATCGGAAAAAGCGCAAAACCTTGATGCATTCGATCTTAATGGAGAGTGGAAACTGGAAGCGTCTGGCTTCGTTGATCGTGGAACCCGACGGCGACGATTCCGATCCAGAGGATGACCCGCATGATGGCTTGGGGTATCCCGCTGAAAGCTACGATAAAGCATTGATTGAGTTCTACGCTGGCAACGAAAAAGACTTCAGCGCTACCGTCGATGAAATCGAAGCAAAAATTGAAGAAGAGAACCGTAAGAAAAAACGACGCGGTGCAACAGAAACGGAGGGCAATTCATCTCACGCCCAATTCCTTCGGTACACGCTGGATTTCGACAGCGCCTTAAAGTACACCGCACTTAAGAAAAACTCTGCAACGTTTCGGATGTTGAGTGGCAGTCGACGTTACAAGAAGTTGTTTGACGTTTTCAATCTTCAAACCTACGAGAAACGCGAGAGGTACTTCAAAGGACGCATCCGCCATATTCGCTCTCTGCAGAGAAGGGTCGAACACTTTACGAAAAATGGCAATCCGGAATTTGAAGACCAAAAAGAAAACTACATCGAAAAACGGGACAGCGAGATTGAGTTCTATCGATCGGTCGTGAACCTGTTAGCAACACTCGGAATGGACGTCGAAGCAGAGCTGTATTTGCGGAAACTATTCTTCGAGTTTTCGGATGAAATTGCAAATCTTGGTGCCAGAACGGTTTTGAATCTACAACAAATCGGTGCGTTTCAGTCGGCTTGGGACGTCGCGGAGATCGAGTATCAGCGAGACACGAAACTTAACCTCACACGCTCTCTTTTTAACCCACAGCGAGGATCGCACGAGGCTGCGGTTTTCCTCGATTTGCGACTCAAAACGAAGATTGAAGATTCAATGGAGCGATATCGAAAGATCGCCATGTTGATCAAATCGCCGATGGACTTAAGTGGAAAGCAGATTGATTTTTGGCAGGAAGTTGCCGACGTTGATTTTTCGAAAAACTCGAAAGCGATCAAGTATTTGTTTTCAATTTGGGGTCTCGAAGATGAGCAATTTTTTCAGAATGTCCAAAGCGCCGATGCCGCAGACTCAGGTCTACGATTGTTAAAAGAAGGCAACTATTTATTGGCTGCTCAGAAATTTGAAGCTGCAGCGCTTAACGAGGGTTATCCGGTTCACTACGCTCAAGCGTGGCACGCATACCAAAAAGGCGGCAACGCCGACAAGGCAAAGCAAATGCGATTGTTGTTCGCGTTGAAGTTTGATCCCGACGACGCTTACGATTACACCGGCGGCTTTGCCGGAACTCAATGGCAGTCGATGCCGCTCGATGCTTATCGACTGCATGATTGCCTCGAGAATCCTGATATCTTTGAGAACTGCTACTACATGTGGCGAATAACCAAAGATGATTCGCTAGGAGTTCTTTCTCATCATCAAAAAATGGTGCGAACCCAAATCCTTCGCTTGCGCTACATCGACTCACCTTATTTGGACGGCAGCGAGGAAGATCATCCAAGGTTTATCGCTGGAAGTCTCAATGCTGGTGACCTCGACGGCGCCAAACGTTGGTTCAAAAAACTATCAACTTATTCGCCGGCAGATTCTGGCTTCGTTGAAAAGAACTTTCCAACGTTTGAGAAGAATGAAAACGACGAGTTCATGGACGAGATTTTCCAAAACGTCTCAAAAGACTTTTATGAAATCCTCGAAGCGTTTCCAGACAGTGCGATGTATTTGAACAACTACGGATGGTCCTGTGCCTGTGCCAAACGAAATGTCGTCAACGGAATCGAATTTTCTAAACGGGCGGTCGAACTTCGCCCCGGAACTGCGGGATACTTGGATACCTTGGCCACGCTTTATCACGTCAACGGCGACCACGAATTGGCGATCGAGACGATTCGAAGAGCGATCGAAATTAATCCGATGCGTGACTACTATCGAGAACAGTTAGAAAAGTTTCGGGAGGCGGCGAAGTAGGGGCAAATTGACCATCAG
>CAZORS010000112.1:0-9326 GCA_964582025.1 uncultured Pirellulaceae bacterium | reverse complement strand
CTTGCTCACAAAATCCCTTTGCTCGCAAAATCCCTTTGCTCGCAAAATCCCTTTGAAACTGGAAAATTTTCATGGATCAGATCGAAACATGGCTGGACTCCAACCGCAGCCGATTTCAGGAAGACTTGTTTGCTCTGTTGCGATTGGCCAGTATCGGAACAGACCCTGCTTATGACCCGCAGGTTCGGGAGACGGCAACTTGGATCCATGAGTTTTTTCAATCGCTGTCTTTTACCAGCCAGTGGATCGATACTTGCGGGCATCCAATCATTCTTGCCCAATCGCCGCACGTCGAAGGTGCTCCAACGGTTCTAGTTTACGGACACTACGACGTTCAGCCGCCTGATCCGTTGGAACTTTGGGACACGCCTCCATTTGAGCCAACTGAACGCAACGGCAACGTCTACGCTCGCGGCGCAACCGACGACAAGGGACAAATGTTGACTCATCTATTCAGTTGCGAAGCTTGGATGAAAACAGTCGGCTCGCTTCCGGTGAACGTGAAATTCTTAATCGAAGGCGAAGAAGAATCTGGCAGTAGCGGTCTAAAGGAATTGTTGGCCGGCGTCTACGACGAAAAGCTTGGCATGCCGGTCAAAGAAAAACTCGCCGCAGACATTGCCGTCATCAGTGACACGTCGCAGTACGGTCCCGGAAAGCCAGCGATCACCTATGGCTTGCGAGGCATCTATTATTTTGAGCTTCGACTCAAAGGACCCAACGTTGATCTGCACTCCGGTTCGTTCGGCGGTTCGGTCAGTAATCCAGCCAACGCGATCACCAAAATGTTGGCCGCGTTGATCGACGATCAAGGTCGAATTCAGGTTCCTGGTTTCTACGACGGCATCGCGGAACTGACGGCGGAAGAACAGCAACAGTTCGCTGATTTAAACTTTGACGACCAAGCTTACAAAGAACAGCTTGGCGTCAAAGAGATTTTCGGCGAAGAAGGGTTCACCACGCTCGAACGACGATGGGCACGTCCTACGTTTGACGTCAACGGCTTGTGGAGCGGCTATCAGGGCGAAGGTGCCAAAACCGTGTTGCCGGCAGAAGCGGGTGCGAAGTTCAGTTTCCGATTGGTCCCTGGCCAAGATTTGAAAACGATTAAAGCTGGTCTTGAAAGGATTCTTGCTGACAATTGTCCGCCGGGAATCGAAATGGAATTGATCGACATGCACGGCGCCAACGGAGTCGTTGTTTCGCTGGACAATCCTTTCATGAAGCTGGCTGCCAACGCGGTTGAAAAAGGATTCGGAACGCGTCCTGTGTTCACGCGTAGCGGCGGAAGCATCCCGGTCGTGTTGAGCTTCCGCGAGTTGCTAGGAATCGACACGATGTTGCTTGGATGGGGATTGGACGATGACAATCCACATAGTCCCAACGAGAAATTCTCTCTTGACGACTTCTTCAAAGGCATTCGTTCGAGTGCGTGGCTTTGGAACGAATTGGCATCGAAGTAGCTCGCTTTCGGCCTCGACTTACATAGCAATTCCAATCGTCCGGCTCACTTTTTGGAAAGTTGGCAGACAGGATCAAAATCAGTTTTCGACAGACTGCTCACGGCGTCCGAAAGTAGCTGAATTGCGGGAGTGTCCTCGGGGAATTGATTGATTATCGGCGCGAGCGATTGACTTGCTTCACGAAGCAGCCCTTGTTCAAAAAGCGCAAGGCCTTTTTCGTAGCCTTGCTGTAGCTCCGACCAGCCAGCGTCGGGATTCGTTGGAACTTCGAATACCGCGATTGGACGCTCCACGTTTACAAACTTAACCGTTCGAATTTTTCGATTTTTGATAGACTCCGGAAGACGTCCTGCAGTCGACTCGGTGACTAAAAACGTTGTCCCCAACTGCCGCGTCGAACTCTGCACACGACTGGCAACGTTGACCACATCGCCTAGGGGCCCGTACTTAAATTTTCGATCTGAACCGATGTTCCCAACTTGAGCCTCTCCACTGTTGATGCCGATTCCAATCGATACCGGTTCGCCCAAGACTGATTCCCATTGGGCATTGATCGCCGGAAGGCAATTCAACATGTCCAAACCAGCTTTCACCGCCAACTCCTGATGCCTTTCCCGGTCGACGGGAGCGCCCCACATTGCGAGGATTTCGTCGCCAACGTAGTCAACAACAACACCATCGTGATTCAGCACACAGTCCGAAAGTTGGTTCATGACCGAGTTGATCCAGCTGATCGTCGGCCCCGCTCCGATCCGCTCCGAAATACGTGAAAAGCCTCTGATGTCCGCAAACAAGATGCTGACCTCGGCGGAACGAGGAGCCAACAAATTCGGATTTGATTCCAGCTCATTGGCCAGTTCCGGCGTAAAGAACTGGTTAAACTTCAACCGCATTTCTGAGATCTGTCGTTCGCGATTAAGCCGTTCTAAGCCAAGTGAAATTCCATTGGCAAACAATTCGACAAACGTTGCCTCCGCCTCGGTCAACATCAACTGCATCTGGTTCACTGAGCGGTCGCCGTAGACAACACCGATCACGTCATTTTGCGCGTTGAGCAGCGGCGATGCTACCAAACACTGGACGTCCAATAGACTTTGCGTCAGCGCGTCAGGCAATTCATAGACCGTTCTCTTATCCGCGAGAATCATCTCGAGGATCTTCGTGCTGGGCTTCCAGTTATCTGATTTAGCACCAGCTTTTTCGTGGAAACAATGGAACACCCAATCTCCAACCGATCTTGTGCGGTCCACTTTGAAAGTAAAGTCTGAGATCGCCGATTCGTGGAATGCAATCAGGACATGGTCTAGCCGAAGGAACTGAGACATTGCCATTGCGGCTTTGTCGAAAAAAGAACTTTTACTTGGAGATTCTTGAAAGATGCTCAACATGGTTTGCAGAAGTTCCAGCAGGCGACCACTTTCTATCGTTGCCGCCACGTCAGTGTCCAAGAGACTCATTCCCGAGCCAACGGTCGCATCGAAAGGCTGTTGCAGACCCGGCGCCCTCGTCGCCGCAGGGAGATTGAAAATGGATCCCTTTAGGTCACTGCATTCGACCAAAGACAGCTCGACGGTCCGATTGAAAAGTAACAGCTTGACCGCTGGATTCGTCGGAGAGTTTCGCCAATGAATGGTTTTTGATTCTCCAATTGCTATTGTTTCGTGCGAAGTGTTGACCGCTTTAGGGCCGGTGTTGCGAATCTCCACCGAATCTGAAAGAACGTGCACTTCGGCAAGCTGCCTCGAATATTCGCGCTCATTTCCAGTGGCTACGATCAGTTTTTGTTTCAAAGTCGAGCTTGCTGAAGGTGATGGGGCGAATGCGATAGTCTCAGGTTCTCCCTCTGCCTGCCGACCAATTCGAAAAGACTCTTTGACAGACTCCTCAAGCAGAGGTTGCTGCTGTCCGTTTTCGTAAATTTTGACCTGAATTTCCAGCATCGGTCGCGCGACTTCCAATCAATTTTTTGTACGACGAACGAACGAAGTAAAGAGCATGTCGACTCGGTCCGGCAACCACGCTTTGCCCGATATTTGCTGTACACGTTCGAGCAGTTGTTCTTCCGTCATCGTGGTGATGTCCGCAACTGCTCCGAACCCAAGTGCAAATCGACAAATGAGTGCAAAGGTCATTGCCACGTCAATCCTTCGCGGAAGGTCACTGTTGCCAGATTTCCCTCTTTGATTGAAGTGTTCTTTCATGGAAACGAGATCCGCGCGTTGCAGTTTGTCAGAGCCCAAACCAAGTTCCAATGCTTCGCCAACGCTGAGATCTCCATTGATGGGACTGGTCAGCCCAATTTCTGACAACGACTGATCCAGCAAGTGTTCGAAAACCTTGGCAATATCTTCCTTGTCCCAAGCAGCGTCCGCAGAGGTGTCGAGGAAAACCATCGAACTCCCGATGGTACTGAGATTTGTCAGTGAATAGTTTGGGGCCGGACGGTCTTTGATTGACTCCACCGCAGTGCCAACCATGTCTGGGTCTTCGAACAAAATTCGCAACAGTCGAGCTTCATCGGCAACGTCTGTCTCCGCGGAATTCGGAACGAGCGAAGTCTGGGCTTCAACACTGGCAGAAAGAATTCGATTGAAAGTTCGCTTTGCCGTCATCAGTGAGTTGGATGCCTTTTGCGGATTCGTATATCCATGGCGTTTAATGATCTGTTCGTATCCGATCGGAGGCTGTGTCAAAACCCGATCAAGAAAAAGAGGCCAGTGTGGACTTTCTTGTCTCATCTGTGCGAGCGCACTGGTAAAGATCGCGATGGCCCAGACACGGTCCAGTGGATCAATATCGGACTCCTCAGTTTGATCAGCCGCAACGGCAGTTTCGGGAGCCGTTTCCGAAGAAACTGGATCGCGACTTTTTTTTCTAATCGAATCAATCAGGTGCCGTTGGATGCATGTCCTTAAGGCACTGCGAAAGCGTCCTTTGCCATTCGCAAGTTCCAACACCTTGCCATTCATAACCTTGTTGAGAATAAAGTCGTTTACAAGATCGTCTGCATCGACAGGATCAACGCGTTTTGCTCGCACAAGAAAATCGACTAGAGCCGGACGGTAGTCTTCAACGAAGACGCCCAGTGCCTCGCGGCTGGCATCTTCATCACCTTCGCGAATACGCTCGATGATCGATAGTCTTGTCGCCGGAAACTCAGCCATGGAAATTGTATTCTCTTTGCAATAGGGCTACTGGTCGGAGCCAGAAACAACCCTCCAAATTTTTCGATTTCCGACAACTCGATGACGTTGCTCGGTAGGTACATCGTACTCCAATTCGAGAATACTCGTTGCTTCTTCAAGATCAACAGTAGCTTGGGCAACCAACCCAAAACGATCCAGCCACTTGCCAATACAATCGTCAGATTCGAACGGATTTGACGGCACCACCTCTCGACGGACCTGAGAGAAAACAGCTTTCACGCTGGCGGCAACTCCGGGGTGGCTACCGAAGAGGTCCTTCAGATTTGATTTGCTGACAAAGTCTGTCACCCAAACGGCATTGGGATACTTGCGAAGCACCGACTGAATGTTTTTAAAAAACTGCTCCATTTCAGGCTCGCTGAAATACAATAGCAGTCCTTCGGTCGCCAGCGTAAATGGACTACCCGTGTCCAGATTTTCAATCGCCGCGAACATGCTTTCTTTATCTAGCACGTCAGCGGCGCAGCAATGATGAACGCCTCTGGCTCTTGTGCCGTCAGCAAGATAAGCGTTGCGAACAAGTTTTGCTTTGTGAATCATCAACTGCGGCAGATCCGATTCGACGTAGATCGTGCCAGGACTCATGCGGGCCCACTGGTAGCCCCGTGGCGAAATGCCGGATGCGAATTCAATGATCTGTTTTGCGTCGTGTTCGTGACCACTGATCGCCGCGTTCATTGCATGGTATCGACTTTGGAAAAGTACCGACATCAGCGTTTGAGTTTCCGCGTCGGTGATGCCCAATTCTTTGAGGAGTATTGCTCCATCGGTCGCGGGCGAAAACCCGGACGTGATTTGAAGTGATCTGTCCAAGCCTCTGAGCCATGCGACGACCTTCGCCGTAGGACTGACCGGATCAAAGTCAGGATTCTCCATGGCCGGATCGTGCAGCAAAGTCGGCTCGATCGTGAATCCGAGTTCGCGAGCTGAGTTCAACACGTTTGAAGGCGCGCGAGCCTGAACGGTAAGAAACGAGTCTGGAAAGTGCTTGACCGGCGCCTCGTATTCTGGATTTTGCAGTTTTACAGAATGATCGCGAATCAGATATAGCAGCTGTCTCAATGCACCGAGTCGAGCATTGGCTTCTTCCAGTGGCAGCTCCGGGTGATCTTTGGTGACGACCAGTTTCCGAAGTTCCAGTCGGTACCAGTCGCGAACCGGATCATCAGCCTTCAGACGACTGGCGATTGCTTCGGCCTGTTGAGATGTTTTGAGCACCTGTTCATGTAGGCTGGGTTCGGTCATGGATGCGATGTGAGAATCAAAAAGGTCGATTATAAATTTGCCGATGCGACTATTTTAACTGAGCTTCCGAGCTGGCAGAACTGTCATTTGACTCATCCAGCTCTCGCTGCCATTTTTTGGCCGCATCTTCGTCTTCCTGCAGGTTTGAACAGTCGACCAGCCTTTCCAAGGTGCCTGTCAAAATCTTGCGATCAATAGTCTCAATGTTTTTCAGTTGAGCCCACGCATCTTTCAGGGTCATTTCGGCTTCGTCAAGGTCACCATTTCGCATCAAAGCCTCGCCCAATGTTGACTGAGCAGCAAAAGTACTCCATTTTTCAGGGGCGTTGTCCTTGCGTAGTTGCAAGGACTCTCGGCAAGACGCAATCGCGTCAGAATGGTTTTCTGATTCCATGAAAAGTTTGCCAAGCGCGTCCAGCATCATCGCTCGATCGCGGTAGTCCAACTCCGCATTGCCTTTGAGACTTTCCAATTCACCCTGAAGGAGTTCAATAGCTTTCTCTAACTCTCCCTGATTGTCGAGGGCTTCTGCGACCGAGCAAATTGAGTCGATCGTGTTGAAGTGCGTTTCTCCGAGCTCTGTTTTTCGCAGGGCCATCGTTTCGCGAAACATTGCTTCCGCCTTGGAAAATTCTTTCTTGTCGAGATAGACGTCTGCGAGGTTGTACATCGTTGTCAGTGTATTGGGGTGCGTTGGCCCAAGGTTCTCCTGTAGCCCAGTTAATGTTTCAGCAAACAGTTTGTGGGCATTTTCAAGGTTTCCTGCTTCACGATAAATCAGAGCCAAGTTGTTCATTCCCGTAAGTGTGAATGAATTCTTCTCGCCCCATTTAGTTTTCATTTTTGCAACGGACTCTTCACCAAGTTCAATTGCCCGATCATATTTTTTCGCAGCCCGGCAGGTTGAGGCAAGCATGTTTGCCATCGCCAAAGTCGCGGGTTTGGAATCTCCTGATTCTTTCTTGAGAGACTGTAGGGTTTTCTCAAGCATAGGAATCGCTTCATCGTAACGCCCCAATTTTCCGTAAAGATTGGCGAGATTGCCTGTCGTGATCAAAGTCCTTCGATTCGAGGCCCCGTAGCGTTCCTGCAAGTCAAGGCGTGTGAGTTTCAGAAGTGGTAGTGCGTCATCGAGACGATTTCCCTCCTGGTAGGCAACCGCGAGTGAATTCGCGATTGAAAGGCTTGATGAGTGCTTTTCTCCAAGCGCTTCTTTGGATCGGCGATAGGCATTCTCCAACATTTCAATTGATTCAAAGGCCCGCCCCATATCTTTGTAGGCCGCAGCAAGATTGGATTTCGACACGACTGTCTCAGGATGATCAACCCCCAGCTTTTGCTCCATGGCCGGCAGAATCCGCTCCCAAGTTTCAATCGCCAATTTCATCTTGCCAGTTTTTGAGTAACCAATCGCGAGATTGTTTGCGGCCGTCAACGTCGGTGGAGCCAATTCGCCTAGCACTTCGGTGCACTTTCGGTTGCATGACTCCAATAGTTTAACGCCCTTCTCTTCCTGTCCAGTTGCAACATACGCCGCCCCAAGATTTATTGAAGCGGTCAACGAAAATTCATCTTCTTCGCCAGAGGCCCCCTTTAGCCCGTGAGTTGCGACTTCCAATAGTTCGATGGCCTTCTCGTGTTGTCCAAGAATTCGGTAAGACCCAGCCAAGCTGTTGAGCGAATTCAAAGTGTCTGGATGTTCTTGGCCTTTGGTCGCGACGTAGCTTTCATAAGTCTTTTCATCCCAAGAGACAGCCTTGTTTATTTCGTCAAGTTTCTTATAGGCAAAGCTAAGACTGTTCATTGCATTGAGCGTATCTTCATGCGTCGCGCCCAGAATGTTTGATTTGAGATCGACTTCTTCAATTGCTGTTTCAACGCCAGAACGATAATCCCCAATTCCACTGAAACATCCGGTCAAGGTGTTTAGGAACTCTGATTTCCCTTCATCATCAAGCTCCGATGTTTCGAGGCTTTGGTGAGCTGTTTTGAGAACATCGGTGGCAAGAAGTCCGGCATCAAATCCTGAGTCTGGATCAGTAATGCGAAACGAATTTCGGACGATGTTGAGCGTTTCCGTGGATCGTTTGAGTGCTTTTTCAGTATTTTTTCTGGCGGCTTCGGCTTTTACCGCATACCAAGTGGTACCTGCAATTCCAAAAATTAGTAGTGCCATAATGGTTGCAAGTGATGTGACCGTTCCTTTGTTCTTCCTAAGGAATTTCTGAATCTGATACGACTTAGATGCAGGGCGTGCAACGACGACCTCGCCAGTGAGGAAACGAGAAATGTCCTGCGCAAAGTCGTTGGCCGTTTCATAACGTCGCCGGCGATCCTTCTCGAGGGACTTCATGACGATCCAGTCCAATTCGCCCTTCAGGATCTTTTGAAGTCGCGAAGGCTCAATTCGACGCTGTTTAGATACGCCGCTGATCGCGTCGCCAGAATCGCTCAATCGTGTGCTTGGTCGCGGTGGTTCACTTTCACGAATGAATTCCAACACCTTTAGTAAAGCTTGGTCCTTCATCGTTTGGTTGTCTAACGGCGTTGAACCGGTAAGCAGCTCATACAGCATCACACCAAGCGAATAAACATCCGTTCGTGTATCGATGTCCAGTTGATTCATCTCCGCTTGCTCGGGAGACATGTATTGAAGCGTTCCGACAATCTGGCCAAATTCCGTAAACATCGTTTTGTCGGTTAGCACTAACTGGTGTTCGGTTGCCTTAGCCAAACCGAAGTCAATTACTTTGGGAACTGGAACGCCGTCATAAAGCCCAACCAAAACATTCGAAGGTTTCAAGTCGCGGTGGATGATGCCTTTGGTGTGAGCATGCTGGACGGCTTTGCAAACAGGGACAAACAGTTCGAGGCGCTGCTGAATCGAAAGCTTGTTGTTGTCGCAGTATTCCGTTAGCGGGATACCATTGACCAGTTCCATGACGAAGTAGGGCGAACCGTCATCTGTCGTTCCTGCATCAAAGATTCTTGCGATGTTGGCGTGATCCATCATCGCCAATGCCTGACGTTCGGCTTCGAATCGCGCGATGATCTGTTCGGTGTCGCGACCGGCCTTGATCAGCTTGAGAGCCACCCGGCGTTTGATCGGCTCCGATTGCTGAGCCATGTAGACCGCGCCCATCCCGCCTTCAGCGATCTTCTGCAGGATCCTGTAGGGTCCGATCTGCTTGCGATCATTTTCAGAAACTTCAGGATGTGAATTCAAAGTCGATTCGACATTGTCTAACGACAAGTCTGGAAGTGAATCGTCAGAATTGGAATTGGGATTGTTGTTAGTCATCTTTCAGCTCGCTAGTTACTTTTTTCCCAAAGGCCTTGAAGTCAGGATGGTCGCGAAGAATCGTCAGATCAGTGTCAGCTCTCATATGATCAAAGTCCTCCCAGCCAGCTT
>CAZORS010000111.1:0-17904 GCA_964582025.1 uncultured Pirellulaceae bacterium | reverse complement strand
AAGCCGGCTCGATCGGCTCTGGGACGACTTTTGCTTGCTCGCTTGGGAGCGTCGAGCCGCATCCTGCCTCGATTTTTGCTGAGCTCTTTTGGCAGCGTCCCGTTGGGATTGCTGTTGTCGAGCACGTTGAGCGGCCTGTTGACGCGACCGATCTTGCTGAGCCCGTTGTTGAGCGCGTCTGGCTTGATCTTGCTGCGATTTGCGGGCGGCATTTTGTTGGGCTTTTCGAGAAGCGTCGCGTTGAGCCTGTTGCTGTCGAGCACGCTGACTAGCTTGTTGGCGAGCACGATCTTGCTGTGCTCGTCTGGCTTGATCTTGCTGAGCCTTTCGCGCTTTGTCCTGCTGAGCTTTGCGAGCGTTGGCTTGCTGAGCTTTGTGAGATCGTTCCTGTTGAGCACGGATTGCCTGCTGCTGTTGCGATCTACGGGCAGCATCTTGTTGGGCTTTTCGAGCAGCTTGTTCGCGTTGCTGGGTGGACGGAATGTTTTGCATCCTCGACTTGCCGCTGCGATTACGTGACGCGTTGTTTCTTGCATTCTGCTGTTGAGTCCGACGAGCGTTTTCCTGTTGAGCTTTTCGTGATTGCTCCTGCTGCTGCTTGGCGACTCTCACTCGATCCTGCTGTGCTCTGCGAGCAGAATCCTGCTGTTTTTTGCGAGCGTTTTGCTCACGTTGCCGAGCAGCTGAATCGTTTCTTGACGCATTGTTGCGTGCAATCTGTTGCTGAGACCGGCGAGCGTTTTCTTGCTGCGTTCGTCGGGCTCGATCTTGCTGAGAACGTTTCGCCTGTTCTTGTTGGTTTCGACGTGATTTTTCACGTTGAGCCACTTGATTGGCTTGCGACCGACGTGCTGCGTCTTTTGCCTTTCTTGAACGTTCCTGATCACGTTCCCGAGTCGAAGGAATGTTCTGCGTTCGCTTCTTGCCACTTGAATTTCTGGCAACCTTGTTCCCGGTAGCTTTGTTCCTAGCAGCATGCTCGCGACGCTGTCGCTCACGCTTCAACTCGGCGTACCGCTCCATTGAACTTCGGTTTCTGCGAAGTTCCTCACTCGCGACTTTTTGGTGTTTCTTGGTGCGGTTTTTATTCTGGTCGTGCTGACGACGAACGTCGGCCGTCTGTTTGCGACGTTGGTCGCCCCGATTTCGCAGGTCTTTGTAAGTCCGAACGTAGCTGGCCTTACGAAGATAGTCCTTGCCTTGGCTGCCGCGGCTACCAGGGCGATGCTGAATGTTCTTGGCGTGCTTGTGCTGCGCCTTGTACGTTGGGCGGGGACGATAGTCGCGGTTGACGTTGTAGAAGTTGTGTTGTCGAGCCAAGTACTGAACGACGTTGTACCGACTATTGAAAGACGATCGACGACTGCGGTAATAGGTCAGCAACGGATCGTAGCTACGAAAGTGACTGTTGTAGGATACCCATGGTTGGTATCGAACATTGTTGAAGTTCGATGCGTACCAGTCACCGTAGAAGTAGTGACCACAACGTGGACGGACGAACAGATGCGTCATGAAATCAATGTTTAGATTGATCGCGAAAGACGGTCGGTACCGGTAGTTTCTGGCTTGGTAAATTGGTTGAGTGAACTGAACGGGCGCGAAGCAAGTTCCGCGGCTATCAAATTCGTAGTCCCAATAGCCGGATTGAAAAACGCAGCCGTTGGGGGTCCAAACGTATCGTGAAGGAATCCAAATCCAGTTCTCTACGACTGGCTGCCAATGTCCTGTGAGCCATCGATATCGGTCGTCTTGGTACTGCCAATTTCCAGGTACGTAGAAATGTTGTTCGCTCGGAGCAACGGTTGAGGGTCCTTGATCGATCGAAGCTGGTGGCTCAGGTAGGTAGCTGAGTTCGTCATGCTGAGTTTCCTCTGTCCAGAAACCCGACACCCAGCGATAACCGTCGCCTTCTGCGTCCCAGTAGCCGGGCATCCAGCGTCGGTGTGGTGGAACGTCGCGCCAGATCCCGCTGATCCAGATGAAATCGGATTGAGCGTCATCCCAAGCCCAATAACCCGAAATCCATTGAACGTTGTTTCCTTCTGGCTTGTATTCAGGAGGAACTTCATCGATCAATTCTGGCGGTGCATTGAGGATCAGCGTCGAGGACTGCGGATCAGCTTGGTGGGCCGACGCGAACGCTTCATGCAATGGCCCGCGAGTCAGGATGTTCAAATCTTCGGGAACTTCCGGAGCCGTTTGCTGCAGTTCCGGGAAGGACAAGTCCTGAAGAATGCTCACTTGTTCTTGTGCAAAAACTGAGCCGGTGAGCAAAACAGTAATTGTCAAAACTGTCGCGATATTGGGACACATAGTCGTCAGTTTGATCATGGCTAATTCTCAGTTGGTCTCGTGGAATGCGGGAAACGAAGCGTTTTCGCCCAATTTCGGGCGTCTGACTTCAGCAATTCAACAAGAGTGCAACGAATATGCCAATTGGCTGACATTCAGATCGGCGCAGGCAGATCGCGACTTTTGAAAATGCGACTGCCCCAAACGTAAAGTAATGCTCCGAGGGAAAGTAAAAGTAGATTGTTCAACAGCGGCGCTGGCATTAGCTGACCTTGAGTTCCGACTTTGAACAAAGCGAAGCAGTTTAGGAAGCTCCTCTGAGCGGCTTCGATGGAGTTGGCTGGTCCGTAGTAGCCGAACACGGTGACGAATCGAATCCAACTGAGTGATTCCGATGCCATCGCCAGTACTTTCATGCCGCCTTGCAAAAAGTAGAAAGCGGCGACGATGCCCAGCGTTCGCCAGCGAAATCGATCCATCGAGGAGCACCACGCGGAAAATCCGCCAAGGAAAAAACAGAGTGAAAACAGATTCACAACGCCGGGCAAAAACAACAACGGATTAACCTTGCTGGACATCGCAATTGTTTCGGTGACTGGTTCGGCGAAAGTGAGAGGAACTTGTGTGATCCCAAGGTTGAGTTCCATGTAAGAAGTTTCTTCGACGCTGGTTGTCCAAATGCCAACCGCCATGAAGAGCCATGTAATGAAGACCAAGCCAATCATTCCAACGAAAGTCCACCACGCGTGCGTCCACCAAACTTTCATTCGGCTCACGGGTTGAGCCAACAGCATTTCCATCGTGCCGCGACCAAGTTCACCGCTTACGACGTCGGAGCCACGAACGATAACCCAACTGGAGATCAGCATCAGCAACATTGGCTCGTCGAGTGTCAGCGCTGTTCGGCCGAGGTAAGAAACAAGCCAATCGAAATCGACGGACGAAAACTTCCGCCAATCTTTCGGCAGCAAGTCTACGATTTGTCGGAACTGAGAAGTATCAAATTCGCCGACAACGCGAACTCTTACCCAGCAGAAAATAGAAATACCCACAGCGATCGCCGACCAGAGTAACCAAGACTCGCTGAAGTATTTTCGACGAAGTGCTTTTCGGAGACTCATTATGCAACCTCCGATTCCGAAGGAGGTTCAATGGCGGCAACAGCAACGTGGTGAATTTTGTCGTACACCGAACGCAAACCGACTGGCTCGATCGTCACGTTTCGCAGCGGCATATCGGCAAGCCATTTCAACACTGGTGAAAGGTCTCCCTGTGTTTCAATCATCACGCGATCGTCTTTTTGAATGATGGTGGGGTGTTCCTGTGCGGCAAGTTTGTCAGCGTGATCTGTTACGGTGATATCCGTCGTTGCGCGGATTCGATGCTGCCAAGACAAATCTTCAAGCGACTGTTGAAAGGCAAGTTTGCCGGTTTTCAAAATGGCGACGCGATCGCAGACGTCTTCGATTTCGGACAAAACGTGCGATGAAAAGATCACCGTTTGGCCGCGTTTCTTAGCTTCCTTGATCAATTCTAAAACTTGTCCTCGAACGGTTGGATCAAGGTTTGCGGTTGGTTCATCAAGAATTAGAAGCGGAGCTTCGACCGACAGGCAGATCGCCAAGGCCAACTTCTGACGCATGCCCGTCGACATCAGCCCAACCCAACGGGACACATCCAGTTCGAGTCGATCCGCGATTTTTAGGGCGTCCTCAAAAGATGCTCCGTCTCGCAAACCGGCGAACATCTTGAGCAGCCCTTTGGCTCGCATCGTGCGATACATTCTGGCGTCACCGGGCAAGTAGGACAGTTTCGCGTGCACGGAGACTCGTTCGCGATAGCAATCTAAACCGTCGACGGTCGCAGTTCCTGATGATGGTTTCAGGAAGCCAAGCAGGCACCGAATCAGCGTGGACTTACCGGCGCCGTTAGGTCCTAGCAGCCCGAAAACTTCTCCCTGATCGATCTGTAAGCTCACGCTGTCCAGTGCCAGAAAGTTGCGATACCGCTTGCTCAGTGAATTGGTAGTGACAAGCAAGTCGGCTGGCTCCGGCTGGTGTTGTAATAATTTGGCATGTTCTCTATCTTCTCAGTCTGGCGTTAGCCCGCCCCGGCTATCGTTACGTATTTTTTACGCCCAAATTGATTTGCGCAAAAGGAGTCTGCGTGTGTTTGTTGCCGCAACTACGCAATGCTATCCCGACCTGCCGCTTTCCGAGACGATCGAAAAGTTGGCCCATCTTGAATTCTCTCACATTGAGCTGGGAGTTTACGAGAGCGGTAATCATCTAAAGCCGTCGGATATCAAGAATAACTTTGAAGCCGCTCTGGATACTTGCACCAATACCTGTCGCCTTGTGGTTACCGGCTTGGATTTGCGCATTGAAGATTCGGGCGAGGAGTATTTCGAGACTTTCACCAAGTGCTGCGAGTTGGCGAAGCTCGCGAAAATCGTTTCGCTGACTGTTCGAGCCAGCGAGCATGGTACGCCGTTCAATGAGGAAGTTGAGCGTTACAAACGGTTGGTGAAAATCGCCGACGTGCATGGCGTCCGCGTCGGAATGAGGACCGAAGTCGGACGATTGTCGGCGGATGTCGATACGGTTTCTGTAATTTGTGGCCATGTCAAAGGGGTTGGCTTGGCGATGGATCCAAGTCACTATCATTTTGGCAATCCTGAACCGCCAAATTACGAGAAGCTGTTAGGGTACGTTCACAACGTCTACTTGCGAGATTCGACTCCGGAGAATTTGCAGGTTCGCGTTGGTCAGGGAATCATCGACTATGGCCGGTTGATTAACTTGCTCCGGAAGGAAAGTTTTCGTCGCACGCTTTGTGTGGACATTCAACCACAAGCGGATGTCGATCACGATGGCGAACTTAGAAAGCTGCGACTGCTGCTGGAAAGCCTAGTCTTGATCTAGCAGAAGTCGTCAAACGTGGAGCAGGTTTCTAACCTGCTTTCTCTACTTGGCAGATTGAAACCTGCCCCACAATCGTGTTCGAGTTTTTCTCTACGACAAAGCAATGCACGATGTGCCGTTAGATACGACGCCGATAAAAGCCAACCGCTTTGGGACTCGAGTCCGCTGGTGTCTGCGGATGGGAATGTGGCTTTCGTTATTCGCATACCTGTTTTCTTTTTTCGGCCAACGATTCTATTGGGCCGAGTTGCTGACGAATTTTCGCATCCAGTTTTTGGTTTTGTTCGTCGTGCTGATTCTGCTTGCTCGACCCGCGAAAGTCAGCAAATTGTTGGCTGTTTGTCTTGCCATTGCCGTCGCTTGGTCAGGATGGGAATCGGGCCAGACCTATCTTCCTGCCCAACAGCCTGCCGCCGGCGATACTAGGATTCGAGTCATGTCGTTCAATGTGTTGGCGACAAATGAGCAATTCCAATCGACCGTTGACGAAGTGCTTAGACACAATCCGGATGTTGTTGCGATCATCGAGTATGCCGGCATGTGGCATAGCGTCTTTGATGCGTTGAATGAAAACTATCCTCATCAGCACCGAGAACCTCGTTGGCATGGCTACGGTATTGCTATCTTCAGCAAAGTTCCATTTGAGAAAGCAGAGTCAATTCCTCTGACCGAAGACGCGATTGACAATCCGGCGGCTTCGGTGACGATTCGTGTCGATGGTCAGCCAATCCGATTGATGGCCTGTCATGTGATGTCGCCGACGAATCCATTTCGACTTGCATTGCGGAACCGTCAGTTCGAAGAAATTGCTGATCATGTCAATCAGGATTCGATCGAAACGATTCTTCTTGGCGACATGAACTGCACGCCTGCATCTCATTATCTGGTAAAGCTGATTCACGATACAAATTTGCGTGACAGTCGAAAAGGATTCGGTTTGCATTCTTCGTGGCCAACTTTCGCCTGGCCGATGTCGACGCCGATTGACCATGTACTGGTTTCTGAGTCAATTCATGTGCACGACCGATTTCTTGGCGAAGCTGGTGGCAGCGATCATCGACCCGTGATTATGGACTTCTCGATTCGGGCAAAATAGCAGTGCCGTGTTTGCTAGGTCGGTAGGGCACACGAAATCATGATGAGCCTTGTGAGCCCTACCCGAATGGTATTTAACTTCGACAGTTCAACTAAATTTCAAGGCTGGAGGCCGACACAGGCATTGCCGGTGGCGTAAGCCATCGGAGCCGATTTGACGCGCATCTCAGCCCAGCGGGCGACACAGAATACGCTGTTTGTATAGCTGTACCGCAGCGCGATTAGCGGTCTTGTGTCGGCCTCCGACCTTAAGTCAGTCCCATTGGGATAACGCCAAACCGGCTCACGAGTTCCCAGCAGTGTCGCTAGTTTGCAATGTGTATTCAATGACCAAGTGTCGATTGTGTCGATCATCCGTCTTGGGGCCGCGAACTGTTCTGCTTTTTACACGACCTTGCGGTCAGCATCAATTTCGCTGGTATTTACTGCGATCTAACATAAAATTGGGAAATGCCTTGCTAAGTCCCAAGTAGAAAAATGGTTGTTACGATGAAGCGACGTCGCCGCACAAAAACTGGAGCCAGTTACGGAGTCCTTGAGCCTAGACAACTGTTGGCTACGACCGGCTTGGCTCAATTCGATGGCGATTCGTCCATCGATACGGGCTTGATCGTTAATGGAAACTTCGACCAAAACGAAATTGCTGACGCGACGTCTCAGCGAGTTGACATTGACGATGTCGCCGGCTGGAGTCAAACCAGTGGAGCAAGCGACGTGATCAGCTTGGTTGGGTTCGACGATTCGCCGCGCGGGACAGGATTTCACTTGGATGATCAAGCCGATGTGCTTGAGTCAATTTTCCAGGAAGTGAATACTGAAATCGGACAGCAGTATACGCTTGCGTTTGACTTGATGGGCCGTTCAGTCGCTGATACCGCAGACGCAGCCTCCAACGATGTCAGAGTGCTTTGGGACAACGCCGAAGTCGGAACGTTTCGTGGCATTTCTGATTTCTGGCAAACGTTTACCGTTGATGTTATCGGTGGCGCAGCGGATCTGACGCGACTTGAAATTCAGGAAGTTGATGGGGCTGGCAACGACGGAATTGGAGCGCTGCTCGACAACATGCGGTTGGTTCCCGTTTCCAGTCAAACAGTTGAAAACGGAAGCTTTGAAAACAATGAGTCCGGGACAATCGGAGAGGATGACGTTCCCGGCTGGAGCAGTATCGGTGAAGATAATGAACGATTTCTCGATGTGCAGACCGGAGACAGCGGAAACGGTACTCGCTTTTTGAATCTCGATCGCCAAGCCGGTAGCTCTGATATTATTTTCACGAACATCGATACGGAAAGCGGCGGAGTTTATTTTGTCTCCTTTGATTTGCGATCCGAAAGTGGCGTCGTCGGTGAAGACGAAGAAATGCGAATTCGCTGGAACGATGAATGGGTGGGCACCTACCGAGGCAACGCGGATTGGCAGAGCTTTGGGTTTACGGTTCGAGCCGATTCTGATTCGACGCGATTGGTTTTTCGGGAGCCGGGCGATACGTTCACGGGTGATGGCGATGGTCCGCTGTTGGACAACGTTCGCATCACCAAAGTTGTCCCTTCGATTGGCTTGTCACTTAACGATACGGCTACATTCGAATTTACTGAAAACGGTTCGGCCGTTGATTTGGGTGACCGGGTCGAAGCGATTACTTCGACGGTTGATGATGCGATCACTGGCGTTACGATCTCGTTGCCAAACGCAGTGGCAAATGAATCCGTAACAGCCGTCGTGACGACGAATGGAATAACAGCGACCGAACGATCTGAAAACGGCACGCTTTCGATTACAGGAAGTCGTACGACTCAAGAGTATCTCAATATTTTGCAAACGTTGCAGTACGAAAATACTTCCGACAATCCAACATCTGGTTCGCGTGCAATCACGATTCAAGTCAACGCCGGCGACTCCAGTTCGTCCTCTTCGACGCTGACCGTCAATGTGACTCCTGTGAATGATGCTCCGGTGGTCGCAGGGATTGCTGATTCAACGGCCTTGGTTGAGGAAGAATTTTCCGTCCTGGCGACAGCCACAGATCCTGAAGACGATGGCCTGACATGGACAGTCACCGCCACTGGAGACGCAATTCTTTCGACCGATGCTCAGCCGACAGTTGACGACGACGGAAACGTTTCATGGACTCCGGCACGAGCCGGTGATGCTGTGCTGACAGTTCGGGCGACTGACTCGGGCGGCTTGTTTGACGAACAAACGTTTGAGGTGAGCGTGACCGGCGAAAGCGTTACGCTCGACACGGGCACGATCCTTGTCAATTCAGGAACGGATTTGCCTGCCTTTGACTCGACCGCGTTGGTTGATCCGGCGATTGGCCAGACGATTGCAAATTTCGAAGCTCAGACCATCGACGGTGGAACGTTTAACAGTTTCGAGCAGGGGACGCCTCGCATCTATTCGATGCTTGCTCACTGGTGCTCTTTCTGTAACGCAGAGTTGCCTGAGATCGTTAGCTGGATGGCCGAAACTGATCTGGGAGATGTCGAATTCGTTGCCGGTGCAGTTGCAGTCAGATCAACCGAAGCGAACTACCCACCTTCCGACTGGCTCAACGACGCTGGTTTCAATGGAACGGTTATCGTTGACAACGAAGCTGCGAAGCTGATGAGCATCATGGGAACCAGCAGTTTTCCATTCCTCGTTGCGGTCGATGCAAGCGGGACAGTTGTTGAACGGTTCTCTGGACAATCAACACGAGCTCAGTTAGATGCGGCACTTGCGGCAGTTCAAGGCTAGAGCGTTGCTGTTAAATAGGCCGACTACGTTTCAGCGGCTTCAAACCACAATCGTGTGACGCCAAAGGCTACTACCGCATCGGAATCGCGGTGATGCGTTTCGCGACGCGCAGCTTTGCGCTGCGGCTTCGTGAGTTTGCGTCTAGCTCAGCATCCGAAGCCATAATCGGCTTGCGGTTGATCGGCTCCAATTCATCGCTGGCGTTGATCGACTGCTTAACGATTCGATCTTCTAACGAATGGAAACTGATCAACGCCGCTCGGCCGTCAAGATTCAGAAACTTGGGCAACCGAGCCATCGTCTCCTTCAGGAACTTCAGTTCATCGTTGACCGCGATTCGAATCGCTTGAAACGTTCGTGTTGCCGGATCGATTGAGTGGCCTTTGGATCGCGGGACACAACTTCGGACGATGCGAGCAAGTTGCTGAGAAGTTTTGATTGGCTCCGCTTGTCGGACGGCCACGATCTTTCGCGCGATACGTCGCGACAGCCGCTCTTCGCCGTAATTGTAAATCAAGTCAGCCAAGTGTTTTTCACTAAGCCGATTGACCAATCGCCAAGCCGGTTCGCCGTCGAGTCGATCAAACCTTAAATCCAGTTCACCTTCATTTTGAAAGCTGAATCCGCGATCTTCGTCAGCCAACTGGTCGCTTGAGTAACCTAAATCCAAAAGCACTCCATCAACCGCATCAATCCCTATCCGCTTCAGGTGTTCCGGGAAGTCAGCGTAGTTTCCGTGCACGGGTGTGAAGCGAGAATCATCAATTTTCGCAGCAGCAGCCTCGACCGCATCAAGATCTCGATCGAAAGATATGACTTGGCCTTCGGGTCCAAGTCGTTCAAGAATTGCAGCCGTGTGGCCACCACCGCCAAGCGTCCCGTCGACGATGACTTTGCTACCTTCAGGTTGCAAGCCTTCGAGGACTTCATCCATCAGGACAGGAATATGTATCGTCATCGACTTTGCCTAAGCAGGCTTCTCCATTTTTGTTGGCGGCGCGGTTGTGACCACATCGCTATCGTAGGCCGTCGCGGTTGCGATAATGCAAACCATCACGGATTTCTTTTTTGGGTTGTGAATGGCTCCAGAAACGTCGGCTGGTTCCAATCGCACATTACAGACGGCGTTGTAACCCATTTCACGAGCTTGCTCAATGAGTTTCGCCAGCGTCTCGCGACGAGCACGCTCCATCAACGAGTGGTAGCTTTTCATCTCCCCGCCAAAGAACTTTCGGAACCCGCTCAGAAAATTTTTAAAGTAGTCGCTGGCGACAACCGTTTCGCTATGGATCATCGTCGGCGTCTTTCCTCCAGCCGTCGGGCTGAGGAAAATCTTCGACTGCGTCTGCAGCGTCATTCGGTTGACGGCCTCACGATCATCAAGTCTTCCGAAATGGCGTTTCTCCAGAATCGTCCCAACGGTGAACCCGAGGATCAAAAGGACGCCGGTGATCGCCAATCCAATCAATATTCCCATTGTTATCTCACTGTTTTATAGGTGACTGAAAGTTTGACATTAAGCGAGCGGCTGCACAACGACTGCGGTTCCGTAAGCGTAGAGCTCGGCAGCACCTGAAGTTACAGCGCTGGTCGTGAAACGAACGTTCACGATCGCGTTGGCGCCAAGCTGTTGCCCCTGCCCCATCATTCTTTCAATGGCTTCTCGTCGGGATTCAGTCAAAAGTTCGGTGTAGCCTTTCAGCTCGCCGCCGACAAGGTTTTTGAAGCCTGCCGCGATGTCTCGGCCAGCATGTTTCGCGCGAACCGTGTTTCCTTGAACGATTCCTTTGACTTCAACAACGCGATAACCTGCGACGGTTTCAGTATTGACGACAATCATGTGTTTTAGATCCTAGTTGATTGTTGGAAATGTGATGCTCCATTAATGTAGCCAATTTTCTTGCCCGATGTGTCAGCGACAGACGCAAACTTTCACTGACCGGAGCAATCGTTACCTCTTCAAGGAAAAACAAAGTTTCTGCAAACGGAATCGACCGACTTCGCGGAAACCGTGAGCAACGCTTACGCGCTGGATTTTGTTTTTCAAGGACCGAGACATGGAATGTCAAATTCGAAACGTATCGCGATGCATGTTCGCCATCGTTGTCGCGGTCTTTCTGTACGCAGGCTTGGGATCAGATTCATCAGCTCAAACGTTTGATCCGCTTGGTCGCAGCTTGCTGCCAAACAATCGCGGAATCGTTGCTCCTCAAGGCGGCACCATCAATTCGTTGGGACTCGGCCCAACGCTGAGAGGCCTGAGCTATCAAGGCCCTCAAGTTCAACCTCGAATTCAGCAACCCGGATTCCAAACGCCGCGATTCAATCAGCAGCAACGAAACCTGATCCAGCCCTCCAGCTATCCTGTCGGTCCCGCCTTCACGCGAGCTCCGAAAGCTCCGCCATGTGGAAATGCAAACTGCAATGATCGGGGCTGTCTTGGCGGATGCAGAAATAGCCAGCCGAAGAAACGTCACTTCATCCCCCGGACGGACGGTTTCAAAACGCCCGGGCAAAACGGACAACTCGTGATGACGCCATCGCGAATCGTTGCTCCAGTTGGCAGCGAAGTCGTCGTATTGGCTGGCATTTGTGGTGGCGATGGATACTTCGTCAAGAATCAGCCACTTGAATGGATGCTTTCAAATGACAGCGTCGGTCAGATCATCGAAGTCGGCGGCATGCACCATCCGAATTTCAACAAAGCCATTAGTCCAACTGCAAAAAAGATCGACGGTCAAAACGCGTTGGGGCGTACCGGACTCAAGCCATTGATGCTGACACGAGGCACACCAACTCCCGTGGATGATATTCAATTGCTCAAAGGTCAAACGTTTTTGAGCCTTTCATCGGAGTCACCCGGAACGACTTATTTGACTGGCGTTGCACCCGCCGCTGAAGGCTGGGACCGCCGTCGAGCATCGACTCGAATTCATTGGGTCGACGGCAATTGGGCAATACCGACTCCGATTTCCGCGACCGCTGGAACGGTTTCACCTTTGACCACGGTCGTGACACGATCCGATGGAAGCGGCGGCGTTGAAGGCTGGAAAGTTCGCTACTCGATCGTCGGCGGGGCACCAGCGGAGTTCGCTCCTGCCGGTTCGCAGACCGCGGAAGCAACCACCAACCGTAACGGTGAAGGCATCGCACAAATCCGCCAAAGGGCCGGGCAGTTCGAGCCTGGCGTGACTCAGGTTCGCGTTGACGTCGTGCGGCCGGCGTTTGGGCAGGAGCCGGAACTGGTCGTCGAAAGTGGACTGACTCAAGTCACGTGGAGTGCTCCCGCGCTGACGATTCGCGCGATCGGACCTGCTGATGCTGTTTCCGACGAGCCATTCAATTATCGCGTCGAAGTCACCAACCCTGGCGATCAGTTGACTCGGGGCGTTGTTGTATCGACCAAAGATTTTGATCCCAGCATCGAATACATTTCCAGCAACCCGAAGCCGACTCAGTATGGCAGCCAGTATCAATGGGATCTCGGCGACATTGCTCCCGGAAGTCAGCCTCGCATCATTGACTTGCAACTCAAGAGCAAGAAACGCGGCAACGTCGGAATGTGCTTCGAAGTCGCCAGCGAGAGTGATCGACTTCGCACTGAGGCTTGTGCTCAGACTGAAATCTCTGGAGCCTGTATCGGCCTAGAGGTCGCTGGTCCTGAATTCGCAAAAGTTGGCGACGAAATCATCTTCGATATTGGTTTGGTGAATCAATGCGACGAACCGCTGCGAAACGTGCAGCTGCGGATTACGCCCGATGCCGGACTGGTTGCTCAAGGCCGATCGTCGCGTGTAATCGAAGCCACCATCGATGAGATCGCTTTCGGGGAACGCAAAGACATTCCGATCGGCTTTCAAGCGATTCAAGCTGGACGACAGTGTTTCCGGTTGGACGTTGTCGCCGATGGCGGACATGACGCTGGGTTGCTCGAGTGCGTTGTCGTTTCGCAGGGAGGTTCTCGTGGAGTTAGTCTGCAACTGCAAGGAGGAACTCCGATTCGCGTTGGCGAGACGACTTTGGTGAAAGCAGTCGTCACGAACACGGGCAACGTCCCGCTCAGTTCGGTCGTGATCGAGAATCAGTTCGAACAAGCGATTCAGCCCGTCGCCGTAAGCGAGAACGCTTCTGTTGCTGGAGACGGATCCGGCGGCGATCCGCTGCTACTTGAGATTGGTCGTCTCGAGCCCGGCGATTCAGAGGTTGTCGATATCGAATACGAAGGGCTCAGCGTCGACGGCAATGCAAACATGCTGTTCACCGTAACGTCTGCCGAAGAAGTCACGGCTACCGACGAACTTGCCATCCGGGTCGAGCCTGAGGACGGCAGCAACGATACTCGTGGCAACGACCAAACGGTTCCGCGTTTTGATTCGACACCAGTTCCAGGTTCAAGTAATCCGGGAACGGGACCTAGCGGCGAACCGCCTATCGGCATTCCAGGCAGCCCCGACGAACTCGGCCCGCAAAGTGGCTTGGGCATCTTGATGCAATCTACGCAGCAACCAATCAGCGCTGCTCGTGGAGATGAGGCTCCTGTTCGGTTTCGTGTCACCAACAACGACACGTTCGTTCATGAGAACGTTAACGTCTCAATTGCATTGCCAGACGGGTTACTCTACAGCAATTTCGACCCTCAAAATTCTGGGCTGAGCACGGCGAACAATGTTTATGAAGCAGTTCCCCAAGTCGACTTCAACACACGTCGCACTCTTCGACCGGGTGAGTCACTCGAAGGCGTGCTTTACGTTACCGGCAAGAATCCGGGCGAGCATCCCGTCAAAGTCCTGACTCAAAGTAACCAGACTGGCGTGCTTGAGCGGACTGATTTCGTGAACGTTGCACAGTAAACTCATCATTGCATGATGTTCGTAGTTAATCCCTTTAGGGATGCCCCGCGCTAAAACGCTTAGGCAGCGGCGAACCTCAAATGAACCAACATTGTCGCCCAGCTTTCCGAGCTGGTAGCGGACCGATGTGACACTTTTCAAATGAGACGATGTCGTGTGAAGTATTACGTTTTACCCCGCACGCAATCGGCTCACGCGAGAACCGAGCGACAATAGGTCCGACGATCCTAAAGGCGGTCACTCAAACAACTTGTAGTTGCATCTTGGCAATCACAAACCCATCGACTCAATCCTCAGCTACAATGGAAGGATCTCCAACCACCACTCGAGATCCTTCATGCGTGCTCGATTCACTATTCTATCGATCATCGTTGCATCTCTATCTGCAACAGGCACCCTCAGTGCGGAAGACCTCGCATCCCGACTCGAAGCAATCGAAGCCTTTGTCGGGAACCATTGCATTGACTGCCATTCCGGATCCGAACCGGAAGCCAACTTCGACCTCGAATCAATATCTTTCGACGAAGCTCAATTTTCAGAAAAGAAACTCGACACTTCTAACTGGGAGAAAATTCTCCGTCGAGTTGACGCACGCGAAATGCCTCCCGCGTCCAGCGATCGACCGACTGAAGCCGAATACCAAAAGCTCTCGGGGTCCCTGTCACAAATCCTCGACGACCGAAGTAAGAACCACCCTCGTACTGGTCGCATCGGGGCCGTCAGGCGACTGACTCGGGCGGAATACCAAAATTCGATCCGTGATCTGTTGGGCATTCAGATCGACGCAGAAGACTATCTTCCCAAAGACGAATCGAGTCACGGGTTCGACAACATTACCGTCGAGGAACTTTCGCCGACAAGCCTGAACCGCTACGTTTCGGCAGCACAGAAGATCGCCAGAGCAGCCGTCGGCGGTGTTGGCAACGGTCCCAGCGGCGTCACCATTCGCCTGCCTGCAGATCGCTCTCAGGAAGCGCACGTTCCCGGCCTTCCGTTTGGCACACGCGGTGGAACTTTGATTGAACATCACTTTCCGCAAACGGGACAGTACGAGATAGAACTTAAACTCACCCGTGACCGCGACGAGAAAGTCGAAGGTCTCCATCAGAAACACAACATCGACATTTTGCTCGATCGAAAGAGAGTCCATCGATTCGAGGTCAAACCTCCCAAGAACGACAACGGTGGCTGGGAGAATCGCGACTTCACGCATTCCGATTCGCACTTGAAAACGAAGATCGAAGTCACCGCCGGAAGTCATTCGCTCGGCATCACGTTTCCGAAAACGTTTTCTTCGCTCGTCGAAGAGAAACGACAACCGTTCGACGCGAACTTCAATCGACATCGTCATCCAAGATTGACTCCAGCGATCTATCAAGTTTCCATTGTCGGTCCATTCGATCCCCAAGGCGTTGGGAAAACCGAAAGCCGCAGCCTGATTCTTGGCGACGCAGCCTCGCCGACAATCGAAGGACGCGAGGATGCAGAAAACGTGGTTCGTCGATTAGCCCGACGAGCGTTTCGCCGACCGATCACCGATGCAGATCTCGAAACGCCAATGGGTTTCTACACCGCAGGTTTCGAAGAAGGCGGATTCGAAAAAGGCATCGAGTCCGCAGTGGCTTCTCTGCTGGTGAATCCGAACTTTCTTTTTCGCATCGAAGCAGAAAAGGAAGCCGACGATGCCGCCTATTATATTTCGGATATCGAACTTGCATCGCGGCTCTCATACTTCCTTTGGAGCAGCATCCCCGATGACGAACTGCTGGATCTGGCGATCGAAAACAAGCTTCACGAACCAGCCACGTTGCGGAAACAGGTGCAGCGAATGCTCGCCGACAAACGATCTGTCTCCTTGGCCGACAACTTCGCGTCGCAATGGTTGTACCTTCGCAACCTCGAATCGATCACGCCCAACGTTCGACTGTTCCCGGACTTCGACGATAACTTGCGACAGTCCTTTCGACTTGAGACTCAACATCTTTTCCAAGACGTGATGCGAAACGATCGCAGCGTTGTGAACTTGCTTCGCTCCAACCACACGTTCCTCAACGAGCGGCTCGCAACGCATTATGGCATCCCAAACGTCCGCGGCAGCGAATTCCGAAAAGTAGAACTTCCCAATGACAGTCGACGTGGTGGCATCCTTCGACATGGCAGCGTCCTGATGGTCACGTCCTACGCGACGCGAACCTCGCCGACGATTCGTGGCAACTGGATTCTGGAAAACATTTTGGGGACTCCGTCACCACCGCCACCGCCAAACATTCCGAACTTGAAGGAAAATACGACGCTCGAGGTCAGCTCACTGCGCGAACGACTCGCACTACATCGAGCCGATCCGGCTTGTGCAAGCTGTCATGACAGAATGGATCCAATTGGATTTTCACTGGAAAACTACGACGCGGTTGGTCGATGGAGAGAATTCGAGGGAACGCTGAACGTTGACACGGCAGGTGTGTTCCCAAATGGAGCGGCCATTAGTTCGGTTGGTGAACTTGAGAACGCTATACTGGAACGACCTCAGATGTTTGTCCGCACGTTGACGGAAAAGCTGATGACGTTTGGACTCGGTCGAGCCGTTGAAGCTTTTGATGGCCCAGCCATTAGAATCATCGAGTCCGCTGCCGCGAAAGATGACTACCGTTTCTCGAGCATCGTTACTGGGATTGTGTTGAGCGAGCCGTTTCGAATGCGATCGAATGAAAACGCCACTAACTCGGAGACCAGCAAATGATCATTCGTAAGAAGTGCATCTCGCGGCGAACTCTCTTGCGCGGTGCCGGCGCTGCCGTCGCACTGCCGTTGCTCGATTCCATGGTCCCCGCCATGACGGCAACAGCCGCTACCGTTGCGGCCAAGGAAAACCTGAAGCGAATTGGCTACGTTTACATTCCGATGGGTTTCAATCCTGCGAAGTGGATTCCTGACGGCGAGACGTTGGACAAACTTCCGTACAGCCTTTCGCCATTGGAAGCCGTCAAGGATCAAGTCACCGTTGTGACGAACATGGATTTGCAAAACGCTTATCCGGGATCGCACGCGACTTCCAACTCGGCTTTCCTGAGTGCGGCTCGCGCGAAACGAACCGAAAGCACTGACTATTACAACGGTATCACGGTTGACCAAATCGCGGCCAAGAAAATCGGACAGGATTCGCAGCTTCCGTCGCTGGAACTTTCGATGGATCTGCTGTCGACCGTTGGGCAGTGCGACAACGGATATGCTTGCGTCTACCAAAACAATTTGTCGTGGGCGTCGCCGACTGAGCCACTTCCGTCGGAGGCACATCCTCGGATCGTGTTCGAGATGCTATTCGGAGAAGGCGGAACCCCCGAACAACGTCAGGAGGCGTTAAAGAAACGTACCAGCTTGCTCGATTCGGTCACGACTGAAATCAAGCGAATCAAAAAGCGAGTCGGCAGTTCGGATCGCAACAAGATCGATTCCTACATGGAGAACATTCGCGAAGTCGAACGGCGAATTCAAATGGCTCAGCGGAACGTGAAAGACAATCCGCTTCCTGATCTGGACAGACCCGTCGGCGTTCCGGCGCAGTATGCCGACCATGCGAAGCTGATGTTTGATTTGCAGTTGCTCGCGTTTCAGGGTGATGTGACTCGAGTCGTCAGTTTCCAACTGGCCCGCGAAGCGAGCACTCGCACCTATCCAGAGATCGGCGTTTCTGATCCGCATCATCCGGTCACGCATCACGGCAACGATCCGGTGAAGCTGGAAAAAGTTGCCAAGATCAATCGCTATCACGTTTCGTTGTTTGCCGATTTCCTCAAACGCATGAACGAAATTCCTGAAGGCGATGGAACGCTGTTGGATCATTCGCTTTACATGTACGGCAGCGGCATGGGCGATCCAGATGCTCATGACCATTCGAATTTGCCGATCATCGTCGCCGGTGGAGCAGCCGGAAACATGCAAGGCGGACGCCACATCAAGTTCAAGGAACCGACGCCGCTTTCGAATTTGCATCTAACGTTGTTGAA
>CAZORS010000110.1:0-17906 GCA_964582025.1 uncultured Pirellulaceae bacterium | reverse complement strand
CACGGTTGATCACCGTGATTCACCCTACTCGATTTGTGCTGGTTGTAAACCATGGTTCCTGCTTAGGCGGCTCTCAACGAGCGATTGTGCTGAGCAAACGAAATCCAGTCTTTGATTTCAGCCAGATCAGGTTTCTTTCCATTGCGTATGATTTTCAGTCCCGCTTTCGTGTCAGAGAATGGAGCCACTTTTGAGAATAGCGTTTCAGGGCGCATCGACGCCAGCTCTTCTGCTTCGATGATGCCGCAACCGACCAACAGTTGGGCATCGTGTCCGCGAAGGTTTGGAATCCTGCAAACCAAACGTGATTGATTCTGCCACTGCCGAAGAAGTTTTGCGTTGAGGCGTTTATAGTTCAGCTTTTCTGCAAGTGACTCAGCGGTCATCTTCAAGAAATCAGATATCGTGTAGACTCCGATCGCTTCGAATCGTGCTCCGGTCTTTGGTCCGATGGATGGCGCGGCTTCGATGTGGTCGGTTAGCTCCAGATAGAATCTCAGTTTTGGTTTCGTGTTGGATTGCGTTTTCGAATTGGAGGTGGTCGAGCCAGCGGAGTCCGCCGAGACGGGAGCGTCATTTCTGCTGCTCAACGATTGTCGTCCAGATGATTGCCGAACGGCGATAGGCTTGCGAGCCGAATCGTTTCTTGATGAGCGTGGAGGGATCGGTGGCGCCGAACGACGCGGCTCACGGTTGTCCGGCGTTCGCATTCGTGGGCTTCGAGTCGGTCTCGACTCGCGCCGCGAGGATTGGCGATCGGGTCTTTCTCGATTCGAATATTCTCGAGGAGTTCGGTCGCGTCTCGTTCGATCACGCTCCGATCTGGCTCGCGGTATTCGTTCCCGTTCGGTTCGATCTCGATCTGCTCGTTCTCTGGAGCGATCACTTGAATCGTATTCTCTCGCGTTCGCGCGATCCTGAGGCGACCACGCTCGGAGACCATGTTGTCGTTGAGTCTGTCGACTTTGTTCGCGGCTGGACTGAAATCGAGGACGGCTTTGGTGTCGGAAGTTTCGATTGTTACGCAAACGTTGTTGCCAATCGTTGACCGTGTCTCGCGTCAGTGTTCTACCTGAAGTGTCAAACCGTCGTCCATCAGGTGACCGCAAGAATCGAGCGACCCGTTCGAACAGACTGTCAATGTTGGAAGTGAGTAAATGCTCTGGATCGGAAATGCCACAAGCCACGAGTGCTCGGGATTCATTTGCGGCGAGTCCCGGAACCCACATCATTAACCAAGTCGAAGCCCGAAGATGCTCAAGGGTTTCGCCGGTCAAGTAACATTCAATAAATTCAGTCGATTGCTGCTGCGAATCAAATGTCAGAAAATCATTGACTGTACTGATGGCGTTGTCAGACAGACAGCGTAGCTGTTCACTATCAAGTAAACCTAGGCTGTCGACGGCTGTAGATTCGTTGATGGCAGCGATTTCGAGTCGATCTCCGATAACGGAAGGTGAAACGACTGCGGTTCTGTGAGCGAATTCATTTTGGATCGGAGTAGCCGCATGCACGAAGATTGTGGGTTCGGCAAACGTTTCAATACTTGTGAAACCGGATAGCTCGCTGGCGCGCTCTCGATCAGTTGTTCGAGGATATTTTGAAAGTGGATAGGGTCGCGGTAGTGGGCTGGCAGGGTATTCAGCGACCGGTTGATCAAAGAACACTTCTTGTTGGTCGATGTCCACTGAGTGAGTGATCGGTTTAGTGACATAGTTCTCGACACCGGCGAGCGATTCCCGCGTTGCTGGACGCCATACTTCTGAACTCGATTCTGGCTCAATCTCCCAAACAGCAGCTTCGGGAATTCGATCGGCAAGGAAACGATGTTGCGTCAAAACGATCAGCTGGCGAAACGTCTTTTGCCGCCAACGGGAAATGGTTTCCAGTGTTGCGTCAATTCGCTTCTTTTCGAGGTCGGCGAATAGGTCGTCAAAAATCAACGGCATATTTGAACCACCGCCATTTTCGTTGGTCGCGAGCACAAGCGACAACTGGACAAGCTGACACAAACCTCGTTCAGTCAGGCTGCCGATCGCGAAAGCCCTTGAGTTGCGGTCACGAACTTCGACGCCGCCATGTTCGGGCGATAGCCACACATGCGTGAAGTCGCCTTGAGTCAAATGCTCCAAAATGTTGCTGGCCGTGATCAGCAAAGCATGCGGAGCAACGACGTTCACCGTGAGCTGGCTGAGCTGTAAATTGAGAGAAGAAATCTCTGAGCTGATTGCTTGAATTCGCGATTCCAGTTGAGCGAGTTGCGAATTCGATTGCGTTTCAGAAAGCGATGAGAAACGACTCTTCTGTAAACTCAGTTCGCTGATCTGACGGGTTAGAGTTTCCGACGTCGACTGAGTGGCCGAAATTGAAGCCTGAAGCGTCGCAATGCGACTTTCAACGGCGGCCAATTGTTGTCGTTGCAGTGAAGTGTCGCTTGCCCGAGTATTCCATGACTCGGCTTGCGGCGTCGCTTCCGCCACCGGCCCGACATAGCGCGTTCGCGCGGCAAGATGACCTGCGCTGGCGGCGAGTTGACAAAATTCAGGCGATGCGCGGTGGATCGCTTCAGCGCCTTGCGGGTCGGCTGTCTGAAGTTCGCTCAATACCTGTTCGCGACGTGCAAGGACTTGTTGAATCAAGTCGGAAAGGTGGCTGTAGTTGTGTCGCAATTCTTTCAGTTCATGAGTCGCTGAACGGTTTCGAAGTTCGTGATACTGAGTCGAAAGCTCATCGCACAGTAGCTGTAAGTCATCCCTCACGGCGCGACAGGTTTCGTCAAGGAACCGCGAAACTTGTTGCGAATCTGGAGTGCCGCGATCTTCAACCCATTGGTCGCCGCGGGTGTCCGCATGGTCGATGCGTCCCTCGATTTGCCGAAGGATTTCACGGGCTCGATGGTAAGGGTGCTTTTCCTGATCAATGGTCAGGCCATTGCGAAACTCCATCTCTTCCTTAAGTCGAACGCGATGACGTTGCACGCTGGATTGCACGGTGCGTATTTCGCGAATTTGCTGATCGATTTCGTCAAGCAATCGATAGAGCGTCGGCAGATACGGCGAAGGGGTTGTCGCAACGACGGTTGTTGTTGCGGCTTGAATTTCAAGACGCAAACGGTTTGCATCACGTTGAAGCGTTTCGATTTCAAGCCGAATTTTTGCAGGGTCGATTCCGGCCAGCTGTGCCGAAAGTTCACGAATTCGTAAATCGAGCTCGTTGGTTCTGGTGAGGCTGAGCTTACGGCTGGCTACAATTTCGGCTTCGATGGAAGTTCGTTGCGATTGAAGCTGACTCACCTCCTGTTGCAGTGTTCCAATTTTTTGTTGCAGCTCCAGTCGATGTTGTTGAATACGTTCTGCGTCGTTAGATTTTCCCGCTGCATCAGGGCCGACGGGAACTCGAAAACGATCCCTTAGTATCTGGTGCAAACGCAGTAGTTTAGAATTGGGGTCGCGAAACGCAACGACCGCAATACTGTCGATCAGCTCACGATCCAGCGCTGGTAGTTGATGTAGCGATCCATCAGCATCTTGGAATGCGTTCGATGGGTCGATCTTCGTCGCAGTGCATGTGCCCTTCGAATCACGAGCGAGTCGATAGCGTTGTTCGTTGTGTTCAACCACCATCGTGATGGAGTTGCACCCAACTGATGTTCGGTCAACCGATGTTTGGCTGATCGAATCGAACAGTAGTTCGCCGATCTCGTTTCGAAGCGTGGATTTTCCGGCGCCTCGTTCCCCGTAGATGAAATTAATTCCGTCTTCCAACGGTCCGATGTTGATAGACCGCATGCGTACATTGTCGTTCCCTGACAATTCGACGGTCAGATCCTTCAGCTTCATTGCATGCTCCGTAGCAAATATTGCCGTCCTGGCGTTCACTTGGCTTATGGCAGAAGAATTTAACCCACACCAAATTTTCCACCTAGATCAGTTTTCGGTGGTCAAAGGGGCCCTCTTGCAGGGTCAAGGAATTCCGCTGCTCGACGCAGTGTCAACGGAGCTCAGAATGAGGCGAAAATGGAACATCTCAGGCCGCTAGGATGTTTGAAAACATCAAGTTTCTACTCATCAAATTCAATTTGTAGAATTTGAAGAAAGTTCTTTGACTCGGAACTGACACGACCTATCTTCTTGAGGCCTGCTTGTGCTGGGGAGCAACGAGCAAGCTTTGGCGGCAAGGGTTGGCTAGGAGCCAAAAGGGGCCTTGCCGCTTTTTTTACGCTAGCAATGAGCCAGAATCTGAATTGCCATCCAAGATCTGATTTTCGAGATCTTTCACCAAGTATTGGACTGTGCGGAGCGAGCAATCGAGTTCGTTCGCGATTTCAGAGTTTTCCAAGCCATCAATTTTCATCTGAATGACGCGGCCCAAAACAGGGCTGTCGATCGATTTGATTAACTCGTCAATGATCCCCAAAGTAACTGGCAGTTTGCTGGCTGTCATGCTCGAAGACGAATTCTCAACGTCTTCGAATGAGTAGACTTGTCGGCCTCCTCCTCGACGCTGTGCTCTTTCAAAACGATACGACGCCGCTGACTTGCGGACGGCGATCGTCGCCAGAAGTTTCCAGATCTCAGATCGATTCTTTAACGAACTGAACTTTCCTTCTTTCAAAGCTTGAAAGAAATCTGCGAATGCATCCAAGGCGATATCTTCGTCGTCATGAATTCGCAACCGGCCCGAATGGGGCGACACTCTAGTGCACAGGCGATTGAACCAACGGTCCCAAATGTTTTTTGCGGCTTCATCATTACCGTTTCGAACTGAGTCTAACCAGCCTGTAATTGATCCAGACATTTTATTTCCAATTTGTTTTGCGTTTCGGTTCTCAATATTCAATTGATTCCGTGAGGCAAGGAGGTTTACCCTGGCAATGTGGCTCACGAAAGTGAACATCGCCAACTTCGGTAAATCAATCAAGCTCAACCGGGTAGGGTTAACATCAGCAAGCCAAGGATAATGGGTCATGCGAGACGAATCAACTAAGGGCGGCAAGCTATTCTTGCTAGGTGGAGAGAATGTACGGTTTTTGGTTGAAGAGCCAGTAAGAATGGCCTTCGAAGGATTCGAGGTGATTTCACTTGAATCTGAAAGTGTTTGCGACAAAGTGATCGCTAGTGAGGTGACCACTTTGACTCCTGTTTGCCTGATCGTTGGCACAGAATCGCTGAAAGAAAATGTTGCCGCGTGGATCAACAACATACGTGGAAAATTTCCTTGGCTTCCGATCGTAATTCTTGATCAGGGCAATTCTCGAAGTTCTGAATACGATTCTCTGCCGCAGCTCGTTGAATCAGTGGCTGTGATCCAACATCCTTGCACGCAAAAATCTGTCATCGATGCGATTGAAAATTCAATTTGGTGGTCCAAGAACTTGTGCCGCATGCGAGATCGAGTTTCCAATTTCGCAAGTTTGACGGAACGCGAGTTGGCAATTGTTTCAATGGCAACCGATGGCGTCCCAAACAAGTCGATGGCGCGTCGTTTGGAAGTGTCGATAAAGACCATCGAAAAGAATCGGCGTTCCGCCTACGAGAAACTGAAAATCGCCAGCTCCGCAGAAATGGCGGCGCTGGTTACTTTTCGTCGGTATTTCAATCGATCGATTGAATCGAGTCGTACGGTTAATCCTGCCAGTGTTTGGTCGAATATCCATATGCCGTCTTCGATGCCAACGCATTCTTTGGAATAATAAAGGATGCAGAAGGCTTGCTGTGAACCGTCGTATGGCCTGTCGTGGGTGGCTTGCACAACTTCTGTGAATTGTTGCTAGAATACTGGCTCCAATTTCAAGACAAGTTCGCGCCATGTCCCGCCCACGATCACAGTTTCGTCCTTGTATCGATTTGCATGATGGAAAAGTCAAGCAGATCGTAGGAAGCACGATTGAACAAAGCGACTTTCAGGAAAACTTCGTTTCTGAAAATCCGTCCGTGTGGTTTGCTGAAAAATTTCGCGACGATGAACTTGGCGGAGGACACGTCATCAAACTCGGACCGGGCAACGATCAGGCCGCGCTCGACGCGATCGCTGCTTGGCCGGGTGGATTGCAAGTCGGCGGCGGTATCACCATCGAGAATGGCCAATCGTGGATCGATGCGGGAGCCAGTCACATAATCGTCACGTCGTGGCTTTTCGATGGCCTGAATCTTGATTGGGAACGTGTACGGTCGCTGGCGAAAGAAATTGGTTCCTGTCGAATCGTAATTGATCTAAGTTGCCGTAGAACAAACAGCGGCTGGTGTGTCGCTACCAATCGCTGGCAGACACTTACTGACGTTGATTTGACGGTGGAGCTTCTTGGGCGACTTGCGCCCTATTGTAACGAGTTCCTGATTCATGCTGCCGACGTGGAAGGAAAGTGCAATGGAATTGATATCGAACTAGTGAAGTTACTTTCAGATTTTGAGACTCGGAAAGTGACTTACGCCGGAGGAGTTGCCAGCATGGACGATCTGCAGCAGATCGATGAGGTAAGCCAAGGCAAGCTAGACGTAACCGTTGGAAGTGCTCTGGATATTTTTGGTGGCAAAGGATTGCGGTACCGCGAGCTGATTAGTTGGAACTGTGCCGAAGCGGCGTCTGGCGAAGCTTGAAAGCCCCTCTCTTTCCTGGCTGTCCCAGTTGGTTGCGTGTTGCCAAATCGCGGATTTTGAGACATGTGAAAGATTTGGCTAGCGTATTTGCTCCCTTGATTCTACTATTGGCGCCGAAACTTTGGTCCAGACGCTTTTGTATGCGGTTTGGAGAACTCTAGTTGATGAGAAATTTATGTGTGGAATTGTTGGCTATATCGGACCTCGTATTGCCCAAGACTTTTTGCTCGAAGGTTTGAGGCGGCTTGAATATCGTGGATACGATAGCGCTGGAACAGCGACGATCGATGCGAAGCAGAAGTTGAACATCACCAAGTCCGTGGGTCGCATCGCAACACTGGCGCAAGAAATTGCTGCCGCCCCCTGCCCTTCCGGGATTGGGATTGGCCACACGCGTTGGGCAACACACGGTGCCGCGACGATTTCGAATGCTCATCCGCATATTGGTGGTTCTGAGAAACTTGCGATCGCCCACAACGGAGTGATCGAGAACTTTGCGGAGCTTCGTTCAAAGCTGAAATCTGACGGTTACGAATTCAATTCAGACACCGACACAGAAGTAGTTGCCCACTTGATTTCTCAGTGTATGGATCGACGAAAAGAAAGTGGCGTCGAGAAAGATGAAACCAAAATTGCCGTTAGCTCTATCAAAGATGCCATCTCCCATCTTCGTGGAACGTTTGGCCTAGCGATTCTTTTCAATCATTTGCCTGAGACGATCTTCGCGGCTCGTCTGGGTAGCCCGCTCGTGATCGGTGTCGGAGAAGGCGAACACTTTCTCGCCAGTGATGCTCAGCCGTTGATTGGATACACCGATCGAATTGTCTATCTGGCAGATCATCAGGTTGCGGTGCTGACATCCGATTCGCTTCAAGTTTCGCATCGCGATTCGGGCGTCGTTGCTCACGATGTAAAAGATCTGGATGTGGAATCGAATCAAGTTGAACTCAAGGACTACGATCACTACATGCTCAAGGAGATTTTTGAGCAACCGGAATCGCTTCGCAACACGATGCGTGGTCGACTGTCTGAGGATATGGCGACTTCCGTTTTCGGTGGCTTGAATCTGACGCCACAGGATTTGTTGAAAGTAAAACGAATCGTTTTCACGGCTTGCGGAACGAGTTGGCATTCGGCGTTGGTTGGCGAATATCTGATCGAAGAGATTGCTCAGATTCCTGTCGAAGTAGAATACGCCAGTGAACTTCGTTATCGCAATCCGCCGATGGACGAATCGACTTTGATTTTCGCGATCACGCAGTCTGGTGAAACGGCCGATACGCTGGCGGCACTTCGCGAGATGAAGCGTAAAGGTCATCCGACGATGGCGATCTGCAACGTTGTCGGAAGTAGCATCGCTCAAGAAGCTGACGGAGGCATCTATCTCCACGCCGGTCCAGAAATTGGAGTCGCGTCAACGAAAGCCTATTCGTCCCAGTGCCTCGCACTAACTTTGTTGGCGTTGTATCTCGGTCGCTTGCGCCACTTGAGCTACAACAAGGGACGCGCAATGATCGAGGCGATTAAAGAAGTGCCTGAGCTTGTTGAGAAGGCGCTCAAGTCAAATGAAAAATGTCGCGAAGTCGCTGAAAAGTACAAGGACTTCAACAACTTCCTGTACCTTGGACGGCACTATAACTTTCCAACCGCTCTCGAAGGCGCACTTAAGCTCAAAGAGATCAGCTACATTCACGCCGAAGGCTATCCGGCGGCTGAAATGAAGCACGGTCCGATTGCTTTGGTTGACGAACACACGCCAAGTGTTTTCGTGATGCCTCATGGGTTCATCTACGAAAAAGTGATGTCCAACCTCGAAGAAACGAAGGCTCGCGGCGGCCCAGTCATCGCGATCGCAGCCGAGGGTGACGAACGGATTGCAGAAGTCGCGGATGATGTGATCTACATTCCGCAGACCGTCGAATACCTCCAGCCGATCGTGTCTGCGATTCCGCTGCAGTTGCTGTCGTATCACATCGCTGTGATGCGTGGCTGCGATGTCGATAAGCCTCGTAACCTCGCGAAAAGCGTTACGGTCGAGTAGCATAGGGCGGTCGGCCTCGCTTGGCCGTCAAAAACGAAACAGCATCGGCGAATCAACACCAGCGGGACTTCATCACGTTTCTCCCTAGTGCAATAGCGGAAAAGCGGCGGAGGATTGGCGAATGAGGGTGCGCAGGGGCTTCCCGAGGCAACGCTTCGTTTGTGATCTAATTCGCAATGCGGATCTCAATGTGGGTAAATCGAAGTTGACCACACTCTTTCGGTAAGCGAATAGCAGTGTCGAGCATCCCAGAACGGTCCGGATGTAAAACCCGAAAGAGGCGACCTGATTGTGCTCCTACAGATGTTTCGAAGCAGCCATCTTTATGCAACAGCTTTTTTCTCTGGGGCAATTTCATTAATTTGCCAACTGATTGCCCTCAGGCTATCGCAACAACAGCTTTCATTGTCTGACCTGACGGTTGCGGCTGTGCTTGTTTCGGCATTGCTTGGCCTCTCGTTCGGCGCATTTCTGCAAGGGCGATTCGCTGACCGCCTGAACGATAGCAGAAACCTGTCCTCGTCTATGTTGATTGTTTCGGCGATGCTCGTTGGCGTCGTAGCGACTTTTGGTCGACCGATTTGCCGGTGGATTACATCAACCGGAATTCCGCTGGAACTCGAAGCTCCACTGTTCGCCGTGTTATGCGTGGTTCCTGTGAACGTTTTGTTGGGAGGGATCGTTCCTGTGCTTGCCAGTTCACGGGCTCGCCATCGGCAGACCAACTTGCAGTCGCCGACGAACGTCCATGAAGCCTTCGGTTGGATATATTCAATTGAAACATTCGGAGCTGCGGCGGGTGCATTGGGTTTGACGTTCTTTGCCGTGCCACAATTCGGCCTTACGGCATCCACTCTCGGGATTGCCCTCGCTGCAGCCGCTGTTGGTGTTTTCGGATTGCTGACTGCCAAAACCGCTGACCGAAAAACTACGGAATCCAGAACGCCGCCACAAATCGAGTCCGATCAAAAATCAAGTGGATCCATTCGATGGTTGTTGTTAGTCGCAGCCATCGTCTCCAGTTGTGCCAGCCTTGGCATGGAATTGGTTTGGCATCGCTATCTTGCGATCGTCTTTGGTTCAGACTCCCAAAGCTACGCCATCGTGACTGCTGTTTTCCTGATCGGAATCTCGATCGGTTCGATGCAGGCTGCCTACGTGCTTCGGTCTCGCCAAGCGAATGCGAAACTGTATTCATGGCTGCTGCTTCTGGTTGCCATTGCAATCACACTTTCTCTTTGGGTGCTCAGTCAAGGCTTCCAAGTGCAACAGCTCAGAAGTTCGTTAAGCTGGCTTGGTGAAAGTCCATTGTTGGCTCGCCTTGTGTTGGCGTCGATGGTCTTGGCGGCTCCCGCAATTCTAATGGGAATGGCCTTGCCGGTGCTGGTGCGAATTTGGGTTGGGCAGCACGAAAAGATCGGCACACGAATCGGAGAAATTTACGGCTGTGTCATCTTTGGAAATGTCGTCGGCGTGTTGCTCTGCGCCGCTTGCTTCATCCCTTTGTTTGGACTCAAAGGGACAGCAATCTTGTTGGCAGCAGTTTGTATTCTGGTGAGCACTTGTATTCGGTTTTCGCCAACGATTGGCAAGTTTGAAAAATCGGACTCATCAAAATCCAGATGGCTCGCAAGGTCAGGATTCGCCGGCGGGATCCTTCTCGTCTTCGGGTTTTCCTCGCTGCTGCTGATCGATTCGTCCAAGCCCGGGCTGGAAGATGAAAGCCTGTGGCCTGTCGACTACTATGTCGAAGGACCAAGTCACACTGTCGCCGTTGTTCGCGAAGCATTGGACCCAACGCATCAACGCCTACTTGTTGATGGTGTAGCGATCGGAGAGTGTGGCGGGGGCGTTGAAGAAAAGCAGCAAGTCCTTGCTCATCTTCCATTTCTAATTGGAAAGGCCGCACGTCCGGAAGTCCTGACGATCGGTCTGGGCACCGGTCTGTTGGCTGCTGAACTGGTGGAAATTCCCCAAGTCGAATCCGTTACTTGCCTGGAGTTATCAGATTCCGTCATCGAGGCAGCGAGCTTTTTCGCGCAGCAAAATCGCGAGGTACTGCAAGACGAAAAGCTAACACTAATACACGGCGACGGAGTTCGTTTTCTGCGATCGACAGGCCGCAATTTTGACGTCATTGTTTCCGACGGCAAGTCGCGACCAGGTGCTTCGTCAAACTTGACGTTCTTCTCCCGGGAGTACTATCAACTTTGTGCTCAGCGACTTTCTCCTGATGGTCTGTTTGTGCAATGGGTTTCTCTTCATAGCGATCAAAAAGAACTGGAGACAATCCTGCTAACATTCGAGGATGCTTTTCCGCACGGTTACCTCGCAATCGCCGCTCCGGATTCTGTTTACCTTGTCGGGCAACGCCAGTCGCTGCTCCTGGACCGCGAGACGATGCAACAGCATCTTCGACTGGACTGTGCATCGTCGCTAAGGGCATTTGGTTGGGCAGACGCCGATGACTTTTGTTCCATGGGTTGGATCGAGGACGATTACGCTGCAGACCAAGTCGAACACGCAAGCCGAAACACTTTCGATCATCCCGTATTGGAGTCCTATGCTTGGGATTCTTTTCGATATTCGGTTACCCGGCAGCGTCCGCAGATGGACATCCTTTCAAGATTGCTTTCGAGTTCTCTTCAGGGGAAACTTCCAATCGATCAGATTGATGACCCGCAACCGGTCGAGTTTCAAAACTGGATACAGAAAGGACGCTTCGCTGCAAAAGAGATCATTGCTGCCCATTCGATCATTCATAAATTTGAAAACGGCTGGCTCGACAAATCCACTTCCCATATCAAGTCCGCGCTGAGCCACCTTCCGGACCTGAGTATTCCCAGGGAAATCGAGGCCGCGTATCGAGAGATACTGCGAAGGTCGATAACGGCAAGCGATCAGCACGCCGAATACTCGGCACTCATCAATCTCTCCGAACTTAAAGCCTCCAGTTCCGACGAGGAAGCTCGCATCGCTCAAATTCTTGTGCGCAACGGAAGGGCGGATCTGGCACTTGAGCACTCTTTCAACGCCGTTCGGAAATCGCCGAAACAGCCTCAATACCGAGTCGCCTTGGGAGAAGCGTGTTTTCGAATCAAAAAGTACTCGCATGCGATTCGTCACTTCGATTTGGCTACCAAAATTTTGATCAAGCCGGAAAACCCCGCGCAACTGGTTTTGAAGAACAGGGCAAAACTTTTGACGGGAGTCTCGCAGCAGAAAATCGGGCAAATTCAGCAAGGTGAAATCCTCATCAAAGAAGCCCTCGAAGCCGAACCTGACTTGCAAGCCATCTATGACCGTTTCGTAAATCTGTGAGGAGTCAGGTTTGCCCCTGTGAACGATTTGCACAGCCGATAGAATGCATAAAATGGACTTTTTGATCCCCTTCTGAGCCTTTCAAGTGACTGAAACGATCACCCAAGACGCCCTTCAAACAGAAACTCAATCACCAGCTGGCGATCAGTCTGTCTGGCAAATCGACATTTTTCCAGCCGACGGAATTCCAGACCGGCTCGCCGAAGAAGTCCTGGCCGACGCGGCTGACCTAGGCTTGCCGGCTGATATGAACATTAGGGCTGCTCGCACGTTTCTGGTTCAGGGATCACTAACCCACGAACAAGCCAGCGAAATTGCAAACGGACTGTTGGTTGAGCCCGTGGTTGAGCATGGCGTCGTTGCGAAAGTTGGGAGCGATGTGCTGTCCGAGATTCCTTCTGACTTCGAGCGTTTGATCAATGTCATGCCGCTACCCGGAGTCACCGATCCGCAAGCCGAAAGTGCATTGCAGGCGATCCAAGGGCTTGGCTTCGGCGCGACGGTCGTTCGCACCGTCAAAAAGTATTGGGTTTCATCGTTGGACGAATCGAGCCGTGAGACGCTGGTTCAAAAATTGCTGTGCAATGATTCGATCGAAACGGTCGTCGAAGGTTCGCTGGAATTGGAGCGTCTGGACCTCGGTCGCGAATACGAATTTCAAAAGACGCTCGTTCCGATTCGTGAACTCGAAGGCGAAGAACTTTTCGCAATCAGCAAGCAGTGGCAGCTGAGTTTGTCGCTTGTCGAAATGGAGACGATCAAAGCCCATTTCATTTCGCTTGATCGTGACCCAACCGATGTCGAACTCGAAACCGTTGCCCAGACATGGTCTGAACATTGCAGCCACAAAACGCTGGCCGGCCGAATCAAATACAGTGACGAAAACGGTACGGTCGATTTCGACAACATGCTCAAAGAGACCATCTTTGCGGCAACGGTTCAGATCCGCGAAGACTTGGGCGAAGATGACTGGTGCGTCAGCGTCTTCAAAGATAACGCCGGCATCGTGAAGTTTGACGACAAGTACAACGTGGCTTTCAAGGTCGAAACTCACAATCGTCCGTCAGCTTTGGAGCCGTACGGTGGAGCCAACACGGGGATCGGTGGAGTGATTCGTGATACGCTGGGAACCGGAATGGGTGCCAAACCTGTTTGCAGCACCGACGTGTTTTGCTTTGCCAATCCGAACACGCCGTTCGACGAACTTCCGCCTGGCGTGATGCATCCGCGACGAATCATGCGTGGCGTTGTCTCGGGCGTTCGCGATTACGGGAATCGAATGGGCATTCCAACAGTCAATGGAGCCGTCTATTTCGATGATCGATACGTCGGCAATCCGCTTGTCTTTTGCGGCAACGTTGGGATCCTTCCCAAAGAGATGTCTTTCAAAGAACCGCAACCGAATGACCTGATCGTTTCGATCGGCGGCAAAACGGGGCGTGACGGAATCCACGGCGCAACTTTCAGTTCTGCTGAACTGACTGAAGAGAGTGACATTACTTCTGGCGGAGCGGTCCAAATCGGAAACGCGATCACCGAAAAAATGGCGATGGACGTTTTGTTGAAATGTCGCGACCGTGGACTGTACACAGCCGTCACCGATTGTGGTGCCGGAGGCTACTCAAGTGCCGTCGGTGAGATGGGCGAAGAGATCGGAGCCGAAGTTTGGCTCGACAAAGTGCCGCTCAAATACGATGGACTCTCCTATACGGAAATTTGGATCTCGGAAGCTCAGGAACGCATGGTGTTCTCGGTTCCAGAAGATAACTGGAAAGAGTTTGAGGCTGTTTGTGCTGCTGAATCCGTTGAGGCAACCGTCATCGGTCGCTTTACGCCAACCGGAAACCTGAAACTGAAATACAAAGACGAAATCGTCAGCGATGTTGCGATGTCGTTCCTGCACGACGGTCGCCCGCCAGTCGTTCGCGAAGCCATCTACAATTCGAAACCTGCAACGGAAATGAAAGTCGACAGGTCTCGACTTGATTTCGGCGCTGACCTTTGTTCGATTCTTGGATCGCTGAACGTGGCCAGCAAGCATTGGGTGATTCGCCAATACGATCATGAAGTCCAAGGCGGTTCGGTGATAAAGCCGCTTGTCGGAGTCGACAACGATGGGCCGGGCGACGCCGCTGTCGTACGTCCAGTTTTGGAATCACGCCGTGGACTCGTTATCGGTAACGGAATGAATCCGTATTTCGGCGATCACGATCCCTATCACATGGCTGCCAGTTCCATCGATGAAGCGATTCGAAACTGTGTCGCTGTTGGAGCTGATCCAAAGCGGATCGCGATCCTCGACAATTTCTGTTGGGGCCACACCGATCGTCCGGCAACACTTGGTTCGCTGGTTCGAGCCGCCTTTGCCTGTCGGGATTTGTCGATCAAGTTCCAGACTCCGTTTATCTCCGGCAAAGATTCGTTGCACAACGAATTCAGCTACACCGGCGAAGATGGGAGCCGGGAAACAATTTCAATTCCTTCGACGTTGCTGATCAGTGCGATGGGCCAAGTCGACGACGTGGCGACTTGTGTCACGATGGATTTGAAGTCGCCCGGAAACTTGCTGTATCAGATCGGTTTGACGAAAGATGAACTTGGCGGTTCGCATTGGTCGCTGGTTTCAGAAACTGCGGGCGGAAACGTTCCGCAAGTCGATATCGACATGGCGATCGCAACGTATGAGAAAACTCATGCCGCCATCGAATCTAGCTTGATCCGCAGTTGTCACGATATTAGCGAAGGTGGCCTTGCTGCTGCCGTTGCAGAGATGGCATTCGCTGGTGGCTTCGGCGCCGAAGTGGATATCGCCTCGATCGCAATCGAAGGGTCCAATGGAGATTTGCTCCGCCTGTTTGCTGAATCGAATAGTCGATTCGTTGTTGAAGTGACACCAGAGAATCAGGCTGCGTTTGAATCTGCGATGAGTGGCGTTGCGATTTCTCTGTTGGGCAAAGTCACCGATGGCGACTCCGTCGTAATTTCCAACGGTGATGCGGAGCTCATTTCAGAGTCGCTTCAGAAGTTGAAGTCAGTTTGGCAAAATCCTTTGGATCTTGCATAGTGAACGGATCTCAGTTTGGACTCGGTTTGGCAGCCCTCGGTCGCCCGGGCTACATCAATCTCGGGCATGCGGACGATTTGAATCGCGAGTATTCCGTCGAGTCGATGCAGCAGCATGCTCACGGCGTTCTAGATGTTGCCTGGAAGTTTGGTGTGCGATACTTCGACGCGGCCCGATCGTACGGAAAAGCGGAAGCCTTTCTCGGAAGCTGGATTCGCGATCGTAAGATTGCTCCCGGCGAAATTACCGTAGGATCAAAGTGGGGCTATACCTACACGGCTGATTGGCAGATTCAAACGCCAGATGGCGTTGCGCATGAAGTAAAACGACACGAACTTGATGTCCTTCAGCGGCAGCATGCGGAATCCGTCAATGAGTTTGGCGAGTATCTGAATCTGTACCAAATCCACTCCGCGACACTCGACAGCGGCGTGTTAGAGAATGCGGAAGTGCTCGATCATCTTGCTGGGCTCCGTGAGGGTGGATTGAAGATCGGCCTTTCGGTCAGCGGACCAAATCAATCGAAAACGATCGAGAAAGCTCTGGGGATCAACTTTGATTCAGGCCAACTGTTCGATTCAGTCCAAGCAACGTGGAATCTGCTCGAACGATCGGCGGGAGATGCGTTGCAGTTGGCTCATGATTCGGGAATTGACGTGATCGTAAAAGAAGGCCTTGCCAACGGGCGGCTAACGTCAAGGAATTCCGAGCCAGAATTCAAAAGCAATCTTAGGACGCTAACAAAAATAGCCAGTTCCCTCGGCGCAACCGTTGACGCTCTGTCTCTCGCGGCAGTTTGGAACCAACCTTGGACAAACACCGTGCTAAGCGGCGCGAGTACATCCGAGCATCTGATGTCGAACCTCGTCGCCAAGGAACTCGAATGGAATGAAGCAACGTTTCGCGAACTTGATCAGCTGACGGAAGTTCCCGAAGAGTACTGGAGCCTTCGTTCAGCGTTGGCTTGGAATTAGACTTGATCTATAAAATTGCATTCAATACAAGCCCGCAGCGACGCATCGGGCTTGTATTTTTGCGCCCAAATCACAACAACGAAACAATTATGAACAGCACAGCAAGCGGCGTATTTCCAACGATTCGGCTCAAGAAAGGCCAAGAACGGAGGGCGATGTACGGCCACCTTTGGATCTACAGCAACGAGATCGATACGAAAAAGTATCCGCTGACCAGCTATGTCGCGGGGCAAGTCATCAACGTTGAAACCAGTGAAGGGCGTTGGGTCGGCAACGGCTACCTCAATCCACATTCGTTAATCGCGGTGCGTTTGGTCAGTCGCGATCGGGAGAAACCGTTCACTGACGAACTGATCGAGAAACGATTCGCCGTTGCGGCCGCGCATCGCGATCGAATGTACGAGCGTCCCTTCTACCGGATGGTCTACGGGGAAAGTGATTTTCTTCCGGGGCTCGTGATCGATCGCTTCGGCGATATTTTCGTGGTTCAAATCAACACGGCCGGAATGGAGTCCAAAAAAGACGCCATCATTCAAGCCCTTCAGTCGCAGTTCAACGCAAAAGCAATCGTCTTGAAGTGCGATCATTCGCTAAGAAAGATGGAAGACTTGCCGCTGTACAGTGAAACGATTGGAACGCTGCCCGAACAAGTCATCGTCGAGGAACACGGTGCAAAGTTCGCCATCGATTTGAAAGACGGACAGAAGACGGGTTGGTTCTACGATCAGCGTGACAATCGTGCTGCCTTGATGCCGCTGGTTAAAGGCAAGACCGTGATTGATGTTTGCAGTTATGTCGGCGCTTGGGGCATCGGAGCCGCGGTCGCCGGGGCCAGTCAAGTCATCTGCGTCGATGCATCAGAATCGGCATTGGAACAAGTCGCTGTCAATGCAAAGTTAAACGATGTCGAAGGCAAAGTCATCGCGGCTCATGGCGACGCATTTGACTTGTTGAAATCGTTGCGTAACGACAATCATCACTCCGACATCGTGATTCTTGATCCACCGGCATTCATCAAACGCAAAAAAGACTTACGCAACGGAACCGAAGCCTACACTCGTTTGATGCGCCGCGGATTGCAATTGGTCAATGACGACGGGATCCTTGTGACCTGTTCGTGCTCATTCCATATGCCACGTGACCTGTTGGTTCAACGCATGAGCCAGGCTGGTCGCGACACGGAACGAGCTTTGCAGATGTTTCGCGAAGGACGACAGGGTCGCGATCATCCGATTCACCCTGCGATGCCAGAAACGGAATATTTGAAGGTGTTGTATGCGAGGGTGTTGGGGCGAATCTAAAGCTGTATCAGTTCGAATCGCAGTCTAGGTTTGGAGTCTGTTCGAATTACGTCAACAAATGTTAGGCGATGTTGGCAGCCGATGAACGGAACGTGTACCATCGTCTAGAGTAATGCTTCGTTCGTTTTGAGGTGAAAAATGACTTTCAAAATATTGTCAGCCATTCTGATCTTTGCGCTCGCTTCAGCGAGTCAGAGTGTCTTTGGTCAAACAGTTGAAACGTCAACTGAGTCGATTCTCAAGAACAAAGGAAAAGTCCTTCCCGAAACTTATGAACGCGTGTTGACGAAGCTTACCGAGAGTGAGCAGCGATTGAGTGATCCGGAACCAGTATTTCGAAAGCTGGTGGTTCAACAGCAGGAAACATTGGATTCCATTGGCAGCTTGCAAGCACGATCATGGTTTTGGTTGACCAATGCCAGATCGACAAAACCGAGCCTCATGCTTGCTGAGCACCTCTATTTGTCGGATCCATTTTGTAGCAAGGTGTTCAATTGGTTTCCCAAGAAAGGAGTCGAGCAAGTCGGCATTGAGCCGCGGCACGAGAATTTCGATTTGTTTTCAGTGAAAATACAGACGCCCGAGATGGTTGTTTCATCGTTTGCATTT
>CAZORS010000109.1:5365-17931 GCA_964582025.1 uncultured Pirellulaceae bacterium | reverse complement strand
CCCCAACCCCTCTCCCAAAAAGTCGAACAACATTTGATCAGCAAAAATTGCGTTGGGGTTCGAATTTTCGGGAGAGGGGAGCCAATTAATTATTTGTGTAGATACCAATGCCCAGAGGGAGGGTCGGAGCTACCAGCGGGAGGGGGATCTTAGGGGCAACTATTCCTTCTCCGACAACTCGATGTCGATCCAAACCATGCGATGATCCGAAGCCGTTGCCAACTCGCTTCCCGGTTCGCCGGGAGCCGGCCAGAAAACTCCTTGGTTCGAAACGGTTGTTCCTTTCGATGGAAGCACGTAGTCGATACGAACGTTGCCAACCGTTTTGTCATTGAAGTTGGCTGTGTCGTTGGAGGGGTCGCCTTTGTGTTCAAGGTTGGCTTGGCCATCCTTTTCCGAAAAGTACTTGCCGCCGTTACTTGCCGGGATTGAATCCGCCAAAACAAGATCGTGTTTTAGGAGTTGGTCAATCGCGTTGTTGGTGCTGTCACCATCGTTCGGGTCAGCATTCAAATCACCAGCGATTACAAACGCCGCGCCGCTCGTGAGCCCACCTTTTTTGCCGTTGTCGTCGTAGAGCCAATCGCAATCGTTGGTGATGTAGTCGGCCCAGAGTCGGATCTCGTCGTGGTTTCGTTTTCCGTTGCGATCTTCTTCCTTGTCGAACACCGGTGGCGTTGGATGACAAACGAGAAAATGGAACGTTTTTGAATCAACGGTAATCGGCAAATCCCAATGGCTTTTGGACGAAAGGCGGAAGATACCCATCGCTTCTTTCGAGTACCAATCTTTGCCCGTTTTGGGATCGACTGGCAGCATCGCTCCCGGCATGTCTTTCCACAGGAAATTCTGAAATGTCCGGATGTTTTGGGTGTCGATCGGATGCATTGAAAGGACGGCCATTCCATACTGACCCGGGAACCAGCCAAATCCAAACGCATCGTCGGGCGGGCCCACTCTTTGGTCGCCGTTGAGGTCCTGTTTCGAGTCGACGCCAGTGTTCACAGTTCCGACATAACGATAGGGATAAGAGATGGCTGTTTGATGGTGTTGTGGTTTCGCGAGAAAGTGTTTTTCAAACGCGGCAACTGTTTTGCCTCCGTCGAAATCAACTTCGTTTAATAGCAATACGTCTGGTCGCACCATCTGTATGATGGCGGCAAGTTTGGCAATCTTTGCTGAATCGCCTTTCTCAAGCTCTTTCAGCAATTCACCTTCTTTCCTTCGGTTTAGTGCAACGTTAAACGTTGCAACACGAATCGCGCCTGATTTCTTTTTCAAGTTTTCATTGTCTGTTTGCGTGAACGATGCCGCGCCGAAGGAATGGACGCAACAAATCAGCAGTGAGATTGAAAGTAGGAAACGAATGCTGTGTTGCTGATTGTTGATCATGTTTGATGCGATAAAAATTTCGGAGTGTGTTCGATTGTTTAAGATTTAGGCGAAGTGAGAGTGTTTTGTGCAAAAAAAATGCATTTTTTTTTGTCGTTCCATTTCAAATGAAAAACGCGCTCTCGTTTTAAAACTTTCTTGTCACGCAAAAACAAAAACTTATTTCGTTTTGAATTATCAAAGTCTTTGAAGGTACGTTTTTTGGTTAACGAAGGGGTGCAGTTTGTTTTGTTGTGTGACCGTTCCACGAATGATACCACGATGACGAAATTTGCGTTCCAAAGAGTCCGTAAATGTGACGTAGGATGCCAATGTGTTTCTTGAATCGAAAAACAAACGCGATAGTCGAATGTTTTTCACGCGTGAACCAAGTCGCAATTGCGCCGTGAGAAGCAAAATTTTAAGTTTGCGGCGTGAAAAAATTACCGGGATGGACTCAACGATCAAGGATTCGTTCCTTGCGGTGTCAAAAGTCGTCTGTTTTGAAACTGCTTTTGTGTTTGCAAGTGGTTGCAGTTGAAAAACGAGTCGTTTTGGGAACGTGAGGTTTGTTTGCGTTGAACGTTTCGTTGCTGGTTGTTTTGTGTGATCAAAACTAGGTGTGCATTGCCTAAAAAAAATTATTGTTTTGTCCAAACCAACATTGAAAAACCTTGGCCGTTTTCTAAAACTTTAAGCGTTGTCAACCCGATGCGGAAACAAACGAAGTATTCAGATTGATTTGAATGGTCGTTTGCGGAAGCAAAAGGTTTTACTTTAACCATTTGGTTTTAGTTTATTTCGAAGATGATCGATGCGAAGTTCGCAGCGTGATTCGGGTCCATTTTAAGGAGGACGTCCTGTGGCCAAGAAAAAAAAGAAGAAAAAAGTAGTCAAGAAGAAAAAAGCTTCGCCTAAAAAAGGAAAGAAGAAAGTAGCCAAGAAGAAGAAGGCTACTAAGAAAAAGAAGAAGGCTACTAAGAAGAAGAAAAAAGTAGCTAAGAAAAAGAAGAAGGCTACTAAGAAGAAAAAAGCTACAAAGAAAAAGAAGAAGGTAGCTAAGAAGAAAAAAGCGGCTAAGAAGAAGAAAAAAGCTAAGCGCAAGAAGTAAGCGTGACGCTTGATTCGACTTTGAGTGATACAACGAGAAAGGGCTGTCTTCTACGGCCCTATTTTTATGCGCTGAATGTAATTGCCAACTGTGACTGCTGACCCATCGAATAAGTGAGACCGCCGGCATGATGACTCAGACCCATGTGTTGGTTGGATTGGCCATGTTTGGTCGGCCGCAGGAGTCGGCAAGGAACTGGATGGCGATTGCCGGTGGCATCGTGCCTGACGCGGCCATCTACGCGTTGTACGCCATTGAGAAGTCTCGCGGCACTTCGGATTCAGTCATCTTTGACGATATCTATTTCAACAGCCCTTTCTGGCAGGACGCAGTTGCGTGGGGGAATTCGATTCCGCTGTGGCTTTGTTTGCTGGCGATCGGAATCGCTTTGGCCGCGAAGATCAATTTCAAAACAGCTTCAACGCTACTGATCGTTTTCGCGGGCTCCTGTTTGGCTCACATGGCTTGCGATTTCCCATTGCACGTCGATGACGCACATCGACATTTCTTTCCGCTGTCGAGTTGGCGTTTTCGATCACCTGTCTCTTACTGGGATCCAAACCACTTCGGAATTCAAGCTACCAGCTGCGAAGCGATTCTGGGTGTTGGACTTTCGATTTGGGCGTGGATGCGATTCAAAAACGTTTTCGCACGAGTCGGCATCGTGCTGATGTTGCTCAGCTATCTCGCTGTTCCGGCTTGGTTCTCAATTCAATTTTTGAACTCAGCAGGTTGACAACGTGGAGCAGGTTTTTAACCTGCTGTTATTGATGGCAGGTTGGAAACCCGCCCCACAAAGCGAACCACTAACCAATCACAGGCAATGTTGGCGTCGGCGGATTGGCCGCTGCGTTCTTTGCTAGGGTCGTCACCAGTTGTTTGGCAATGGTCTCTAGGTATGGACCAATCGTTTCGTCATCGAAGTTGTCGAACATCTTTCCCGAATCGCCGCGCTGTCTCAGGTTGATGTTAATTGGAATCTCTCCAAGATAGGGAATGTTATCCTGATCGGCGTATTCTTTTGCGCCGCCCTTGCCGAAGATGTCGTAGCTCTTGCCGTTGTCAGGGCAGATAAAGCTGCTCATGTTCTCGATCAAGCCGATCACCGGAATTTTGACTTTGCGAAACATACCAACGGCCTTTACGGCATCGATTAGGGCGACTTCTTGCGGCGTGCATACGATGACGGAGCCAGTCAGTGGCAATAACTGTGAAAGACTCAATGCGATGTCGCCCGTGCCCGGTGGCATGTCGATAATCAGATAGTCCAGATCGCCCCAATCCGTGTTGCGAACGAAAGTCGTGATCGCCGAGTGCAGCATTGGCCCACGCCAGATAACGGCTTCGCCAGGCGGGATCATGTAGCCGATGCTCATCAGCGGAATGCCATCGAAGTCCATCGGAGCGATCTTTTCGCCTTGACCGGCGGCGCAGCGTCCGCGAATTCCGGTTAGCTGAGGAATCGACGGTCCATATACATCCGCATCCAGCAATCCAACTGACGAACCAGCTCGCTTGAGCGCAATCGCGAGGCTTGTTGCGGCGGTGCTTTTCCCGACGCCACCTTTACCGGCAGCAATCGCGATGACGGCTTTACACTTGAGCCCAACGGTTCCGATCGGTTGAGGTGGTCGATCGAAGTTCTCGATTTGAACTTTGAACTCTGAGTCACTGAATTGTTCCGCGAGCGTCGATTCGACTTCGGCCTTAAATTCGTCCTTGATCGCGGCAGCAAATGAAGTCAAACCGACCGACACGTTGACGGCGCCGTCAGAGGATTCAACTGAAAGGATTTGTTTCTTCAGTCCTCGGCCCGTTTCAGGGTCAGGGATTTTTCCCAGGGCAGCGCGTACTTGTTCGATCAGTTCGTTATTTTCAGACATGAAGCCGTCTTGATTCGTAAGGTTTGGATAGCAGAAATCTTGGCCCGCCATTTTGGCTTATGCGGCGCACAAAGGCGAGGGTCAACTTTCTACCACGGTAACCGGGCTTCGACAGCGTCTTCAACCGACAAATCACTGATCGCGTGGTTTTCCAGATGGCGATCAATCTGCAGACAGACTTTTTCGAAGTCCAGAATCGAGCAGCATGTCGCGGTGGCTCCGGCTTCAGTCAGGACGTCTCGCCACGGCTCGGTGGATTGGTCGCCTAGCAGAAATAGTGGGCACTGCTGCGGGTTGTTGCAGAGAGAACTGACCAGCTTGAGCGACTCGATCGGCGCTTCGGCGAACGAATCGGGTAGCTCTGCGATCAGAACCGATGATGGGTGAGCGATCGCGAAAGAGACAATGGAGTCCAATCCGAGTGTCCAGTGAACGGGCGGCGACGGTTCGAGCTGTTCGACAAATCTTTCAACTTGCGAACGCCAGCGAGGCGAACGAATAGCTGCAGCGATCGGCGGAGAAATTTTGGAGCTACTCATCCGTGACTTCTTCCTCGAAAACGGACTCGTCTACCAATTCTGTTTGGTTAACATCGTTTGCTTTTTGGAACACTGCCAAACGACGAAGCAATTTGGCTCGACTGATACCGAGCAGTTCAGCGGCTTTTGTTTTGTTGCCCTTGGCTTGAGCCACTGCACGATCGATCAATTGAGATTCAATGTCCAGAAGGTATTCATCCATCTGAATCTTCGTTTCATCTTTCGCGGCAAAACGCTGGGCTTTGATTGAGTGCTGAAACGTTTCAGAAAAGTCCGCGACTTCGATGATGCTTCCGGTCGCACTGGCAGCGGCCCCTTCGATCGTTGAAGCCAACTGACCGAAGTTTCCTGGCCAATCGTATTCGCAAATCATCTCGATCGCCTGACGTGAGAAGCCGGAGAATTGTTTGGCCTGTCGATCGTTCTTCGATTCAAGAATTGCTTGTGCGAGCAACGGTAAATCTTCGCGACGTTGTGCCAATGGCGGCAGTTCGATCGTGAGCGTACTAAGTCGACTTGCGAGAACTTGGTCGAAATCTGATTCTGCATCGATTAGCTTTGTCGATGAAGTTGCGATCATGCGAGCCGATAGTCCGGGTAGCTGAAGGTAGCCCAGAATTTCCTGTTGGGATCCCGCATCCATTTTGTCGACGTCGATCAACAGCAGCGTCGCCTTTCGATTGCGATCTTTCAGTAGCACCTTCATCGTTGACTGAATTTGTGCCGGATCGGTGATCGAACAGTGCAGGGGGACGAGCCGTGTTTCGGTTTCCGATTCGTGCATTTCTTGTGAATCCGAAAACTGACTTGAGAAGACAGTACGGGCAAGGTGTTCACGTCCTGAACCTTCGGGGCCAATGATCAGCACGTCGCCTTCGCTGTCGGTTGCCGATTGCATCTGTCGCCGGACGCGATCGGAGTCTGCTGAGTCACCAACGAGTCGCTGCAAGTCGAATCGTTTTTGGTGTTGCTGTCGGACGAGTACTAACGCGTTGTGCAGTTTCGCAGGAAGGTCTATCGAATCGCGAACGTTGACCTCTTGGAGCGACCCATTCTCGGAGGCCCCGACGACGAGGTAGCCGGAAAGCACGCCGCGGTGATCATAGATGGCACTTGCAGAAGCAGATCGGGTTTTTGTTTTCGCCTCGGAGTAGGAGAAAATCTCAACTGGAAATGAATCGTCCGCTGGCGGTGTCGCGATCAAATTTGGTGTGATCGCAAGGCCCTTGGCTGCGTTTTCGTTCGCGTCGTCGAGCGGCTGGGTCGTGTAAACGAGATTCGTGCCGACGAGTGTTTCGAGATCGACTCCCGTCCAGGCAGCACAGGCTTCATTGGCGTAGCAAAGTTTAAGCTCGTCCGAAATCATGTACACGATCGAACTGGACTGATCGAGAATCCGGGTCAAGGCGTTGTTGATTTTTCTGGTTTTCGCCATCAGCTAACTTCAAAAGTTCCGATCGAGCCCCATCCGGTCTCGGTCAATGTTGGGACTCTGCTATATTACGACGCCACAACAAGTTTATGGAACCGCGGATGGCCCGAGACATCATTTTATCGAATAACCCGTCGCCCGAGGATGACGATCCGCACTTGCGTCCCACGCGTTTGTCGGAAATGGTTGGGCAACGCGATGTGATTAATCGCCTCGAAATCGCAATCGATGCGGCCAAGAAGCGAAACGAAGTTCTTGGACACATTCTTTTCGATGGTCCTCCGGGGCTTGGTAAGACCACGTTCGCGACCGTGATTCCAGCTGAGATGGGCGTGCCGGTCGATTTCCTTTCGGGGCCAACATTGAAGGCGCCGAAGGATTTGGTTCCCAGTCTGACGAATCTGCGTCCGAGCCAAGTTCTGTTCATTGATGAGATTCATCGGATTCCAAAATCGGTCGAAGAGTATCTCTACACCGCGATGGAAGACTTTCGCATCGACATGATTTTGGGTGACGGCATCAACGCGAGGACGCACACGTTCAAGCTGAAACCATTCACACTGATCGGAGCTACAACGCGGGCGGGAATGTTGACGGGTCCGTTGCGGGATCGTTTTCAGCTTCGTGAGCACTTGGATTTTTATTCGCTGGAGGAACTGACAGAGATCGTGCAGCGGAACGCGAAGAAGTTGAAGATCAAAATCGTTGATGATGCAGCGGTCGAGATTGCAGCTCGTTCGCGGAGCACTCCTCGAGTGGCGAACAATCGATTGCGTTGGGTAAGGGATTATGCTCAGAGTCGTGCCGACGGTGAGATCACGATGCCGGTTGCTCAAAAAGCTCTTGAAGTTGCCGAGATCGATGCGTTGGGGCTCGATCGTCAGGACCGAAAGTATCTCGATACGTTGATGCGAATTTGTCTTGGTGGTCCGACTGGGATTGAGACCATTGCTGCGACGATGAATACGGCGACCGATACGTTGTCGGATGAGGTTGAGCCGTTCTTACTTCGCAGCGAATTGATTTTGCGAACGCCGCGAGGAAGAGTTGCGACCCCGAAGGCTTACGATCACATGAAGCTGCCTCCGCCAGTGCCGAAGGACGGGCAAGAGAATTTGTTCTAAACATCACCCTCCCAGAGGGAGGGTGATCAAGCATCAAACCGAAAGCCCAGAATCGAACCGGCCGATTGATCCTGATGCCCGGTCATCTCATCAACCGCTTCTTTAAAGTATTCATCCTTCAACACGATTTTATCTCCGTTGCCCTCTGCCGCGATCTGAACTGTTCGATACACGAGTTCTTCCAAAAACGCCTGGCTGCCTCCGTCGGAAATGTCGGCGATGTATTCCATCGACAGATTGCTCGAGTCGTAAGCTTCCAGATACCGCTTCAAATATCGGATTCTTAAATCGCGAGTCGGCGGACCGAAGAAAATACATTGCGAGATCCGACCGGGTCGATCCTTGATCGCGGCTTCGAGTCGCTCGATTGAATTCGTCGTCAAGATAAACAGAACGCTCTCTTCTCGTTTGAAAGCGTCAAGCTCGTCCATCATGTCGCCAAGGGCCGTGCTGTAGAGATTGATTTCGCGGGACGTGAAAATCAAGTCAACGTCCTCCAACACCAAAACCGATGGATGCAACAATCGAGCGAGACTACAAATCGTGCGGACTTGGCCCAGCCCTTTTCCGGTGACGGTGATTGTCGTGACCGGCTTCAGTTGTCCGTGAATGTACTGGCAAGTGTAAGTTTTTCCCGTTCCCGGCGGACCGTAGAACAGAACGCCGCGCTGAAGTGGCAAACCGAGTTCGTGAAGTCGATCGCGATTCTGGAAAAATGAAATGACGTTGCGATCGATCACCTGTTTGACGTTCGGGTCGAAGATAATCTGCTCTTCGGTCACCGTTGGCGGTTTGCGAAACGTGATCTGCATGCCGTCGGACTGCGAGGACTGCCCGTAGTCGTCCTGCATTGGCTCCACGATATCGACTTGCAGGAACTTGTTGCGATAGATCGAACGCTCGATGCTGAGCTTTTCGATCTCCGCCGCGATTTCGCCCAAAGCGTCCTCATCTTCGAACGCAATCTCGACTTCCTTCTGATAGTGATTGTGCAGCATCCGAATCGCTCCGGCTTTTCCGTTATCAAAAAACGTCCAGAAGCAATCCTGAGGAAAGTGCTCTGATTCCTCATAGTCGACCGATTCTGAAGTCTTTTGTGATGACGCAACCAGCCGCTTCACGTGAGCTGGGACTCTTCGTTGCAGAATATCTAGCAGGGCCGCGCCGGTGTGCTCGGATTCGATCTTGGTCTTCACATCTCGAGTCTCCAGCCAAGCCTCGATCGCTCGGTGATAGTCGACTCGGCGATGGTTGGAGTAGCTCTTTTTCAGCGTCTTCATCGATGCCGTTTTTCGAGGCGCAATTGACTTTTGAAGCTCATGATCGATGAACTTATGTCCCAGGAACCAACTTTTGATTGTTTCTTCGAGTCCGGGCATGAATTGATTCCAAGAGAGGTTCGAAATTGGAGGTAGTCGCTCGACGGCAATTGCGTCATAATCTCGCCCGAAATTAATCGGTCCGAAGTGAACACTATCCAATGAGTAAAATTGCGTTTTTATTTCCCGGCCAGGGAGCCCAAACAGTTGGCATGGGCAAACAGGTTTGGGAACAGCATGACACAGTTAAGCAACTATTTGTTCAAGCGTCAGATATTCTAGGCTATTCGATTCAGGATATTTGTTTCGAAGGCCCCAAGGAGAAGCTTGACTCAACGGTTATCAGCCAGCCGGCTCTATTTGTTACGAGCATGGCGGCGGTTGAGTTCTTGAAAGCGACCAATCCGGAAGCCGTTGAGGCTTGTGCGGGCGTTGCTGGTTTGAGCCTCGGTGAGTATTCCGCGCTGGCGTTTTCGGGAGCGATCAGCTTTGAAGACGGATTGCGTCTGGTGCAGAAGCGTGGCGAAGCAATGCAAGCCGCTGCAGATGCGTGCGATAGCGGTATGGTGACGGTTTTGGGGCTGGATCCTGAACAAGTGGCCACCGTTTGCGACGAAGCTCGTTTGGACGGCGAAGTCCTGCAGCCAGCGAACTACTTGGGCGCCACTACGATTGTTGTCTCGGGGCAGAAAGCTTCATGTGCCAACGTTGAAGCCGTCGCCGAAAAAGCAGGCGCGATGAAAGTACTGCCACAAGCCGTTGCTGGAGCTTTTCACACGCCGGTAATGGATCCGGCCAGCGGAGCATTGGAATCAGCAGTCGATGCGGTCACTTTTTCTGATCCGAAAGTTCCCGTCTACTGCAACGTCGACGCGACAGCTCACACGCAGTCTGGAGACTTCGGCCCGTTGTTGGTGAAGCAAATTTGTGCACCGGTTCGCTGGCACGACACAATGACCACCATGATTGCCGATGGCTACGATGAATTTTATGAAGTCGGCACCGGACGCGTGCTGCGAAGTTTGCTGAAACGAGTCAATCGAAAAATGCCGACACACGGGACGCTGGACTAGAAAAAGTACTGCGTACTGCGAACCGAAAACCACACACCGAAAACTGAAAACCAAAAACAGGACCAACTATGAGTCTCGATAAATTTTCCGTCGATCTTTCCGATCAAACTGCCATCGTCACCGGCGCTTCCCAAGGTTTGGGTCGTTCGATTGCGATTGAGCTAGGTGCTGCCGGCGCACGAGTCGCTTGCGTTGCTCGCAACGTCGAGAAACTTGCAGCGACCGTCAAAGTCATCACCGACGCTGGCGGACAAGCCGAAGCGATTCAGTGCGATGTCGCTGACAGCAAAGCGATCGATTCCGTCGTCGACAAGATCGCAGAGGAATGGGGCAAGGTCGATATCCTTGTTAACAACGCGGGCATCACTCGAGACACGCTGTTGCCAGTGATGTCGGACGAGCAATGGGACGACGTCATCGCAGTTAACTTGCGCGGAACGTTCTTGTTCACCCGCGCTGTTTCGAAGCAGATGATGAAAGCGCGGTACGGGCGCATCATCAATATCTCTAGTGTCTCTGGCTTGATTGGAAATCCAGGCCAAACGAACTACTCGGCTTCCAAGGCCGGCGTGATCGGAATGACACGAAGCTTTGCCAAAGAAATCGCCAAACGTAAGGTCACTGTCAATGCGGTTGCTCCTGGTTTCATCGAAAGTGAGATGACTGAAAAGTTGGGCGACACGATTCTGGGCGAAGTCAAAAAGCGGATTCCGGCCAAACGCATAGGTGTCCCAGAAGATGTTGCGGCTTGTGTGCTGTTTTTGGCTTCTCCGGCGGCCAGCTACGTTACAGGGCAAGTTCTTACGGTTGATGGTGGCATGACTGCCTGATTTTCCTCAATAAATGGGTGAAAAAGGGGCCGATTTTCGTTTGAGCCTTGACCCATTTTGAGGGTTTCATCTATCTTTAGTCGCTTGTCCGGCGGACCCTTTTGTCGGAACTGTGAGAGTTCGAAGTCGTTCGATCACAGTAGCACTTCAACGTTATCCTGAGTTTATAAGAAGGAGGCCGATAAATATGGCATCGGTCGAAGAACGAGTAAAAGACATTGTGGCTGAGCAGCTTGGTGTCGATAAAGAAAAAATCAAATTGGAGTCCAACTTCGTGAACGATCTCGGCGCGGATTCTTTGGATACCGTCGAACTGGTAATGGAGCTCGAAGAAGAGTTCGATATCAGCATTGCTGACGATGCAGCTGAAAAAATTCAGACTGTTGGTGAAGCAATTGCACATATCGACAAAGGCTCTGCTGCATAGCAAAACTGACAATCAAAGTTCCGCCTGTTCGGTCCGGCTATCCGGGTTCGCCAGGCGGTCTTTTTTGTGCACTGTGTGTTGTTACTCTTTGGTCGCGTTATTTCGCGAGTAGACCGCTGAACTTCGGGATGAATCAATGAAACGGCGAATTGTCGTAACTGGTATGGGCATCATCACACCTTTGAGTTGTGATGTTGACGAATGCTGGAAGCAGATTCTCGAATGCAAAAGCGGCATTCACGATATTCAACTCTTCGATACGTCGGATATCAAAGTCAAAATTGGCGGTGATGTTTACGATTGGCAATACGGTGAGACGTCTGCCGATGCAAAACGTATCGATCGCTATTCGCAGTTCGCTATGGTCTCTGCCGCCGACGCGATGAAATCTTCCGGCTGGAAGTTGGATGAAGAAGGTCGTGTTGCGTTCGACAATCCGGCGGACTCTTCTCGGTTCGGTGTCGTGCTTGGTTCGGGCATCGGTGGTATGACCACCATCTACGACCAAATGAGCCGACTGATTGAAAAAGGTCCCGGTCGCGTTTCTCCGCTGACGATTCCTAAACTGATGCTCAACGCGGGCGGCGGAAATCTGGCGATCCAGTATGGTTTGCGAGGTCCGAATTACAGCGTTGCAACAGCGTGTGCTAGTGCAGCCAACGCAATCGGAAACTCGATGTATCTGATTCGAGACAATGTTTGCGATCAGCTGATTACTGGCGGAAGCGAAGCCGCCATGACACGGATGGCTCTGGCTGCGTTCGCAAACATGCGAGCCCTTTCGAAAAATGAGAATCCCGAAATTGCAAGTTGTCCCTTCGACAGCAAACGTGACGGATTTGTGTTCTCCGAGGGTGCCGGAATCGTCGTCGTCGAAGAGCTCGAAGCGGCTCGTGCTCGCGGTGCCACGATCTACGGCGAAATCGCCGGATTCGGGACCAGTTGCGATGCCGGACACATTACTTCTCCCGACGGTGAAGGCAAAGGGGCGGCGCAAGCCATGCAAGCCGCTTTGGATGATGCCGAAATCAACGCCGACCAAATCGATTACATCAACGCTCACGGAACAAGTACGCCGTTGGGCGACAAAGCCGAGACCCAGGCGATCAAGAACGTCTTCGGCGAGTCCGCAAAAAGTGTTTCGATCAGCAGCACAAAAAGTCAGCTCGGCCATTCGCTTGGAGCCACTGGTGGCATCGAGCTGATCCTCTGCATCAAAGCGATTCAAGAAAGTGTTGTTCCGCCGACTGCAAACTTGACCGATCCGGATCCCGAGTGCGATTTGGATTACACGCCGCTCAAGCCGAAAGAGCGTGATATCAATTATGCAATGAGCAACAGTTTTGGCTTTGGTGGTCACAACGCATCGGTCATTGTGAAAAAGTTTATTGATTGACAACATACATCACCCTCCCTTTGGGAGGGTCAGACGCGAGGCACGAGTGGCTGGGGAGGGC
>CAZORS010000109.1:0-5355 GCA_964582025.1 uncultured Pirellulaceae bacterium | reverse complement strand
TTCATTTTAAAAATTTTTATTTATTCAAAAAAAACACCCCCCCCCATTGGGGTGGGTCACCCGCGCCGCCCGTGGGGGGGGGGCGGCCGCGGTTCCTTGTGTTTTCCATTGCCAAGTTTCAAACATCCGCGCCCTCCCCGTCGCTTAGGCTCCGACCCTCCCAAAGGGAGGGTGATACTCAATCGCATTGCCCTAAAGACATAGCATGACTCTCGCGATCGATTGCCAAAACCTCATCAAAACCTATCCGGGCAAGCCGCCGGTTGAAGCGGTCCGCGGAATTGATTTTCAGGTCAACGTCGGTGAGTGCTTTGGTGTTCTCGGTCCTAATGGCGCGGGCAAGACGACAACCATTGAGATTCTGGAAGGTCTGCTGGCCGCAACTTCTGGAACGGCAACGATTCTGGGAATGGATTGGCGTTCCCAAGCGACCCAAATCCGTGAACGCATTGGCGTGTCACTTCAAGAGACGCAGCTTAGCGATCGACTGACCGTTGGCGAAACATTGAACTTGTTCAGAAGTTTCTATTCGTCAGGCATTTCGACCGCCGAAGCGATGGGGCGCGTTTCGCTGGAGGAGAAAGAAAACAGCTGGGTTAAAACGCTTTCTGGCGGACAGAAGCAACGGCTTGCTGTCGCGACAGCGTTGGTCGGCGATCCTGAGCTAATTTTTCTCGACGAGCCAACGACAGGTCTCGACCCGACCAGTCGGCGACAGCTTTGGGACATCATCGAATCGCTCAAGGCTCAGAACCGAACCGTGATGCTGACGACGCATTACATGGAAGAAGCCGAACGGCTCTGCGATCGTGTCGCAATTTTTGATGCGGGAAAGATCATCGCCGAAGGTTCACCGACGAAGTTGATTCGGACGCTTGGAGCGAATCATGTGATCGAATTTTCGACCAACGATTCGGCTGGCGACAAGTCGCTCAGTTGGATTGAGAAACTTCCTTCTGTTAACCAAGTGCAAGTCGAAGACAACGATGTTCGCGTCACCGCAGATCAGTTGCACGAAGTCCTGCCCGGACTGGTTGCGGGCCTTGAACGTGAAAGCATTGCGTTGACGGGACTCTCGACGCGGCAAGCAACGTTGGAAGACGTTTTCGTTAGCCTCACCGGCAAGCACCTTTCGGATGAGGCATAAGTGATGAAAGCTCGGCATCCTATTCTCGCATTCACGATCGCTAGGTTGAAAGAGTTCATTCGCCGTCCCGAAGCGATGTTTTGGGTCTATTTCTTTCCGGTTTTGATGGCCGTTGTGCTTGGCGTTGCGTTTCGCAATCAGCCGAAAGTATCTGTTGTCGTTGACGTGATCGAAGGGCCGCAGTCAGAGGTCTTATTCAAACGATTGTCCGCGATGCCGGATCTCAAGCCGGAATTGTTTTCGTTAGAGGCGTCACGCTTGCGGCTTCGCACTGGAAAGACGATGCTCGCAGTCACCGCTTCCGAAAGTGGAAACGATTTGAGTTACGAATTCGATCCCGCACGCCCCGGAAGTCTTGAAGCTCGAAACTTGGTTGATGCGAATTTGCAAACTGAACTCGGACGCGAAGACGTGTTCGCCAGTACCAACGTTCATTTTTCGCAACCCGGCGGGCGATACATCGACTTCCTGATTCCTGGGTTGTTGGCGATGGGTTTGATGGGCGGAGGTTTGTGGGGTGTCGGTTTTGCGATCGTTGATCTGCGAATTCGCAAGTTGCTCAAGCGATTCATGGCGACGCCAATGAAGCGAACGCACTTTCTGCTTTCGATGTTGCTTAGCCGACTCGTGTTCATGATCCCGCAAATCGTGATTTTGCTTATTTTCGCCAGGCTTTTCTTTGGTGTCCAAGTCTACGGAAGCTGGCTGGCACTGATTGTCGTGATTTTGCTTGGAGCGTTTGAATTCGCTGCCATTGGACTGTTGGTTGGCTCGCGAGCCCGCACTGCCGAGACGGCTTCAGGGTTGATGAATCTGGTGATGTTGCCCATGTGGACGTTGTCTGGGATCTTTTTCTCGTACGAGCGTTTCCCGGAAATCGTGCAGCCACTCATCAAATTGTTGCCGCTGACGCCGGTGATTGATGCTTTGCGAGCCATCATGTCTGACGGCAAGTCGTTGGTGGATATTGTGCCTGAAGTCGGCGTTATTGCGGTTTGGTGCGTCTTACCATTCTTTTTGGCTTTGACGATTTTCCGCTGGAACGACTGAATTGCAATACAAGCCCGAAGCGCAAGCGAGTGAATATTTGTGGTCGATTCACTCGCTCGCGCTTCGGGCTTGTATTGCAATCCCCCTTTTCCCAATCGTCAAAAACCCACTTTCAAAGTTTTGTCCTTTCCTTAAGTTCACTACCTGACTACCATTCGGGCTGTGAAAGAGAGACCTCGGGCCAGAAACTGGAACCCGAACGCCAATCTCTTCCGGTCGTTTCCCCAATTTGTTTGCGAACAAATTGGCGCTCGGCAGGTCTTTCACGACTAGCGACCAGTCTTCTCATGTCGTGGTATCTCCCACGACGGCACGTGATATGAAGCGGCGTCGCACCTTAACTGCGTACGCCCGTGAACCGGACATTTATCTGTCTGTACGTTCGCGATGTATCCGCAAACGTATTCACACAGCTGGCTCAAGGTTCGTCTTGGCCTGCTGAAAATCATTTCACGGAATCTCATGACAGAAAAATCTGAAGACAACACAGCTAAAAAATCAATTCCAACCGTTGTCGTCTTTGACGATACGAACACCGTAGAAGCACCCGAAACAAAAACAAAAGTTCAGATAGAGGTAGCTGCTCCAGCTAAGACGCTATCGGAAGAAATTCTCGCGTCTGCAAACGCGACTGTCGCGGCCGAGGAGGAAGCCGAAGCTAGGCAGGAAAAAGTCGAAGCAGCGAAATCTGTGAAGCCTGTCAAACCGGTCAAGCCCGTTGCACCTGTGAAGCCCATTAAAGCGGTTAAAGCAGTCAAGTCTGTGAAGCCTGTCAAAGTCGTCAAGCCAGTTGAAGAATCAGCGGAAGTGGTTGCCGACACAACAGCGAAAGAAAAGCTCGCTGCGGAAACCGTTAAGGCCGCCGCTGATCGCGACGCAAACAAAACTCGATTCCGAGATTTGGATCTTTCTGAGCCCGTTCAAAAGGCTGTCGCAAAGTCCGGCTATGAGTTTCCGACTGCGATTCAGGAACAGATCATCCCGCACATGCTTGACGGTCGCGACGTGATGGCTCAGTCGCAAACAGGATCAGGAAAGACGGCGGCATTTGCGCTTCCGATTTTGTCCAAGATCGATACGAGCACAAAAGTTCCACACGTGTTGGTTCTCGCTCCGACTCGTGAACTGGCGATTCAGGTTGCAGAATCGTTCGACACCTACGCTTCGCAAGTTCCCCGTTTCTCATCCGTTGCAATCTACGGTGGACAGGACTACGAAGTGCAGTTCCGCAAGCTTCGTCGCGGCGTTCAAGTAGTTGTTGGAACGCCGGGTCGCGTGATTGACCATATCAAACGTGGCACGCTGGACTTGAGTAAGCTCAACACACTCGTTTTGGATGAAGCGGATGAAATGCTCAACATGGGGTTCCTTGACGATGTCGAATTCGTCTTGGACAAAACTCCGAAATCGCGTCAGGTGACTTTGTTCTCTGCGACGTTTAACAATGACATCAAGAAAATTGCCAAACGTTATTTGAACGATCCGGTTCAGATCAAGATTCAACGCAACACAATCACTGCCGATTCGATTCGCCAGCGAGCGATCCTGACCCCGAATCGTGACAAGATCGACTTGCTGATTCAGATGTTGGAAGTCGAAGAGACCGATGGCGTTTTGATTTTCACGCGAACGAAAGACTCAACGATCAGTGTCGCTGAACACCTCAATCGCGCTGGGCTGAAAGTTGCCGCGCTCAATGGTGACATGCCACAGAAGACTCGTGAGCGCACCATCGAGCGACTTAAAGCGGGACGATTGGATATCGTGGTCGCGACGGATGTTGCGGCTCGTGGTCTCGATGTGACTCGCGTAAGCCACGTGTTCAATTACGACTTGCCCGAAGGCACCGAATCTTACATCCACCGCGTTGGTCGTACCGGCCGAGCAGGACGTAAGGGCGAGGCGATCATTTTCTTGACGCACTCACAACGCGGCAAGCTGCGGATGATCGAACGTGCGACCAAGAAGACCATCGAGATCGTTGATCCTCCTTCGGCGAAGCATCTCAATGCGATGCGTGTTACTAAATTGCGGAATACGATTTCCGAGACCATCAAGAATTCGGATTTGAAGCGGTTCCAAAAGCTGATCACCGAACACGCAGAGGAGACTGGCGAATCGATGGAAGACGTCGCAGCGGCTTTGGCTTTCATGGGGCAACGCGGCAATGAGTTTTTCTCGACGGACAAACCAAAACGTCAGCGTCGCGAGCGGGATGATCGTGATGGCGGGTTTGAAGGTCGCGGCGGTCGTGAGTCTCGCGGACGACGTGCTCCGGGAGCTCCTGAATCAGGGATGACGCGATATCGCATTGAAGTTGGTCGCCGTGATGGTGTGAAGCCAGGCAATATCGTCGGCGCGATTGCGAACGAAGCAGGAATTGAGGGAAAGAGCATTGGTCCGATCCAAATCTACGGCGGACACAGCACAATTGATCTTCCATCTGGAATGCCGGATGACGTCCGTGAGATTCTTACCAACACACGAGTCGTCGGTCGCGAGTTGAAAATCCGTGAAGCCACGCCAAAGGATGAAATCCAGGAGGATCGCGGAAGTCGCGGTCGCGGATACGGCGGCGGTGGCCGAGGTCGCAATGATCGTCGCGGTGGCGGCGGTCGTGATTCTCGCGGCGGCAATCCACGTGGCGGCGGGCGTAGCGGTGGCAAAGATTTCCGTGGCAAGAAAAAGTCAGGCGGCGGAGGCCGTACGTTTGCCAAAGTCAAAGGCAAGCGAAAGAGCGACTAATTCGTTAAGAGGGTGTCGTTCGTAGTTTACGCCTTTAGGTGTGTATTACACTGCGGGCAGTTTGTCCGATGCAAAACTGGCTAAAGCCAGCTATTACAAACAACATGTGGAAAATTAAGCGATGAAACAGTTTTCAAAACTTCTTTTGCCGCTCGCATTTCTCATCCTGCTTATACACGCTGTAAAAGCCAACGATTCTCTGAACGTGGTCGTGATTCTGACCGATGATCAAGGCTGGGGCGACTTGAGTCTTCACGGCAATCCAAACCTTGCGACGCCGCGCATTGATGAACTCGCGCGGCAAGGTGCTCAAATTGAGCACTTCTACGTTTGCCCGGTTTGTTCTCCGACACGGGCTGAATTTCTCACTGGTCGCTATCACACGCGAATGGGTGTCTTCAGCACATCCGCAG
>CAZORS010000108.1:0-18010 GCA_964582025.1 uncultured Pirellulaceae bacterium | reverse complement strand
CTAGTGTCGCGAAAAGAGTTCGAATTGGCATCCATGCGTCTGTTCGATGCAATTCTGGAGGCGAGGAAGTCGGTTGAGCTCGGATCTGGCCGTATTCAATACCGAAATTCTCTTAGTTTCCTCCATCGAAAGCGAATCGAATCTTTGATTGGTTGCGAACGATTTGAAGAGGCATCGGTTCTGTTGGATTCGATTGCCAAGCCGGATTCTTCTGGTGAAGAACTGCTCAAGTTGGCGGCGGCTGCTTCGAATGGTATCGAGCACCATTTGATAGACGGGGAGTTTGAGCCTTCGATCTTGCCCGAGATTCAATTGATTAAGGATCGCATTTTTTCGCTTCTCGACGCGGCATTGGAGAAAGGATTGGCGGTGGAATGTATTGCCATTCCGCAGTTCAAAGCGATTGCCAATGACGAACGGTTTGAGCTTCTTTCGGTAGAAAGAAAATAAAGCCTGTCCGGTCGCTGGCTGGAAATGACTCTCGTGGATTGAAACCTGTCCGCCAGAATCGAGTCATAAAGAAGGGCCTTCTACTTGCCCCGATGTTCGTTGGTGGGGCTCACATCATGCCCAAGGCCATGCTGATCATTCGTTAGCTAAAAGCTCGAGCCACCGTTATTCCACTTCGGGTTCTTCAACGAATTCAACATTCTCGTAGACTTCGGATAGGTTGAGTTTGCAATTGATTGTAGGCAAAGGAACAGTGTCATTGCCGTCTGTGTAGCTTTGGCGATGGAATTCACCGTTTTCATTACGTTGGAACACGATTGCGGCCAATGTTGATTGTTCGAGGATGATGTAAGTGTCGAGAGAAGGGATCTGCAAATAGCTCTCTCGCTTCTCACCCATGTCGATACGGCGTGTTGACTGAGAAACAACTTCCACGATGAGAACAGGGTTGTCTTGGAAATGATCGTCCGATGGATTGGCATTACATACAACCATCGCGTCTGGATAAAAGAAACGCATCCCAGTCTGAGCCCGGACGCGTACTTTTGTGTCCGAATTAAACACATCGCAAGGGTTGCCGCGGAGTTGGCTGTGAAGCAAGCCAGTGACATTTGAGGCAACTCGATTGTGTGTGTTGCTGGCTCCCGCGATGGCATACACTTCGCCGCCTACGTACTCATGTTTCCGCTTTGCGGTTTTTTCGCCAGCGAGGTAGTCAGCAACAGATACCGGTTCGAATTTTCGTGCAGTGCTCATGCAACGATTGTATACCCCAGCGAGCGTCCCGAACAATTGATATTGGCCTCAAAAAAAAACGGCGACACTGAATAGTCAATGTCGCCGTTTGAGTTTCTAAATGTTCACAGGCTGGAAGCCTATGCCACCTTACGCTTTCGCTTCCAAAGCAGCTTGAGCAGCAGCCAATCGTGCGATTGGAACTCGGTATGGAGAACATGAAACGTAATCCAAGCCAGTGCGAACGCAGAACTTAACCGAGTTCGGCTCGCCGCCGTGCTCGCCGCAGATGCCGCACTTCAGCTTTGGACGTGTTGAACGACCTTTCTGAACGGCCATCTCGACAAGCTGGCCAACGCCAGATTCGTCGATCTGTTGGAACGGGTCAGTTTCAAGGATCTTCTCTTCCAAGTAATCAGGCAGGAACGATCCGATGTCGTCGCGGCTGTAACCGAAAGTCATCTGAGTCAGGTCATTCGTTCCGAAGCTGAAGAACTCAGCTGTTTCGGCAACCTTGTCAGCCGTCAGAGCAGCACGAGGAATCTCGATCATAGTACCAACCATGTACTTAACCTTCGACTTCTTCTCTTTGATAATCCCGTCGGCAACGCGACGAACGATCTTCTCGAGATAGTCGAGTTCAGCTTTGGTTCCGATCAGTGGGATCATGATTTCAGGGAACACTTTCGTGCCCTTTTCCTGAACCTTTACGGCCGCTTCGATGATCGCCTGAGTTTGCATTTCGCAAAGGATTGGATACGTGATGCTCAAACGGCAACCACGGTGTCCAAGCATTGGATTGAACTCATGAAGTTCAGCAACGCGTTCTTGAACTTTTGCCAATGGAACTTTCATTTCCTTAGCCATCTTCTTCATGTCTGCTTCCGTGTGAGGCAGGAACTCGTGAAGAGGAGGATCCAACAGACGAACGGTTACCGGAAGGCCGTCCATCGCTTTGAAGATTCCAGCGAAGTCTTTCCGCTGGTGCGGCAGAAGCTTCTTGATCGCAGCAGTTCTCTCTTTGTCGGTGTCCGCGAGGATGAAGCGACGGACATCGGTGATGCGATCGCCTTCGAAGAACATGTGCTCGGTACGGCATAGGCCAATGCCTTCGGCGCCGAACGCACGAGCGTTCTTTGAATCCGCTGGTGAATCCGCGTTTGTGCGAACGTTGATCTTGCGGAACTTGTCGGACCACTCAGAAACGACTTCGTACATCTTGAAGATCCAGTGCTTCTGGGCCTTCTTGTTGCCTTCGACCAAACCAGCAACGATCGGAGAAGACTCAGATGGAATCTCGCCGACGTAAACTTTACCGGTCGAACCGTTCAGCGAAATGATTTCGCCTTCTTTGTAAGTCTTACCAGCAACTGAGATCGTTCCTTTTTTCTCGTTGATCTTCAGGTCGCCCGCACCACAGATGCAGCACTTACCCCAACCGCGAGCAACAACAGCCGCGTGTGAAGTCATACCGCCGGTGCTTGTGAGGATACCTTCCGCAGCGCCCATTCCGCCGACATCTTCCGGAGAAGTTTCGTGGCGAACGAGGATCAGCTTCGCGTTAGGATTCTTCTTCTTCATCTGCTCGGCTTTGTCCGAGTTCAGAACGATTGCACCAACAGCCGCACCAGGACCAGCTGGAAGACCAGAACAAATCGGAGTTTGCTTGGCTTCGGCTTTGGCGTCGAAGATTGGGAACAGCAACTGCTCAAGGTCACTGCCTTGAACGGTCATCAGGGCTTCTTTTGCGTTGAGCAATTTCGGCAACTTTTCGCCGGTCATCTGGTCGACGCCAGTCGCCATTTCAACCGCCCAGCGAACTCCCGCCAAACCGACGCGTTTTGCGTTACGAGTCTGAAGCATGTAGAGCTTGCCCTGCTGGATCGTGAATTCCACGTCCTGAGGGTATTTGTAATGCTTCTCAAGCTTGGCCATGATCTTGAGCAATTCCTTGCCCGCTTTGACCAAGCCTTTGTCTTCTTCGTTGACGATTTCGTCCAAGTTGATTGGCGTACGAATACCAGCAACAACGTCTTCACCTTGAGCATTTACAAGGTACTCACCCATTGGCTTGGCTTCGCCAGTCGAGCCATCACGTGTGAACGCAACGCCAGTCGCACAGTCATCGCCCATGTTGCCGAAGACCATTGTTTGAACGTTTACAGCCGTTCCAATCAGGCCAGTGATCTTGTTCAGGATGCGATACTTAACGGCTCGCTCAGTTTGCCATGAATCGAAGACAGCATTGATCGAAAGCTCAAGCTGCTTCATTGGATCCTGTGGGAACGGTTTGCCAACGTGCTTCTTGTAGATCGCTTTGTAGTTTTCTACGAGCTCTTTCAGCTGGTCTGCAGTCAGATCCGTGTCTTGCTTTGCTTTGTACTTCTTTTTGATCGCCGTGAGGGCTTCTTCGAAGTGATGGTGATTCAGCGTCGAATAAGGACCCATAACCACGTCGCCGAACATGTCGATGAAACGACGGTAGCAATCGTAAGCCGCGCGAGGGTTGTCGGTTGCTTCTGCGAAACCTTTGACGGATTTATCAGTCATCCCAAGGTTCAGAACCGTGTCCATCATTCCAGGCATTGACTGAGCCGCACCGGAACGAACAGAGAGGAGCAGCGGGTTCTTGGCATCGCCAAGTTTTTTGCCTTCAAGCTTTTCCAGCTTCGCAAGTTCAAGCTTAACTTGCTGCATCATTTCTTTTGGATAGCTGCCTTTGTCTTCGTAGACTGCACAAGCTTCTGTTGAAACAGTGAAGCCTGGAGGCACGGGTACGTCAGCGTTACACATTTCAGCAAGGTTAGCGCCTTTGCCGCCGAGGATTTCACGCATTGAGCGATCGCCGTCGGTCATCTTCTTGCCGCCACCGTAAAAATATACGTACTTCTTTGCCATCGTGGTTTGCCTTTTCAGAATTTCGTCAGTTAGGTTTTGACAGTAGTTGTTTGCACAGCAGATTGAATAAACTGCCGAGTCCGTTTTCAAACGATCGGAGCCGTTACGTAGAATCTCCGCAGTCAGACATTCGTGAATCTCTGGTCTGCGGATTCGTCGGAGTTCATAGAAGGTGGTCAGAGGCCTTGTCGAAACGTGGGTACGAAACGAGCAGACGACTGGGCGACGAACCGCGTCAAATTGCGGCAATTCAAGGGCCGACAAGTTATCACGAGGTCAGATAAAGGTAAAGTCCACAGCAGACTCACGGCAGACTGTTTTCATCTAAAGTTAACGTGCGCAGGGATCCCATGTTGCGAGACAAGGTGGTGGATTCCGCTATCACCAAATTGTGACATTTTGGTCTGGGGTTCCATCCTGTTTTTCCCCTTGTCGCGACCGGGCTTGTCGACGGCAGCAGCATCGCCAGTTTGCCGTCATATTCATAATAATCGTCATTTTCGTCACGGCAACTCTTGCTTACCTCCATCACTCAGTTAGGATGGATAACCGATTCCATTGTTACAAACGATATCACCGTTCTTCCACGTCGTTTCGCAAAACTGCTGCTACAAATTCTTTATTTTGACGAGTACACCTATGAAAATATTAACGAGATTGATCGCATGTATTGCGGTATCATTTTTCGCCGCTGGTTCAACGGCGAATGCAGACATTGTTTTTGATTCGAATCCAGGTGCCGGCTTTGTGGCGTTTGGTGGAAGAAGTGCGGCAGGCTCGCTGACAGGAGACGTAACATTTTTGGGCGAAGACTACGTCATGAATGCGGCTGGGCTCAGCCAAGGATCCACGGTAGAGCTGATCGATTTTTCATTCGTTGGTGGTATCTCGCAAGACCCACTTTCAACAGATGCGGCGGCGGATTTCACTGGTGGAAACCTGATTTTCAGTTGGTTCGACACTGCAGGGACTTTGGCCAACACGATCACATTCAACGTCGGTCCAAATAACGGAAACTTCGTTTTCAACAATCTTGCTGTTGGGGCTGGGTTCTTAATCCCAACGGAAGGTTTTTTCGACATTAGTATCGACGGCGCCGCCGTCAGTACGGATGGGTTTAGCCATACTGCTCAATGGTTTTTGGCGCCTGGTCCGCCAGCCGTTGGAACTTCACCTGGTGATTCAACGTTCGGCAACGGAGACCATGCGTTTACATTCAATGCAGAAATCGTTGCTGTTCCTGAACCAGCGTCAGCTGTAACTTTTTTGCTGCTCGGGATGGTTGGTCTCGCTGGACGTCGTCGCTCGCAGCGATAGTATTGTTTTAGTGATCTGAAATCTTTTAGCCGCAGCATTCGCTGCGGCTATTTTTTTTTCGGGCAAGGTTGCGAGCAGGTTTCGGATCGCAATCGCTTTACAAATTCAATCACCACCGGCCGCGAGCACAGATGTTGATTGATGTGAGGCCTAGCGGTGCTCAAGATCTGCTGGCCTTCTTCTTTTGTGATACCACGGCTTTTTATTAACCAACAGATTGCGACGGTTGCGCTGCGAGCGCGTCCTGCTTTGCAGTGAATGTAGACCCGGTGGCCTTGGGCGACGTGGGACTCGATGAACGCGACAGCCGCCGTAACGTCTGCGAGTGATGGATGAGTGAAATCGACGGTCGGCATGCGAAATTGATCGATGCCGAATTTTTCGTATTCAGCAACCGGTCCGCAAGCTTCCTCGCAAGTATTCACAACGGCTCGCACGCCAAGGTCGTGCATCGATTTGACGTCTCGCGCGAATGGGAACGCACCAAGGACAATGTCGTCGTCGACAACGTCCCACCAATTGCGGACTTTCAGCCAGCGGCCGAGTAGCATGTTCCAAAGCAACGTTGGATAGTAGATGCCTCGAGCATAAAGCCAACTGAGGCTGTTTTGAGTTTGGGCCATAGAAGCTCGGTGGTCTTCACCGTAGTCATGTACACCGTGGGGACCACTGTGCCACGTAGGTTGTGCAATCTAAACGCGGCGTTTGGCCAAAGAATTACAAATCTGAAACCGCTCATCGAACGCAGATTCGAATTCGTAAACATCGTCGAAGTGAGACTTTAGATCTTGGTCTGATTTCTTCATCAGCCCAATTTCAATCATGTTGTAGACGATGTCGCCGAAGCCGTTTGTTGACTGAATGCCCCAGTTCTTCAAGACGATTCTTGCCATATAGCCAAACTGGTTAACGGCAAACTCGCGGATCGCTTCGCATAATTGCTGGCCAGTGAGATGGTGTTCTTCGGCGGATTCATGAGTCTCAGATTCGTGATGATACTGATTACTCAGCTCCATCGAATCGGCCGCGTACGAGAGGGCATCGCGAACAAAGAAATAGGCTTCGATTGGATATCGCCGGTCCCTTGCCACCAGTTGGTGCAACGCGAATGTTTCGTCGGGCATGTTCATCTCGATTGTTGGGGCGTTGGAAGCACCTAGATTGTATCAACCAGCATCTGAATGCCAATCTCAACATTCGTCGACAGCGTTGAAAAGGTGAAAAGCGGGCTTTCAGTCTATTGACGACAGCGGGACACGTGGTGAAACTTTCAGGGGCCACGGTCGTCGTGGCATGCCCTATCTACCAAACCCGCCCCATCCGGAACGCAGATGAAGTATTGGATCCGATTGCTGGCGCTTGTTGGTTGCGTGATTCTGTTCTTCGCTGTGGTTGGATCGCTGCTTCCGCACGGCTATTCGCTTTCTGCATCGGCGGAAGTTCGGGCAACTCCAGCCGCCGTCTATAAGCATCTCGATTCCCTTCCTGATTGGAAAGCTTGGTCGCAATGGGATCCAGATTCGATCGAGGATCTGACCGTTAGCTACGCGGCCGATGGGAAAAGCCAAAAATGGACTGATATCCGGGGAGCAGGCAAGCTCTGGTTTACGGACCAGAAAGCCGATGAGCGAATCGACTACCAGCTTCGATTTTCGAATTTTCCAGAAATGAAATCTTCGATTGTGCTTGCTCCTTCGGGAGATGGCACAACCATCACGTGGAGCAGCGAAGGCACGTTGCCGTCCGGGCCTTTCTATGGTTACTTCCGCCATATCTTCGTCGACGGGATGACTCGTCAATACGAACAGAGTCTTGCAAAGCTAAAAAATGTTTCTGAGGAAGTCACTGAGCCTGACGCCGAAGTTGAGCCCGAGCCTCAGCAGGATTGAAAAAGCAATCACTACTCAGATGAAACATCGATGTACGCCGGTGCCATCATCGCCGGATCGAAACGTGATTCAAGACTTTGCCGGAGAGCGTCGGCACTTCGATTCACCGACTTTGTTTCTGACTTTCCGTTGACGACCAATTCGATATCTTGGTCCAAATCGAGCAGTTTGTCGCTTAGCCAGATGCGAAACGATTTCACGTTTTCGGTTTCAACGGAGATTTTCTGGCCATCAACGGTCGCAACGATGGTCGTGTTTTTCTTCGCAGCACCCTCGGCTACGGACAGCCAGTAGAACCGATCGTGGGTCACGCCACTCTGGCGCCAGACAATTTTCGTTGGCCACGGATTTCGCGTCCGTTCTAGCATCCACGGAATCGCTGCCGCATCTTTGCGATCCATCCAGTGACCTTTATCCGGATAGATTTCAACGACATGTTCATAGCCGTCGTTATCTTCTTTGCGAAGCTTGGCTAGTTTCTCTTTCCACTGCGCCGCGATTTCGTTGCGTTTGTAAGCCGCATCTTTGCCACCCATGTAAATGGCGAACGGGAGATTGCGAAGCCCTTCAGGACTGACTCCATTTGGATGTCCTGCCATCATCGAGGCCGCTGCGAAACGGTCTGCCATCCTTGGAGCAAGTTGATAGACACCGTCGCCGCCGGCAGAGTAGCCCAATAGATAAACGCGATTCGGATTCACTCCCCCGGCGGAAACGAAATTCTCGATGATGCGATCGAAAAACTGATCGATGTGAGCTTCGTGCCACAAGTTCCAGGTGTTCGTCGGTGCTCGTGGAGCCAGGTAAATTCCCTCGGCAGGCTGATAGAGGCCGATCTGGTTCTTCCACTGTTGTTCGTTGACTTTCGCAGGAGCACCACCGCCACCATGCATCGAGATGAAGAGGGAGTGACCGTCGTCCGGTGTCCCCCCAAACACTTTGTATTCGTATTTCATTTCGAGGTTCGGAAACGCATCGAGCTTGATCAGCTCGGCTTCCATTTCCGCGGCACGTGACTTGGCGAGTTCATTTTTTCGCGTTGTCCAAATGTGCTTCGAAGCCTCAACGGCTTCGGCGCGGCTGAGTTCCGTGTTTGCGTTGGGTGTCGTTTGGGCCGGAAGCTGAAATACGATCAGGCTCGTTTCATCTGGCGCTCCCAAGTCCATTTCTGATTCGACGCCGTCAATCGAAAAGCGAGCTTTGATCGGAAGCCCTTTCGGGACAACTGCAACGGCGTGGTCGTTCGTGTCGAACCGCTCGTCGTTTGTCTCTCCTTCAAAGAGCACCTGTGGCGTTTCGTCGATGATTGAGAATTTGGCGACGACACGTTGCCCCGACTCAGGGTCGATGGCTTTAATGCGAAGCAGCATCTGATCGTGTCGGATTAGCGGTTCTCTAGCGTACCTGTTGGTAACATTGACTGACCATACCGGATCGAAATCTCTTCGCCAAACCATGGGGAATTTCAGGCCCGTGTTTCGATACGTCACGGCATAGATCGCATACTCACGTTTTGATTCCGTGGCTTTGGCTGCTCGTTCGGTGAACCAGCCTTTGTTCAAGTCGTCGCCGTCGGGTTCGGCCGCCCCAGTGAACTTCCATTCGCCGTCCCAGATTTCAACCCACGAATGATTGCCGCTGTTGTCAGACCATTGCGGTGTTCCAACGAATCGAGCCGGCACGCCAACAGACCTGCAGGCGTCGATCAGCAGGATTGATAATCCGGTACATGATGCGGTTCCGCCTTCGATTGATTCGTAAGGTCCTTGGTCGGCTCGTTTGCGTTTCGTTGAGTATCTGACGCCCAGCTCATGAAAAATCTTTTGGTTCAGCAATACTGCCGCTTCCGAAGGCGTTTTCGCAGATTCCACCATCGGCAAAAAACGCTTTCTGAAATCGGATCGCCATTGTTCGCGTCGTTCGCTGACGTTCGCATAGGGCAAAATGTAATCTAGGAAAGTATCTTCATCGATTTTGTCTTTCCAAGGCGAACCATTCCAAGCTTCGTAGGCTCCGCGGACGTGGTCCAGCAGGAATTTCGCATCCAGAGACTTTGCGTCCGATGGTGGCATGTAAGCCAACAGGAAATCCAAGCCCGGTTTCATCTCGGGCTCGATCGAATCGATTGCCGTTTGAAGTTCGACACGATTACTACCTGCAATTTCCAACGTCGATTGAACCAGAGAATCGACGGAGGTGCTCTGCGCCCAAACAGCGCTTTGTAGCAGCAATAAAAAAGCAATCGTGCGAAATGTCATTGCGATGAGGCCGATGAGGCCGATGAGGCAACCTTCGCAACGCAGACTTGGGCGCTGGTTTCAACGGCGTACCAAATGCCAAAGATCGCTGCGGTGAAACACAGGTCGCCACAGAAAGTGTATTTGAAAAACGGGATTGCGGCGGTGAAGCAGTGAACCAGTCCGCCGAGTGTCAGTGGATACCATTGTCCCATCGACCAAACGGCCAGATTGGAGATCACGAAGAAGGCCAGCGACATCACAAATGCGGAACCAAAAAGCTGAGCGATGGCAGTCGTCGGTCGCGACGCAACTTCTTGGGCGTCGCAAAATCGTGAACCGAATCGACGTCCCAAAAAAACGGCAACAACCAATCCACCCATCACGCCCGAGGTGACTTGCCATGGACAAGCATCGAGTCCACTGTTGCTAACCAGCATCACAACGGCAAGAGAAAGTCCGGCAACCCAATAGCTGCGGAACCAGAACGCGGCAAACAAAACGATCGCGGCGATTGGCTTAACGTTAGGAAGATCGATCAGCACGAACCGGCTGGCGACACCAGCAGCAATCAGTAGCAGTAGGATCAAAGAATTGCGAATCAGGTTTTCTGGACGTTTCATGTTCAAACATTTTGGCTTGTGTCGTAAGCCGTATCGGCTTGTATTGTAAGCTAAAATGATAATCCAGAATCGCCCGCGGTCGAATGGCAGAAATTCAATTCCCCGCCATTGAGGCGAGTCTATTGAAGTTCTTTCGGCGGATTCCCATAAGACCATGAAATCTTGTCGCCTGGTTTGACCGGATAGACTCCAGCACTTTTGTCGCCGAGTTTGTCGTTTACGCGAAAGATCCAGTTTTTACCTTCAGAGCCCATGTTTTCGACGCCGCCAATCGAAGTAACAAAAGCCGTCTCTCCCGTTCCTCGAAAATCGACTTTTAGCTTCTTCATGTTTTGGGCACGTTCGAGCGAGAGCAAAACGGTTGACTCGGGCGAGCAAACGACATCGATTGATTTGGAACGTTTGTCTGCACCAAAGTCAACCTCCAGAGTGACCGTTCCGATCTCCCGCGATAGCTCAGCCGAATTTGACGGAACTGTGGAATCACATCCCGAGATGCAAAGTACAACGAAAGAGAGAATTGTCAGAGGTTTCAAGAGTGTCATTGCGTCACCAAGCAGAAAATGAGTCACCAATAGTATGACCCATGTTTTGGTAAAGCTAAAGCCACGCGAAGCGATAGCGAAAAACGGCTGGGCTCAATGTCCCAGCCGCATCCGGACGGCCCGCGTTTTAAGCGGTCCGGATTTGAATCTTGCGAGGTCGGGCTTTCTCCGACTTCGGCAAAGTGATGGTCAGCAAGCCATCCTTAAAGTCGGCGGTGATCGCATCCGCATCGACTTGTGACGCAAATTCGAACTTGCGGCGAAAGTCTCCGCCACGCCGTTCCGATTTTGCAAGTCTTTCACCTTCGCCAATCTCGGAAATAGACTTGCTTCCACTGACGACAAGCTGATTGTCCTTGATTTCAATGGAAACACTTTCGGATTCGACTCCTGGAAGTTCCATCACCAGTGAATATGCATTTTCTGATTCGATCACGTTCGCCGGTGGAACCAAGCAGGATGATGAATTCGGTTTTTGTTGGTTTCCAAAAAAGTGGTCAAACAGGTTTTCGATGTCGACCGGAAAGTCGCCAAGGCGATTAGAATTAGAAGACGTTTTCATAGTAGCTCTCCAAAGAAGTTGCCGACATGCCCAACGGAGACTTCCGTCTGATCAACTGTCCGCAAAGTAGTATGTCGATCGATGGGAAAGCAATTGGCGTGCCGAACTGACGCAGGAGTGTTTTCACCCAGCGTTTTGCAGCCTAAAATGGATGCTGTCAGGTTGATGTGATTTTGATTCAAATTGTCAGTCAGCTTCAACCAGCAAATTTGTCATTCGAGAAATCCAGACGCTTATGACTCAAAAAACAGATTTGGATTTCGTCGCGATCGGCGAAGAAGCGATCGAGCTTGCCGCAGAAATTCTGGAGCATTCTCGCCAACATGAATCGAGCGCTGAACGAAAGCGTTCCGCAATGATGGCCCGAATGATGGGTGACGCTGACGGAAAAAAGTTCACGATGGCAATGGCCGATCAAGTTTTGCGAATGATTGGCGTTGATCGCGCAGCCAAACGAATGCGAACACTGATCGACGAATACGGTGTGCCGCATTACTTTTCTTTCTTCGATCGGATTGCCGTGCGAATCGGAAACACGGCTGCTAAATGGGTGCCTGGTTTGGTGATGCCTCAAGTCACGTCGAAAATTCGCAAAGACAGCGAACATGTGATTATCTCAGCGGCCAAGGATAAATTCGCCAAATATTTGAAGGCTCGTCGGGCTTCCGGTATGCGTGTCAACTTCAATCAGCTTGGGGAAGCGGTGCTCGGCGATAAGGAAGCCGACCGACGGCTTGAAGACAATGTGCAGCGCCTGACCGACCCAGGCGTGGACTACATTTCGGTAAAGCTGTCCTCGATTTGCAGTCAGATTTCTTTGACTGGCTATGAGCAAACGAAGGAGCTCATCAAGCCGCGTTTACGCGAACTCTATCGAGCCGCGATTGGCGGAAAGAATACTTCCAAACCGAAGTTCGTCAATCTGGACATGGAGGAGTATCGAGACCTTCATCTGACGGTTGACATCTTTCGCAGCGTTTTGGATGAACCTGAATTCGAAACGATGATGGCGGGAATCGTGTTGCAGGCTTACCTGCCTGATTCGTTTGAGGTCCTTCAATCGTTGACGAAGTGGGCGAAGGAACGTCATGCCCGGTCCGGCGGTCGAATCAAGATTCGGATCGTCAAAGGTGCCAACTTGGCGATGGAGCAAGTGGATGCTTCGATACATGATTGGCCGCAAGCTCCTTACACCAGCAAGATTCAGTCAGACGCGAACTTTAAACGCATGCTCGAATTTGCGACTCGTGCCGAAAATGCCAAAGTCGTCCAGATCGGAATTGGAAGCCACAATCTGTTCGATATTGCGTTCGGACTATTGTTGCGTGAAAGACGCGAGGTCCAATCATTCATCGAGTTCGAGATGCTTGAAGGGATGGCAAACGCACAGGCGACAGAGGTCTTGAAGCGTTCGGGCGATATGCTTTTGTATTCTCCTGTTGTTCTCGATTCGGAATTCGAAGCCGCGGTGGCGTACCTTGTCAGGCGGCTCGACGAAAACACCGCGCCGGGAAGTTTTCTGGGGGCATTGTTTGCGCTGGAGAAAGATTCGCCCGAATGGGATCGGCAGATTTCGGCGTTTCGCGAAGCAGTGGAACTTTCGCAGAGTGAATCTCTTTCGGCGACCCCGAATCGAAATCAGGATCGCCGTAACGAGACGCACACGATTGCGGAATCCGGAGGGAAGTTTCATAACGCGGAGGATACGGATTTTTCGTTGCCCACGAATCGATTATGGGCAGCTGAAATCGTTGAGCGATGGAGATCGAAGATCATCGAACCGATCCCCGTTTGTGTCGGAGAGAAGAATGTTCTCGAGCCGTTGACGGGCGAAGGTCACGATCCGTCTAAACCCGGTGAAGTCGTCTACCAGTATGCCGAAGCGACTGCTGAACATGTCGAGGAAGCGCTTTGCATTGCGTCGACTGCTCAGAAAGCTTGGGAGGCAAAAGGAATTGCGGCACGAAGTGAGATCCTTCGACAGGTTGGCGTCCAGATTTCCAACGGGCGAGCAGAGGCAATCGGAGCCATGCTCTTCGAGACTGGAAAAGCGATCGGCGAATCGGATGTTGAAGTCAGCGAAGCAATCGACTTCGCCAACTATTACGCTGGAAGCCTCGATGCCGAAGGTTGGTTCGACGGAACGGAAGCCAAATCAATCGGCGTCGTTGTGGTTACTCCCCCTTGGAACTTCCCGTTTGCGATTCCTTGCGGCGGCGTTTTGGCTGCCCTGATGGCGGGGAATTCGGTGATCCTGAAGCCGGCCGGCGAAGCAGTCTTGACCGCGTGGACGATGGTGAATCAGCTTTGGGATGCGGGCGTTCCACGCGACGTTTTGCAATTCATTCCGATGGAAGACGGACCAGTTGGGCAACAGTTAATTAGCGATGAACGCGTTGCTGCCGTCGTATTGACTGGCAGCATTCACACGGCACGCCTTTTTCAAAGTTGGCGACCGAACTTGAAATTGTTGGCCGAGACTAGCGGCAAGAACTGCCTGATCATTTCTTCTTCTGCTGATCTGGACCTTGCCATCAAGGATCTGGTTCGCGGCGCGTTTGGCCACGCCGGACAAAAGTGCTCGGCCAGCAGTCTCGCATTGGTAGACGATGAAGTTTACGACAGCCCCAAGTTTCGGCAGCAGTTAGTCGACGCGGCGTCGAGCCTGAAAGTTGGCGTTCCGTGGGATGCGTCGGCGATTGTGACACCTGTGATTCGCGAACCGGCACCAGAACTTGCACAAGGTCTAACCAAGCTCGAGCCGGGCGAAGAGTGGTTGCTCGAGCCGAAGATGATCGACGGTAACCCTTGTCTTTGGAGCCCCGGAATTCGGATGGGAGTCAAGCCTGGCAGTTGGTACCACAAAACGGAATGCTTTGGTCCGGTGCTTGGATTGATGCGAGTCACCAGTGTTGAGGAAGCGATCGAAATTCAGAACTCAAGCGATTTCGGACTGACCGGAGGGATTCATTCGCTCGATCCGCAGGAGATCGAATTGTGGCGAGACAAAGTCGAAGTCGGCAACGCTTACATCAACCGTTCAACGACAGGAGCGATCGTGCAGCGGCAACCTTTCGGTGGCTGGAAAGATTCCTGTATCGGTCCCGGTTCAAAAGCGGGTGGCGCGAACTACGTCAGCCTGTTCAGCGAATGGACTCAAACGAGTTCGCCGAAACTTCGCGAACATGTTTCGCAATCGCTGGGAGAATGGATTCAACGATCGTGCGAAGATCCAGAGCAGCAAAAACGTATTGCCGCTGCGGCTGAGAGTTTCCAGTATTGGTGGACTCATGAATTTTCAGTTGCTCATGATCCAACCCAGATTCACGGCGAAACCAATGTGTTTCGGTACCGACCTCGTCCGTGGCACATCGTGCGAGTTGAGTCAGTGGATCGTTTGACAGTGGACTCACTGTTGACCGTCGCCACCGCTTGCCACATCGCCGGAGTCAAATTGATGGTCAGCACCGACGATGGTTTGGATCTCGAACCAATGCTGGGCTCGTTTTGCATTGACTGGACTCGTGAGTCGGATGAAGATTTTTCGATGCGATGCGGCGAATTGAAATCCGGATCGATCACGCTTCTCGGAAGCGGGACCTCTGATCGGCTCGCTAAAATTCTTGCATTGAGAAACGTTTCTGTTTCAAAACGTGTCCTGTCTAACGGACGAATTGAGATGTTGAAACTGCTCAGAGAGCAATCAATTTCCGAAACGGTCCACCGATACGGAAACATCGTTTAGGCAGCAGTTGACGGTCGTTCGTCCTGTTTCTTTTGGGTTTGACGGTCATTCCGGTGATTCGACGCCCCGTTCGGTTTCCCAATCTTTTTTGTCGGAAGGTTGAAAGAGCCTTCAGCAGGACCGACTAACCTTGAATTTCCCCGTTGAAGTTTCAACCGCTTAATTTAAGCTGGAACAAAAGGCGGCCATTTAGGCAGGGCCTCATCGGGCAGTTGTACTTGCGATTGATTATTTGGGTGTTCATATGAAAACGATTTTCTGTTCGGTTATTTTGGCGTTTGCCGCATTAGCAATGCCTGCCAACGCACAAGTCACACCATTCAATATTGAGCTGAATTACACTGGAGCATCGCAGTTTCAGAGTGCATTCGATGCCGCTGAAGCGACATGGGAGTCGGTGATTACCGGATGGATCGATGGAGTCAACATCGTTAGCGATAACGGTGGAAACTCTTTCTACAACGTTGGTGACAACCTGAGTTCGTTATTTATTGATGCGAGTGTTGTTACGATTGATGGGCAAGGCGGAACGCTGGGAAGTGCGGGCCCGAACCAATTCGTCAACGATGGTAACGTCTGGCTGGCCTCGCATGGTGCCATGAATTTCGACGTCGCAGACATTGCAACTTTGGACGCCAACGGAACCCTCGAAGACGTGATCCTTCATGAAATGGGACACGTTTTGGGTATCGGAACTTTGTGGACGACCAACAATCTCTATAACAACAACACAGGCCAGTACACTGGAGTGAATGCTCTGACTCAGTACCAAACAGAATTCAATAACTCGGCCACATTCGTTCCCGTGGAACTCGGTGGACAAGGTGGTACTAGAAATGGTCACTGGGACGAAGGATACGCCATCTCTGGAGGAGATACGGTCTTGGATCAGAATGGTCTGACTGTGATTGACCCGAACAATGTGAATTTTGGCCTATCACGTACCGCTGCACTTATGACAGGTGTCCTTGACTCTGGTTCCGACACATTCATTTCAGCAACGACCCTCGGATCGTTTCAAGACCTTGGATATTCAGTCGACTTTTCAATCACTCAAGCAGTCCCTGAGCCAAGCTCAGTTGTCGCGATTGTTCTTTTCGGAATCGCTGGCTTGAGCCGACGACGTCGCGCGTAGCTCGCAAAGTATATCTACGTTAAACAGCCGCGGGCACCTGTTGTGTCAGCGGCTTTTTTGCGCGCCGTTGGGTTTTACCGCGCTTGGAGCACACGATTGTTCTGGATCTTCGGGTTGTACAACCTGTGTGGTGTCAGTTTTTCTTTCTTTAATTGACTATCTTCCGACCCCGCTGAGCAAACAAACATAGGTTTCAAAGTGAACTGCAGTTGTCTGCGGTTAAAACTTTCCCGTCAAACTGTATACCCATGTTTGCCACCAAGAAAATTTCATCTCCACTCTCACGACGACTCCATCGCGATTCGCGTAGTGGGATCGCAACCATTGAGGCTGCTTTCTGTATTCCAGTCATCATCATTCTGATGTTTGGCACATTGGAAATATGTTCTGGCTACTACCTCAAGGAATCACTGGAAATTGCGGCCTACGAAGGTGCTCGCTTCGGAGCACGGCAGAACACCACTCCCGAGGACGTTCGAGAATATGTTACAGACATTCTCGCTGACCGGAACGTAACCGTAACCGACGCCGATATCACGATCACGCCTGCAACGTTTGGAAACCAGAGGGTTCTGGATCCGCTAACGGTTTCCGTTAGTTGTTCAGCGACTGAAAATTCAATGTTCGCCTTTGAACTATTTTCTGGGCGGATTCTCACCGGAGAGGTCACCTACGCATTTGAAACAGGCTTACCGCCAACTGATTTGAATGAATGAAAAGCTGTAATTCGTTTCGACGACGCTAACCCAATATTTGTCTGACTCAGATAAACCATGATAAAAACCAATCGAAAATCAAGAAGCCGCGAAAGAAACCGTATCGGCGCCACGACAGTCGAGATGGCATTGATATTGCCACTTTTCCTCGCCATCACTTTCGCCTGTATGGAATTCACCCGCATCAGTATGGTCCGAAGCCAAGTTTCCAATGCTGCCTACGAAGCAGCTCGCAGTGCCATGGTGCTCGGCGGAGTGGACCAAACCGCCGAAGACGCCGCAGCGAATGCGTTGAGTCGACTCGGAGTTTCCGATGCAACCACGGTAGTCGTTTTCACGGATGAAGACGGAGTGCCAGTGACGTCGGAGATTGCTGAGCTGGTTACCGTTCAAATCGATGTGCCGTATGCCAGCAATAGTTTCTTCGGTGCGTTTTTGTCTCCGGACTCAAATCACCCAGAAAGTATTTCGCTATCCAATGCCGTGATATCGTCTCAAGTGACGCTCAGAACCAATACACACTAGATCGCCAACGACCTACGAACTCGACCCAAGATTTTCAGGGAGCTAAAAAATGTCTACCTTTCAAAAGAAGAACGTCAATCGCGATGGAGCCATCATACCATTGTTGGCAATGCTGCTTCCGGTGCTGTTAATCCTTTGTGGGTTCGCAATCAATCTTGCGTACTATCAGCTGACGACGACTGAATTGAAAATTGCCACCGACGTCGCGTCACACGCTGGCGGTCGATCTCTGAACGTCTACCAGAATATGGATCAGCCGACTGCAGACAAAGTCGTCACCAAGATGCAGCAGACGATTGATAACTACTATCAACGCAATGAAGTCGCGGGCCAAACTTTGACTCCGCCGGCTGATTTTTCCAGCTACATCGAACTCTACGCATTGGGTTCGGATCAAAAGTACATCGATCAATCTGCCTACGATGGCGGTATTTCCGAATCGGAAGCCAGATCGGGAGAGATCTTCAACGGTGTCAGCGTGTCGGCAATCGCCAATACGGAATCAGTTTTCAATGTGGCCGGTATCAACCGATACTTCAGTCCGGAACGAAACTCAGTTACCCGGCAGAATGAGCGAGATATCTCGATTGTGATCGACAAATCTGGATCGATGCTTCTTCACAACAATGATCC